>JAUPUU010000186.1 GCA_030917395.1 Cyanobacteriota bacterium erpe_2018_sw_21hr_WHONDRS-SW48-000092_B_bin.40
CATGCGACCAGCGCCCCGCATCACACTGCGGCCCCCAACCCTACCACCAATGCCACGATGACCGCCCCGTCTGGCTTCTGCTGGCTCAATTGCAATCATTCCTAACAGCAATGTCAAAGCCACAAACAGCGCCAAGTATCTAATAGAGAAAGCCTTTGTAGACGGGGCCCTGCTTGCCAAGGTTGCCTTCCCCAGACCAGTACTTGCATTCACCTTGTTCACCAACGTATTACCTCCACAGAGCGTCCTCGATCAGAAAAGACCCATAATAGGTAATACGTCATGAGCTGGGAAAAAGTTCAATTGAAAAAAATTTCCCCAAAATCGCCCTTGCTATCACCATAGCAACGCAACCCTCCAGGTAACTGGCCCCTAGCACCCTCCCTTTACAAGGCCAATTCAAGATTGTACAGTGTTTTATGTACAACCTTGGTGATTCAATGACAGATATCGCGCACAAAAAAAACCTTAAGAAGCTCGGCAAGACGCAGGCACGTGAGCAGTTTGCTCCACTCGTTGAGTCACTCTCCAAAATTGGTGGTGTTGTTGAAGTAACAGACTACGGAAAAGTAGCTGCGGTCATGCTTGGTTACAAAGACTATCTCTGGCTTCTAGCCCAATCAAATCAACCCTTCAAGCCGAAGCGTCAGCTAGCGGGCTCCGCCGTGCTTGTCGGTGATTTAGAAGAAGCAAGCAATAAAATTACTCAATCTGTTCTTGATTCAATTGCTAGGTCCACGAAAGAACTATGACTGCGCCATTACTTGTTACCGACACGCACCCACTGGTGTATTACATAACAGCGCAATTTCGCAAGTTGCCAAACAAAGTCAAGAAAGCATTTGACAGCGCCGTGTCCGGACGCTCCGCAATTTTCATTCCGGCAGTGGTGCTCTGGGAACTCTCACTACTCATAAAAGCTGGGACGGTTAAAACGGCAATTCCACTTGAAGAATACGTTCAAGAGCAATTCTTTGCAAAAGCAATATCAATTGTCGATATTGAAACCGAGGATATAATCCGCTCTCACAACCTGCTATTCAGCAAAGACCCATTTGACGTATTGATAGTGGCTATGGCTCTTCGAATCGACTGCCCACTAATTACAGGGGACAGACTAATTCACGAAACCAGTCCATGCGCAGTCTTCTGGGACTAAACCCATCACCAAAGCCCGAACTCTTGCTGAAATCCAGAAACGGCCAAAACCAAACCTCAAAACTAGTCGAGACTTTCTGCCACCGCCTTCACCTTAGCCGTACCGGTGCTGCCGTGAGAAGTCTTGGCGTTAACCGATACAACCGGATCAAACAGCGCTAGAGCGTCGCTATCGTACTCTGTACTGAAGCTCTGCATCTCCACCAATGTCAAAGTCGAAAGAGCGACATTTTTCTCGCGGGCGAAAGCCACGAGAGCCGACACTTCTTCGTGGGCTTTACGAAAAGGCACCGATTTATTGACTAGATACTCAACCAGATCAGTTGTGATCATGTCGGGATCAGAAGCGGCCTTGAGTGTCGTCGCAGTGTTAACAGTCATGCTATTGACGGCCACGGCCATGACGTTCAAGCATCCGCTTAGTTCTTTGCTAACCTTAATTGCTGGCGGTTTTGTCTCCTGCAAATCACGGTTATAGCCTAAAGGTAAACCTTTCAGAGTAGAGAGAACATTGATCAACTCACCCATCATCCCACCAGCTTTACCACGCACAATCTCGACTGGGTCAGGATTCTTCTTCTGTGGCATCAGACTTGACGCAGTGGTTACCGCATCGCTGAAAGTAACAAAGCCAAATTCTCTAGTGGCCCAAATAACGAAAGTCTCAGCCATCTGACTCAAGTGCACAGAGCACATCGATGCTGCAAATAAATACTCAGCAACGAAATCGCGATCACTTACAGCATCAATCGAATTATTGAAGCAAGTCGGCAGCCCCAGCAGCTTAGCACTCAAATGTGGATCAATAGGCAAACCAGTGCCAGCCTGGGCTCCAGCCCCAAGAGGCGAGACAGCCGTGCGCTTTTCTAGATCGCAAAAGCGACCAAAATCGCGCTCAAGCATTTCCATAAAAGCGTGCATAGCGTGAGCGAAAAGCACTGGCTGCGCTCTTTGCAAATGGGTATAGCCAGGCATTACGGCCTCAATGTTAGCAAGGGCGCATTTAGCTATTGCCGACTTCAGCACAGTAATTTGAGTTTTATGCAAAGCAATTTGACCAAGCACAAAGAGCCTGAGATCAAGAGCCACTTGATCATTTCTACTGCGAGCCGTGTGCAAGCGCAGAGCATCTTGACCAATGAGCTGCTCAAGGCGTTTCTCGACATTCATATGAACGTCTTCAAAAACAGGATTGAGCGTAAACTTGCCCTCTTGATACTCGGTCAAAATCGCCTTCAACCCAGCAACGATGCTTGTGCCCTGGGTCTCCGTGAGGAGACCCTGCTGGCACAACATAGTGGCGTGGGCGATACTGCCTTGAATATCAACTTCAACCAAAGCCTCATCGGCATCAACTGAATTGACAAAAGCAGTAACCGATTGATCAAGCTGTTGCGTGAACGCTTTTCTTAATACTTGCATTTTTCTGGCTCCAGGCAGAGAGTCTAAGACCGTTGATATTGATGAAACCGCCAGAATCAGCGGGGTTGAAGCTCGACATATTCTCGAAGCTTGTCATCTTTTCGCTGTAGAGAGATTGTTCCGACTTTCTTGCCACAACCATTGAGTTACCCTTGTAGAGCTTGATTTTGGCAACACCAGTAACGCAGGTTTGTGATTCTTTGATGAAGTTATGCAGAAGTTGAGCCTCTGGAGCAAACCAAAAACCGTTGTATGTCAGCTCAGCAATTTTGCTCACCAACGACTGCTTCAAGTGTGCCACTTCTTTATCGAGAGTGAGCGATTCAACGGCCTGGTGAGCTTGCAAGAGAATAGTTACACCAGGGGTTTCATACACGCCTCTCGACTTAATACCAATGAAGCGATTCTCGACTAAATCAATACGGCCGACGCCATGAGCTGCAGCAATTTCATTGGCCTTCTCAACAAGTTCAACTGGCCCTAATTTCTCACCATCAATAGCCACTGGCACACCCTGCTCAAATTCAATTTCAACAAACTGAGGCTTATCTGGAGCTTCTTCAGGGTTCTTAGTCCAGAGATAAATGTTTTCAGGAGCCTCTTGCCATGGGTCTTCTAGAATGCCACCCTCATAGCTAATGTGCATCAAATTGGCATCCATGGAATAGGGTTTTTCTTTGGTGATTGGCAAAGGAATACCATGCTTCTCAGCGTAGGCAAACAAATCTGTACGGCTTTGATACTCCCACTCACGCCAGGGGGCAATTACACCCAACTGCGGAGCCAAGGACTTCACCGCTAGCTCAAAACGCACTTGATCATTACCTTTACCAGTGGCGCCGTGGGCAATGTAATCGCATCCTTCACGCAATGCAGCTTCAACCATGCCTTTAGCAATACATGGACGAGCAAGGGATGTGCCCAACAAGTAAACTGCCTCATAGACAGCGTTGGCTTGAATAGATGGGAAGATAAAGTCTTTGACAAACTCAGCCTTGAGGTCATCAATAATGCACTTTTCAGCACCGGTCTTCAGAGCTTTTTCGTGCACAGCGTCGAAGTCTTCTTCTTGACCAACGTTAGCGCAGTAGGCCACCACCGGCACATTGTACTTCTCTTTGAGCCAGGTCAAAATGCAGGAAGTGTCTAGTCCGCCGGAATAAGCTAGCAAAATTTTCTTCATTGGGTTCTCCCGAGTATCTGTAGGTTAGTGTGAATTTGAGTTTGACTTTAGGTTTGGCTGAATGTGGATTTTGAATCTCTGATTGTTTCTAAAGAACCAGAGCCAAAATCGCTTTCTGAGCGTGCAATCTGTTTTCGGCCTGGTCAAAAACTACTGAGTTTGGACCATCAATAACTTCATCTGTAATCTCCAAACCGCGATGGGCAGGCAGGCAATGCATGACAATGGCATCGGGCTTGGCGTGCTTCATCAGCTCGGCATTAAGCTGATAAGGGGCAAATATCTTTTCACGCTCTTTGGCCTCAGCCTCTTGGCCCATTGATGTCCACACATCTGTATAGACAGCATCAGCATTGGCGACTGCTTCACAAGGATCATTTGAAAGAGTTATCTCAGCGCCAGAAATTTTGGCTAACTCCAATGCTTTCATCCAAATTGAGGCCTGTGGCTCATATTTGTGAGGACAACCCATGGAGAAATCAACACCAAGAGTAGCTGCTAAGAGCAAAAGAGAGTTAGAAACATTGTTGGAATCACCGACATAGGACAGTTTTATATCTTTGAGACCTTTGATACCTTTGTGCTCGATCAGTGTTTGGAAATCAGCCAGGGCCTGGCAAGGATGCTCTTTATCAGACAAGCCATTGATGACCGGAACATTAGCATTGGCTGCCAGAGCCACAACGGTGGAATGCTCAAAGGTGCGTGCCATAACACCGTCAACCCAGCGCTCAAGGTTCTTGCCCACATCGGCAATTGTCTCGCGCTCTCCAAGCTTGGTTTCAATATTGATGGCATGGCCGCCTAGCTGGGTCATTCCAGCCTCAAATGTCACTCTAGTGCGCAATGAAGGCTTCTCGAACAGCATGGTCAACGTTTGACCTTTAGCAAAAAGAGTCTGGGTGGCGTCAAACTTATTTGCCTTGAGCTTGGCTGCCACATCAAGAATCAACAGTAATTCCGTAGCACTGAGTTGCTCAATACCAATAATGTCTTTGCCGCGCATGCTGTGCTCATCGAGGACAAAAGCCAGAGGAGAAACGCCCTCGGGATTAGCCATACGCTGAGGCTTACCAGATTTAGCAGTTACTTTTGCTGTATTGATTGCTGCGCCTTTCTTCATTGTTTCGGTCTCGTTTTGAGCAGTTAGGGTCATTTGTCTTTCCTTTAACAGTGAGTTGAGCGGTTGGCTATGGGCAAACTATTGTGGGTAGGGAACCGTAAGCCAGATGGTCGGTAGGTTGTTAGTCGGTAGGTCTGAGCTGAACTTGATGGGCTAAAGCAAAAAAAATCCCCGGGTGACTAACCCAGGGATGACAGTCTTGTTGCGCTTATTAGCTTATTAGCTATGCAAGTCGATGCCCCGGGTTCGGTGAGAACTCGCGGCGGCGTCGGTCAGCGGCGTTAGCTATTAGAGTAGTAGA
>JAUPUU010000187.1 GCA_030917395.1 Cyanobacteriota bacterium erpe_2018_sw_21hr_WHONDRS-SW48-000092_B_bin.40
GCGGCCTCAAAAGCGAAGAGCGCAATGGTGTGGCCATTCCCTGCATCGGTATGACTAAGCGATTTGCTTAGTATTATATTCAGTAGTTGATCTAGGGCCTTTAATTAAACGGCGAGAAAATTGCTAAGAAGCAACCGGAGTGGGCATTTGCCCACTCCGGTTTGTCGTTCTTGTCTTTAGGTTAGCTCAATCACAGCGTTTGGATGAAGCATTTCACCCAGGCAACAATCTTGTTGGCGCAGAAGTCGGCGGGGCAAAGTCCTGCTTGCAGCGGGCCACTTTCAGGGTCGAAGTATGGTTCTTCGAACGTTGCCAGATAGTCGCTGTTTTGCCAATGCTCTTCGCTGCTGGCGATTTGCATGGCAAGCTTGCTTCCGCGAGCGCGGAAGTAGACGTACTGCCCTTGCTTCAGTTCGCCAACGAACTGCACTGGCACGGCTCCGAAAGGGCCTCGCCAGCGCTGGAACAGGGCGGAGTCATGCAGAATCTCTTGGGCTGATGGCAAATGACCGTCACTCATATCTTCGTTCTCCTGTTCAGTCCAGCTTAAGAAATGGGCTGCGGCCCAATCCTCTTGCCGGTGGGTTGAAAGATTCGATAGTGGGACTTGGTTTGAGAGAAACAATTTTTTTCAGTGCTTCGCCAAAAGCAGCATCGGGGTCGTCTTTGGCAAGCACTGCTTTAGCCTCATCGCTGAGGGTTAAATAGAGGTCTGTAGATTCGTAGGAGCCGTTGTCGCCTTGGCTAATGTAAGACTCGAGAGTGCCATCGACTTTGTAAGTCTTGTCGGTGAGCGGCAGCCAGCCAGGCGACTTGAAAGTGCGTACAGACTTGAGAATCTTTCCTCCTGGATAAAAGGCGATTACTCGTCGATTGCCAGCAGCGTCTGCTCTCAGCTCCTCGACTTCAGCTAGATAGTAGCCCTCGCTGACAAGGCCTTGTTGGTCGGCTGGCAAGTCTTTGGGGAGGTTCTTCCACTCTTGCTTGCAGCTTTTATCGCCGGCACTGTCGTAGTGAGTGACTACCATGCTTTCGTTGTACGACTTCTGGCATTCGTAGACAGGCTTTCCATTTTCGTAAACTGTTCTTGTCGTGCGTGAATACTCATTTTTGACAGTTTCGGAAATTAGATCACCACCACTTTGCCAGATAATCACTGTCTCTACGCGGTCGCCCTCGTAGACAAAAGAGATTGTGCGTCCGCCACTTTTGCCGAAGAGATCGCGGCGAACACGCTTAGTCCCTTCTTTGGTTAGGCTCGACTGCAGTCGGCCTTGACCATCGAAAACTTTTTCTCCAATCAGTTCTCCGTTCTTGTGAGCGTATGTTCTGATGGCCTCAAGGTTGCTTGATGGTCCGTAAACGTTTACCACTAGGTCTCCGCTTTTAAGGCGGGTGGCTGTTTCTCTGATTGTCTGGTCGGCGTCTAAAACAGTTTCTTCCTTGATCGTGAGGCCATCTTTGTCGAAGTTGGTTTTCCTCACAACGGCCCGACCAGAAAGCCCAGCGGCAATGTCTTTCGATAATTCGGAGCTGATTGAATTGTCGCTGTCTTTGCTCTGCTGGTAGATGAGCGCTTGCTGCGGACGGCCATTGGCGTCGCAGTGCACCAGGCATGTCAGGCCGTTGTTCCAGTCAATGCGGATGCGTTGTGGACGCTTTTGTTGATCTAGCTCGATCAGCCTTAGAGTTTCCTCTGACTGAGCTGGCCGCAGTTGCACGGTGATGCTCTGCGGTTGATGTTGCAGACGCTCTACTTGAGCGGCTGTGTCCAGATCGCGCTGGTCACGTTTGCGCTGCCAAATGGTAGCGCTGATAGTCAGTGCCAGTAGCACTATGGTCGTTGTTGTCCAGTATGCCAGGGCTTTTGAGCCTGTCATAGTTTTGTTCCTGTCTTAGTGATTTTCTTATGGTGTCAGAATTGGAAATTGGGAGAGGCAACGGTTGCCACTCCTCAAGTGTCAAAGGCAAGTAAGCACGACACTGCAACCAAGGGCTGCCCCAACCAGGCCGTTCAAGGCAAAGAGCTTGCTTTGCTTGCTGGGGTAATTGAATTCCTGGTCGCTCTCTGCCCGATAGAGGTAGTAGGCGGCCCAGCTCACTGCCATAGCCAGCAGGCAAGAGCCGATGCCCAAAGCTATCATTGCTGTGGTGCTTGCATTGTAGGTCTGCTTGCTGTAGCTGAGCAGACTGGCGGCTGCCAGAGTTGTGCTCATGAAAGTTAGTAGATGCATGCCGCTGTTGAGCAGAGAGTTCATCCTAAACCGTTCGGCAATTTGTTCTTCTTCGTTAACGCGAGCCATTGGAGGTTCCTCTTTCTTCTTCGATGGTAGGGTACGGTAAGTTACGCGTAGGTCACGGCGAGTTCGTATCAAGAGCAACGTGCTCTTGCTATCAATTGACGATTCGCTGGTCTGACTCTGTGGTCTTGTTTGTTGCTCTTTGGTTTTGTTTTGAAAACGGTGACAATTAAAACTAGTCATGACGATGTCTTCTAAGCAAGCTCATTTCGTCTGATGTAGATCTTTTTTTGTCCTAAATTTGAAGAACCAGTTATGCACCGCTAGCACTAACTATGTATGGCTAAGAGTGGCTTGTATTCAGTGTTTTTCATGATCTCGAATCGGTGAAATCTGCAACAAGTTTGCAACAATCTTGCCTTCACTTTTTGTCTGCGGTATTGAATGTAGAGGCAATCTAATTACTTTTGAAGAATCTTCGATCGCTTTCGCGTTGTCGATCTATTTCTTTGATTCGCTCTGGCGTCAGGGGATCAGCGTGCTGTGAAGGTGAGTCTTCAGGGCTTTGCAGTGAGCATAGTGTCGGTGCTACCCAGCTCAGGATAATTTGAAGTAGCGCTACAGTGGCTGCAGCCATCGTTATAGAGCGCTTCTGGGAGGGAAGCTCGAAACTATTGGGAAAACGAAAAGCAAAGATGGCTAGAAGTGAAACGTTGAACCGTGTAAGAACAAAAAGGACTGTTAATGCGGTAATTGCAGTAATTATTACAGTGCTTGCGTCTGCTCCAGTTGGGCTGCTCACCTGACCTACGGTGAGTGAGACTAAGACGATGAAGGCAATTATCATTGTTGCCACGGCCATTAGCGTACTGAAGAAAGAGTACAAAAGCACGAGCCCAACTTGATGGTTCTTGAACTTTATACCGAACCTTGGCCAGAAGACAAAGCCTGCTAAAAAACCAGGAATTAGTGCGAGAGTCAGTGCTACACAATATTCGTTGACGAACATTATTCGACTTCGAATTCGACTTTGATTTTGCGCACCGAGGCGACTGGCGAACCACTTAAGCTGGCTGGACGGAAGCGCCAGGTGCGAAGGGTGACTAGAGTCAGCTCATCGACTTCACTTGAGCCAGTTGATGAGAGAAGTTCTACTGTCGACTTGCCTGTGGGAGCGATGGCAAATTTAGCTGTGCAGTTAGTTTTGATGCCTTGCTCTAGCATTTCTTCGGTAATAACTGGCTGCGGGCAGTCAATGGGCTCGGCTGGAATTAGGTGGTTGGACTCTTGGGTGCCAAGCTTAAAGGTATCCGCAAGGGCAGGGGTGCCCAGGCTGCCAATTGGCGCTATGGCTAGCAAGTTAGCAAGAAGCACAGCTAATGCCGCTGCAAAGTGGTTGGATTTTGAGTTCATGAGGAAAATTATAACGGAAACCATTTCCATTTATCTGTATTGCTGCTAACATTTTCAGAAAATGGAAACGGTTTCCGTTTTGAAAACGGCGGTATCCATTTTGTCACCCGGAAGTATTAGCTCGTGCAGCTTCAGTACCAGTAACAGTGGGCGAAGACTGACCCTAGGTCTTTTCTGTGCCTTTTCTCTAGCCCTCACAGGCGGTCGCGCCTGGGCTCAGTCTGATTCAGTCAAAGACCTGTTGGAGAAGCGCGAGGCCGCCGCCCAAGCTAAAGTTGAGAATGCTGTTAAGGCTGTTAGTGGGCAGTCTATTAATACGGCTTCGATCACCGGCAAGGTGCTTTCGTCTGAAGGAAAGCGACCGATTGCCGACGCTCAAGTCGTCTTAACTCAAGATGGCAATGAGCATAAACGTTTTGAAACCGAATCAGATGCTAATGGTCTCTTTCACTTCAACAACATAGAGCCAGGCAACTGGCATATCACTACTTCCGCTAAAGAGATGCTCTCCCACACTCAGCCGGTGAAGCTAGCCGGCGGCGAAGTGCAAGATCTCAGTTTAGCCTTAGATGATATTGAGCCA
>JAUPUU010000188.1 GCA_030917395.1 Cyanobacteriota bacterium erpe_2018_sw_21hr_WHONDRS-SW48-000092_B_bin.40
AAATTGAAACCAAGACTGATACAGCTAACACAGCAACTGACTGGAAAAGCAAAGAGGAGCAGGCTGAGACCAGCTTTATTGCCGGAAACTACAGCGAAGCTGAAAAACAATGGCAAGAGGCCATCGCCCTGTCCGAGAAAGACAATTCGCTCAATCTGGCCGAAACCCTTAACCAGATGACTCACCTGTACATGAAGCAGCAGCGCTATGACGAGGCGCGGTCGAGCCTGCTCAAAGCTCTGGCTATTAGAGAGAAAGCGCTAGGAAAAAGCAGCGAAAAAACCGCAGAAACACAAGGCAACCTGGCCCTGATTGAGCACAAATCAGGTCACGACCTTGAAGCTGAAAAGATATACAAACAAGTAATCGAAACCAAACGACAAGCTAAAAGTGCAACATCACTGGCCATAACACTGACAAATTTGGCCAATCTCTATGGCGAAATGAAGCGGCTAGATGAAGCCAAGGTCCTATATCTAGAAGCGCTAGAAATAGACAAAAAAGCATACGGGTTAGATCACAAAGAAACAGCCCAAGATCTTTTCAACATTGCTGCCATGTACTACCAACACAACTACAACAAAGAAGCAATTGAATACTTCAAACAATCACTAGCGGTCTATACAAAGTTGGATGACGCTCAAGGTAGAGTCAAGGCTTACCATTATCTGGGCCTGTGCTACGGAGAAGAAAACCAACACGCTGAAGCCATTGATGCCTACAAAAAGGCTCTGCAAATTCATACAAAGTTGAAAGGCGATCGCCATCCCGACACCTATGTGCACCAACTAAACTTGGCTCGTAGCCTGGATCACACCGGCAACGTAGAAGAAGCTGAAAAACTCTACAAAGATGCCGTTGGTGCCGCCACTGAAAATCACCGCAATGCCAAAATCAAATTGGTTGAATGCACCCTTGAGTATGCGCACTTCCTCAAGCGACATAAACGGGGCGTCGAAGCAGAACAGATGCTCAAAGAGATTCTTCCCACCTATGAGGCTCTCTCTGCTAGCGATCGGCGACAGCTATACGAACTACCGAGAGCATACTCAGATTTGCTCAAAGAATTGAAGCAAGAAAGCGCAGCCGACGCCATGGCGCGCAAACACTTAAATGTCTTTGGGCCCACCAAAGCTCATCATGCAAATCAATAATAAAAGGAGTCAGAACTATGCAACTGACTGCTGAAGTCAAAGACGATAACTATGTAGAATTGCCTCGTCAGCAAGAAGCAATTTACGCAAAATCAACAGACACTCTTTTGCGCGCTGATGCATCAACAGGCAAACACTATTACGACTTGAACGCCGCCGCCAAATCTTACTCTGGCCCCTGGCTCTTTGGCCGCCAGCACATTCAAGTTAGTGTTCAAGGAATGAACGCCCAGTGGATGCAGTGGTGCCCTGTCCCGGCCGATATCCGCGACAATATTATGATGCGTGGCAATGTAATTTATCAAAACCCAAACGGCACATACCGCACATCCAGCGATGTTTATGAAGGCGTAATTGAATCGGAACACGGCTTTGAGGGTGGTCGCTATTTTGTCGGCAAAACTCAACATACTTTTTATGCCAATAATCTACCGGGTGGTCGGCTGCAAGTTGTAGCCAATATCAAAATTCATTTGAATGAAAGATTACCCTATAACCCGATGATGCCCCAATCTAATTCACCGCCAGCCCAATATCCCCAAGAGCGAATGGCAGCAACACCGGCCAGCTACGGTCAAGCCGTCTCGCAGCCCCAAGGCAATATGGTCGATGCCAACTATGCCTCAACTGCAAGCAATTACGGTGAAGCCCAATATGGAGCACGTGATACTTCTGCTGGTGGCGATAGCGGCTTTTAAACGAATAGAGTATGGTACTTGTATTTATGATACTTCACTTGAGGAATAGAACTTCTATGACATCACGCACTATTGCTAGCTTCATCTCGCTTCTGTCAGTCATAGCTCTTTTTGCACCACAACCAGCGAGCGCTGAAGGCTACGTCACTGGTGGCGTGAAGAAAGCAACAAAAGTAACAGTAGGTGGAGTTAAGAAGGGCACCAAGGTGACAGTTGGCGGAGTAAAGAAAGGCGTAGACGTCACCGTTGGCGGCACCAAGAAAGGGCTAAAAGAAACCACCAAGTTCTTGAAAAAAGTCTTTTAACTAAGCCGCCATCGAGTCATCATCTTCGTAGATACTGCTTGTATTGAAGAAGGGAGCAAGAAACGACATAGGCATTTCCTCAGCCGGTGCCTCAGTGCTTGCTGCAGGAACATCAGCAGGAACCTCAGAAGGAACAGAAGCTGGCATCTCAGCTGGCAGTTCCGGAGTAAAATCGGTGTAGTCTTCCGCTGGATGAATCAGTCCATCTGTAGCTTCTTCCATCCAAGCTTGGCGATACTGAACCAAATCTTGGCTCGTAATTACTCCGGTATCAGGATTTTTGAAAAGATAATAGTACTGATCAAGTATTTGCAAACCTTGCCGCTCAACGTCTGTTAAATCGGTGCGACCAAGCGCGGCAACAATGTCATCATGGTTAATCGATGAACTGGAATAAGAACCATCAACAGACTCATGTTGGGAAGCCTTGAGATAGGCAGAACCAATCATCTCGAAGCTCGAATCAATTTGGTCTTGCTCTGCTTTCAGCTGATCTGCCAACTCAGCCGGCACGGGTTCCTCTGGAGTGGTAGCGCCATCAGTTGCTACAGGCAAGATACCAGCATAAGGATCAAACTCAGTATTAGTCTCTAAATTAGGCTCAGAATTAGGCTCAAAACTAGGCAAAGCATTAGCGTCAGCGCTAGCAGCTACTGGTGCCTGGCTGTACTTCGCATCAATTTCTTGATAGCGCTGTGACTTACCACGGTCAAGATCAGCTAAGTGAACAGTTCCATCTTCAGCATTCTTGAGATAGTCAAACTGAGTCTGCAGCATACCGAGACCAAGTCTCTCATTGGCAGTCAAGTCATTGCGATTTAGCGTATTGTTAATGTCGTCAAGGCTGGCTGATGGTTTGGAATAAAAACCCTTAGGTGTATTGATTTTAACGGCCCGACTGAAACCCTCGCCCATCAAGGCATAGCTATTATCGATACCGAAATTTTCTAATTCCATCTGTTTAGCCGCCTCAGGAAAAAGCGCTGG
>JAUPUU010000021.1 GCA_030917395.1 Cyanobacteriota bacterium erpe_2018_sw_21hr_WHONDRS-SW48-000092_B_bin.40
AAAGCGCGGTTGGAAGGCAGTTTCTTGCCGAGGTAGCGGCGTTCAGTGATGGCGATTTCGGTCGGGCCGACGTTGACGATGAAACGTGTGGCCAGAAAGCCGAGGGCGAGAAGGCCGATGACGGCCGGAACCCAGGGAAGCAGTGACAGCATGATGTCCATAGAATTGTCCTTTGGTGTTTTCGTGAATGAACGTGCAATGGAGCCTGTGGTTCGCAACACTGACGCGATTGCACATTTAGATACCGTCTCTTCCAGAATTGACCAGCTAGCCACTCATGATTGAAAAACAGAACATCAACTGACGCGATCAGACACGCATCCTTTGTGGGGACGGTGAAAAATCGAAGGTGATGAACAGGGGTGGTTTTTCGAGTAGTTTGCTTGGTTGCGAACGGAAGAGTTGTGGAACTCAAAACCTACGAATAAGCGGCCGGCCAAGGCGGATATTACAGATTGATGTAAAGTAGTATTCCTTAAGCTTGCCAAGCTAGATTATTAAATCGACGCAGTTGGCGCTAACCATCCGGGTTGTCAAAGGTCAACCCAGGCGAGTAATTGCTCATCCCGTGAGGCTGAGCGGTCGTCTTAATAATTGAAAGACACGCTAGTTATCCCTGCAAATCTCTAATTTGGCTACCCCTTGGCGAAGCTAGCACTAGGCAGCCACTGGCCGTTCTGAGGCAAAATCGCCGCACAGCGAAAGTAAGTCGATCGGATATACACACACGAACGGAAGAGGTGTGGTTGGCATTTAGCAACCACACCTCTTCCTCCCCCTCGAGAAAAACAGAATTGTCAGAAAACGCGAAAATAGCATTGGCTTCAAAAACACAGAGGCTATTTATCACGCTCGCTGAAGGACGAAAATTTTACGGACAATAACGGCGTCTCATTGCTGCCGAGAGATCATCAATAGTTGCTTTGCGTTGAGTTTCGCCGTGATAGGCTACCGTTCCATAATCGATAGAGCCACCAGGTCCCTGGCGCACCGGTCCACCCATGCCAACATTGTCTTTGCCAACTTCTAAATAGCGCTCAGCTCCGCGATGGTAGATACGGAAAGAACTAGCTGTCTCTTGCTTATCAGGAGTAGAGGCACGGAAGAAGTTGTACTGGTTATAGTCCACCACTATTCCCTGGTCTCTGAAGGTCTCATTGAGAGCGCGGGCAACTCGCTCACCAGATTCTTTGTTAGCGGGAAAATCACTCATGGCTCTCTTCAATGCTTCGGCATCACCGTCAATGACAGCCTTGCTGATGCGGCAAGCAGTGAAATATTCTTTGGGGCTGAGCTCGGGAAACTTAGCCATGTCTTTGTAGATATCGGAGGGCTTACAGACATCAGCAGGTCGAACAGCCTCACCCGGTTTGTCGCTGGGTTTGTCTGAGATGCTATCAGAAGGTTTTGCAGCGTTCCCTGGTGTCAGATTTTCTGCTGGTTTTTCTGACGGCTTGGCGGCGTTCCCTGGTGTCAGATTTTCTGCTGGTTTTTCTGACGGCTTGGCGGCGTTACCTGGTGTTGGATTTTCTGCTGGTTTTTCTGACGGCTGTTCCTGATTGGTCCGCCCTGGAATATTCAGTTTTCCACCGCGCTTCAATAAATGAGGATTGCAATCAAGCCCTGGTAAGTTTTCTTTGTTAGCCTCGACCAGCTCTTTGACACGCTTCTGCACTTCAGCTGGCGAAGACTTGCCGCCTTCTTTTTTAATGGCCCGCTCAGCTATGCCCCAGAGGCTATCTCCTGGCTTCACTTCATATTTGCCATCGGGGCCGACTTCAAATCCGCTACCTTGCTGTTTCTTTGCTTCTTTGTCCCAGGCACGACCAGACTCAGTTCTACGCTCATAATCGGGCTTAAAGGGTGAGCAAGCATCATTGAGCGAGCAAGCTCCATTGCTACGAGCAGGAATTCTATATTGCTCTAGCAATTCACGCTGCACACCAGCACTGTTACCGCTAAGGGCAGCTGGAGCAGTGCGATCAGTTGGTAAATGGTTTGAATCTAACATTTCTTTTCCTACCTGAGTTGAGAGGGGGGTTCTCTGTGCTCTCAATATAGGAACGAGTTGTTACGGCTTAGTGACTAAACTGCGAACAAGCAAATCGACATACAAAGGTAAATGGTCAGATCCAATGTTCGGACCAACAACCCGATTCAAAACCACGACATCTTTGCTGACAAGAAAATGATCGATAGGTACAAAGGGAATCAACAACTCAGTTGACCAAGATGGCTGTGGTCCGAAACCTTGCTCTGAATCAATGAGCTTTCCCGCCTCAAGCATACGAGTAAAATAGTACGACCAGGGGCTGCAATTGAGATCACCAAGAACCAAGCACGGGGAACCAGCTCTCGCAGCAGTTTCGCCTAGGCCTAGCAGTTCGGCATTGCGACTTGCCACCATTTTCTTAGGAACCGTTGGATGAGCAACGATGCATTTGATGTCTCCTGCAATGGTCTTAAGGCGACAACGAATCTGTGGATGTTCAACTGGATCACCTGGGAAATAGACAACTTCTTGCTCCAAGACTGGAAACTTGCTAAACAAAGCAATACCAGAATTGTATTTGCCAGCAACAACACGGTATGGATAGTCGCCAAATTCAGCCACCAATGCTTCTTTCCATTGATCTGATAGTTCAGTGACAACAAAAACTTCTGGCTGCAATTCTCGGACATAGCCGATAGCAGGAGAAACCTGATGATTTTTGTCTGCCTGCGGATTGATCTGCAAAATTCTCATTCGTACTTGAGGCAAACCCAAAACCAGCTTGCCCTCGTCATTTCGGACCGAATTCACTAGCGGGCAGTACATACTAAATACCGGCCGGCTCGTCAATAAAAGCAAGGCAAATGTAATGGCACCGGCCTTATGACAGCGCAAAAACAATAATCCGACTAAGAGCACAAGCAGGAGCGCAATGTAGACAAGCTTAAAGTGGCTAAGCAAATCCAGCCAAAGATGGAATTGTCCGAAGCCACTGCCTATGGACAAAGAAGTGACTATAGCCACAAGTAAATAGAGACAGGACCTAATAATGCGAGAGCTCCAGACTTACAAGAGCATGATACAGACAAAGTCTCCAACTAGGCTATTTACACCTATACGCTATAGTATATAAATCCAAAAAAATTTTGGAGCGCGGAACACCAAGAGAGAAACGGGGGGAAGATTCAGAGCCTGAGCCCTGTTACCCTCCCCCCTGATTAAGGTTGCTGAAGAATCGAAAGTTAGTACTGCAAGACTATTTCACTTGGACACTAACCACCGATTATTCACAATCGCTACTTCATAAGATCCTTTATGTCGGGGTCCTCGAGCCACTGCTTGCCACCTTTGCCGAACAGGCCAACATCGCTGACTTGACGAATGGTGGGCAGGGAAGTGGTGTCACAATCGACGCCGAACAGGGAAAGAATTTGACGAGTGCTGCGCCGCAACTTGCGGTTGGCCAAACGTCTGTCATTCTTTTCCGAATCAGCATCAGTCATGCCGGTGATGGGGGTCCGCTTCAACGAACGACTCATCTGGATCTCCTTTGTTTTTTTAAGCAAGCAATGCTTGCGGATAATTTCCCAGATCGAAATCACCACTTGGAGCCAACAAGGCAATTCCAAATGGTGTTACTCATAGCCCGCGCAAAAAAAGCACGCGAAGAAAATGAGTGTTTCAATTCTTGTTTTTCCGAACAGTGTATCCATCAAGAAGCGCTTATATTCTCGATTTCACCAAGACGAAGTCTGAGCAGCACACCAGGGTGAGTGAAGGAGAAGTGATATAGAAGTTGAACTAGTGCGCTTTTAGATGGATATTTTTTGGAGCAAGGGAAAGAGTTTGGGTGTGCCTATGGAACCTATGATGCATGGCCATTTGATATCAAGCGATGTCAAGCCATGTATCTAAAGCAGATTATGAGAATTGCTTGAGAACCAAGAAGAGAAGCGCAAAAGAGGTTGTCAGTGTGCAACAAAACACTTACTCTGCAAGCATCTTCAAACCCCAAGACTAAAGCAGAGCTTAACTCTTGACAATTTACCTGCGCGAGCTGACGCGAGCATGTAAAGCGGTCTGTTAACAATGTTTAGTGCTTTTAAGAGTTATTAGAGAGCGTGGAAGTTGATCCTGTTTAGCTCTCATCACTACATTCAAGACATCTTCTACTTTCATAAATCGAATAGGTCTCTCTCACCCCCCCCAATATTCGAATTCCGCCCCAACCCCTATTGCTTGTGCACATACCTAACGCTTGCGTTTCGCGGTTAGGCAGGTGACGCTTGCATGGAGATTTTTATGTCAACAACCTACAGCAACGCCCAATCTTTTGTGCGCGCTGCGGTTGCCGATATGCTTAGTGCAATTACCGGTAACCTCAGCTCGACAAGAATGCGTTTGGTGTCCACCACACCAACCTATTCTCGCTTCGTCTGGATCATGGTGGAACGCATCGCACCTGGTACCACCGGTGATAGCGTCATCGCCCGTACCAACGATATGGACCTCTCCGGAGGTGTTCCACCGAGCCTCTATGTCACTGCCCCGCTCGCCCGGACGCAAGACCTCGAGGTTCACATTCTCAACTTTCTCGATACCGAACTCTTGAATTACGGCAAGGTCGACGCCCTGCTCCAGTCTGATATGCAAGACGGAACACCCTGCGCCACTTTCGTCGGCGATTCGGAAAGCGGTTACGCCAACATCACGGAGCAGGTCAGCCTGCTTACCGTCTGATGCTGGTTTCACTCACCAATAAACTCAAACATGCGCAAAGCCCATAAGCCTAGCGCTTGAGGAAAACAAACATGTCTCTCATCATTTCGGCAACGTCCAGCCGTCTTGACTCGGCAATTACGCGGGTCAAAGCTGGAGAACGCGCCAACCTCCTTCTCGTTGTATTCTCTGGTGAAAAGCTTTCCGGCCAGGCTCTCGCCGCTGACGATCTGACCAGCGGTCTGATCAAGCGTCGTATCAAGCAGGACGGCTTTCAAGCCAAGTTCATCCAAACCAAGGTGATCGACACCGATCTCACCACCGACGGTCTGGACAAAATCATTCTGGTCAGCCTGGGCGCGCGCTCTAAGCTCACCCTTAACGGTCTGCGCGCAGCTCTGGCTGAAGCGTTCACCACCGCTCGTGATGTGGCCGGCTCCGAGCGCCTGATCTTCCCGCTGATTGACGTTGACCTGCAAGGGTTCACCGTCGAGCAGTTCGCCCAGGTCGTGACGGAGTATTCCGTTCTGGCCGACTACGAGCCCAACCACCGCAAGACGCGTGAGTGGCAGAACGAAGCCCCGCGCACGCACCTCAAGTCGCTGAAGATGCTCTGCACCGCTGGCACTCTCGCTGCGGCCAAGAAGGGCATCCTCATGGGCCGCTTGCTGGGTGATGCCACCAATCGCGCCCGCAACATGGTGAACGAACCTTCGAACATCATGACGCCCATGAAGATTGCCACCATGGCTCGCGCTGTGGCCAAAGATTCTGGCGGCCTGGTGCAGTGCCAAGTGCTCGACATCGAAGGCATCAAGAAGCTCAAGATGGGCGGCCTTCTGGCTGTCAATCGAGGTTCGGAAAACCCGCCGGCTTTCATCGCCATGAGCTACGACCCTGAAATCGGTCTGACCAAGCAGGTGATCGGTCTGGTTGGCAAAGGCATCACCTTCGATACCGGTGGCCTCAACGCCAAAGACTACGACGGCATGCTCGACATGAAGAACGACATGGGTGGTGCTGCCGCTGTGTTGCAGGTGATGTCGATTCTCTCAGTGCTGAAGCCGCAGATTTCGGTGCGGGCAGTGATTGCCGCCAGCGAAAATCTGACAGACGCCAAGTCGATGCGCCAGGGCGACATCCTCAAGACCATGGCTGGTCTGACTGTCGAAATCGGTCATACCGATGCCGAAGGTCGCCTGACGCTGGCTGATGCTCTGCACTACATCCAGACCGTCAGCGGTGCCAACCAGGTGATCGACGTGGCCACCCTCACCGGTGATGTCGAAACCGCGCTTGGTGACAAGATTTCGGGCGTGATGGGCAATAGCGAGCGCTTCACTCGCGAAGTGCTGAAGTGCTCGAAGGAAGCCGGCGAACCGATGCACGAACTGCCGCTCTTCGATGAGTACAGGGACTGCAACAAGGGCGTCATGGCTGACCTCAACAACAGCGGTACCGGTCCTGGTGCTATCTCGGCTGGCTGGTTCCTGCGCGAGTTCATCAAGGATGGCACGGTCTGGGTGCACATGGACGTGGCTGGCACGAGCTTCCGTCGCTACGACCATGGTGTCGATGCGGCTGGTGCTACCGGTGTGGCTGTTCGCACTCTGGGCCAGGTGCTGCGCCAGTACTCGAAGCTGTAAGAAATTCTCGAAGCTGTAACAAGCAGTCGAGACACTAAAAAGAGAACTTCTCTTTTTGGAAAACAGGGAAGGAGCTAACGCTCTTTTCCTGTTTTCCTTTTTCATTACTACTATTGTCTTATATAGTTGGACTCCAAACCCATGGCCATTGAGGCAGAAACCGCTACCTTTTCCCCACCCCATGAAACTCCGCTAGCTTCACTACTACGGCCCCGCATCTAAACTCTCCATAATATCGACCTCAACTCTTTGCAACTCTTTACTACTGAGATCTTGTATTGATGTCAAAGAGCCAAGTAGTTTGAGTACATCACCTTTCAATTTTCTGAGATTTATTTACCGCCTTAGCCCAGCACCACAACTGCCCTTGCAAGAACCACCAGAAGAGATGCACTCTCTCAATCTTCACGGCCATTGAACGCTAAAAGGGCAACGTCTACCAGCTGCCACTCAACAGCTTGAACCTAACCATAGGTCGATGGAGCTCCATCGGTCGACAACTCTGTGAGAAAAAAACATGTGGATCATTGACCAATCAATACGCAACCTGGTTCAGCGCATCGACAAAGGCGAAGAACCGCTCGATCTGCTGCTGACCCGCCTCATTGCCAAACTGCAAAAGCGTTGCGCCCATCCCAAAGTGGTCGCTCGCTACGCCCAGTATGGCCGACAGTTAGCCACAACCGCAAAGCCCGCCTCAGCCCCACGTCTTCCCCTCGACCAGGACGGTTATGTCATCGGCTTCGACCCTCTCACCCAAGAGAAAGAGTTCGTCGATTCATGGAATCGTTATGGCATTGTCGTCGGCGCCAACGTCGTCAGCCAGAGCCAATGCCAGGAAGTCGTGGCGCGTATGCATGAGCTTCTGCTGGCCCTCAGCGACGGCACCTGCGACCTGAGCAAGCCTTCAACCTGGGACAACATTCCAGTCGATCCAGCCTCTGTCCCGATCATCTCTCGTGGATTTTTCGAAATCTACCATGACCAGGCCCTTGCAGCCATCCGCCAGAGCGTGCGCGTCTACCTGCACTATGTTCTGATCTGGGGCCGGGCAGACCTGTGGACGACCTTCGACCGGCTTGGCATCAAGCTTCCAGGTCTTGCCGATGGCAAAGCCCTGCCCTTGCACGTGGACCAAAATCCCAATGTGCACCCCGACTTCCGCACTGTACAGGGTGTTCTGGCGCTAGCCGACTGCCCAGCCGAGCGCGGCACCTTCGTCGGCGTGCCCGGCTCCCGCGACAGCTTCTCGGTTTACGGCTCAATGGCAAAAAACCAGGGTGAGTACGTGGAACTCGACCTCGGTCATGCCATCGCCGCCCAGTTCACCGCTGGGGCTCAGCTCTGCCCTCTGCGCGCTGGTGATCTGATTTCTTGGGACAGCCGCACCACCCACGCCAACAGCAGCAACGTTTCAGAAGAGACGCGCACAGTGGCATACATCGCCTTCGGCCCGCAAAGGCAGAGCGATGAGAGTGCTTGCCAGGCAAGGCAGGAAGCCTTTGAGAGCGGCCTGGGCAGCAATGTTCGCGACGCCTTGATGCACGCCAGCAAGCGTCCTCGTTTCACCAACCAGACTCGGTTAGCAGCCCTGCGCCGGTCAGAAAAACTAACTAAACTCGGAAGGTTAATCTATGGCCAGGAAAAATACTGAACAGACAAAGCCGCGGCTGTTGCTCAACGCCGAGGCTTTTGGCTTCGGGCCAACCGCTGCCATTGCTGACTGCTTCCC
>JAUPUU010000189.1 GCA_030917395.1 Cyanobacteriota bacterium erpe_2018_sw_21hr_WHONDRS-SW48-000092_B_bin.40
GCACCGCATAACATTCCGGCCGCACTAGTAACTAGCGCCATGGTGACGCCATACTGCTCGGCTGTCCAGCCCGCGAGAAGAGCCGTAAATGGGGCTAGGCCTAGGGTGCATGTGGTATACACACCCATCAGTTTGCCCCTTGATGAAGGTTCTACGCATTGCTGCATTAAAGAGTTGCCGCCATTCCAATGAATTGAAAGGCAGATACCAGCCACGACAATGGCCGCCATTGAGATTGCCATTGATTGGGAAAATGCCAGAGGCACCAGTGCTAGTGCGAGGATGACGGTGGCTTGTCCAATTCGCCGTCGTCGTCCTTTTTTGTTGCCGCTGTAGGCGATCGAAAGTGATCCGACTAATGCTCCTACGCCTGCTGCCGTAGTGAGGAAGCCATAAGCCACTGATTGTCCGTGCAATAGCTCGGAGGCAATAATTGGCATCAGCACTGTGTATTGCAAGCCGCACGTGGTGACGAAGGCCGCTAGAAATAGTAGTGTGTAAACTCCAGGTCTTTTGAGAATGGCATAAAATTGTGCTTTCGCCTCCGCTGTTGCAATGCGTTTTTCGCTCCCGTTTTTTCGCACTTTTCTGTTTGAGTTCTGCGGTAGGCGCAGCGCGCAAAGGCTGATTAACGCAGCAACAAAGCTCAGGGCGTTTAAGGCAAAGCAGAGCTGCTCTCCGTAGGCCGCTATGATGGCCCCGCCAAGAGCTGGCCCAATCATGCGCGATACGTGAAAACTCGCAGACGATAAACCAATGGCATTGGCAAGGTGGTCTTGATCTTTGATAAGAGTAGGCACCAGCGATTGCCTGGCTGGTACCTCAAAGGCGATGGTGCAGCCCAGTATGATTGAGAGTGCAATAATCAAGCCAAGGCTGCCTTCATTGCTGAACTGCAGATAGCTAAGTAAGAGAGCTTGCAGCATGGCGATGGTATTGCAAGCTAGCAGTATTTTGCGTTTATCGTATCGATCAGCGGCTATGCCTCCGATGAACAGCAGAAAGAGCAAGGGTAGGTTGCCGGCAAATATTACTATTCCAAGGGCGGCGGCTGAGCCGGTTAAGCGATAAACAAGCCAGCTTAGCGCCAGGCCTTGCATCCAGCCGCCTATGCTGGAAATAAACATGCCTACGGTAAAGATGCGAAAATTTCGCTCTCTAAATGAGCGAAAGGTATCATTGCAGCAACTTTCAACAGACTTCCCTAAGGTCTGCAGCACCGCAATTAGGTAAAGGAACATAGATGTCTCCACTGCAGCGATTTCTGCCAGTCAATGAAATAGAGATCTACACAGGTTTTTTGCCTGTGTAATAAGAGAGCGGGCGGTAGAGCTTGTTATTGTTGGTTTGCTCTCTGATATGTTCGCCCCAGCCAATCATGCGACTGGCGCAGAATGTCGAACTGTAGAGCGTGCGAGGAATGCCAACGTGTTCTAGCACTACTGCTGTCCAGAACTCAACATTAACGCGCAGGGTGCGTACTGGTTTGTTTTCAGCAATGGCTTTAGCTTGTTGCTTTTCAGCTAGAGCTTTTAGAATTGCGGCCTCGGTTGCTTTTGCCAGGTCGATGCGTGGTCCAGCTTGTCTTTCTGCTACCCCTTTCAAAGTCAAGGAGCGCGGATCATCGGTGCGATAAATGCGGTGGCCAAAGCCCATAAAAAGATGCCCTGCTGCCATCTTTTCGCTTACCCAGTGATCGACATTGGCACAATCACCAATGCTGTCGAACATGTCTAAAACCGGTCCTGGTGCACCGCCATGCAGTGGGCCCGATAAAGTGCCAATGGCAGCTGTAAGGGCCGCGCCGATGTCGGCACCGGTTGAAACAGCGACGCGGGCGCTAAATGTTGAAGCGTTCAAACCGTGGTCCATGGTCAAGATCAAGTAGGTTTCTAGGGCGCGTAAATTAGCTTCGGTAGGACGTTTACCGGTGATGCCCCAGAGGTATCTTTCGGCGTATCCACGGTTGCCAAATTTATATTTCGGTTTGCGGCCAGTATGCAGAACTTCCATTATTGCCGGAGTTAGTGCGCATAAAGTGATGATTTCTTCGCTTATTTCTGCCTGGTCGCGCTTCAACCAAGACTTGAAATTGCGGCCGTTGGCAACGGCTGAGAGGCTGCTGCGGAATGCTGACATTGGCTCGCCGCCACGTAGTTTGCGTACCAATTTGACTTCGTCGCTGGTTAAGTGACCTAGCTCTTCAATTTTGAAGCGAAAGTCAGATAACTCACAACAACTGGGCAGGCGACCTTCTCGCAAAACAAACCAGACTTCCTCAAAGGTTCTTGATACAGCCAGTTCCACTGCATTGAAGCCATTGAAAATTAGTTTGCCCTCGGTGCCCATTACTTCACTCAAGGTTGTGTAGCAGGCATAGACGCCCTCTAAACCAGCAGGAAAGGCTGGGCTATTAGTGATAGTTGCATTGTTTTCGTTTGAAGTGCTCATGAGAGTTCTCCATAGTTTTTAGGTGGAAGGACCCGTCTCAATGTGGCAGCTGAGCACGAGTCCTTATTGCCTTCAAGCAATGTGAGGAAGCGTTAGAGCGGCCGAAATGGGAGTGGGAAAAGCGAGAATTTTTTGTTTGTTGAAAGAATGCTCGGTGAAAAGTTGGTGAAGAAAGATAACTTGTCCTAGCACAGCCAGCAAAACAGACTCAAGACGGGCGGCTGCTCTGCCTGGACGCTTTCACTTTCCTTTGCTGAGTCACTTTTAGCTAGCGTTATCAGTGAATTCGATTTTTCGCAGCTCTGGCCTTGAAGTCGGTTGCTCTAAGAGACTAGGCTGAGCTTCCTATATTCCGTCCCCTACTGTTTTGCCTGATAGTTTTTCTTTTAGACAAAACCAAACATTCAAATAATCGTTCAACCAACCATTGAACCACCCAATCATCAACCGCTCAGTACCAGCAGCCTGCTTTATTTAGGTTGCCAGTGGAACAGCCTCAACCAAGGAACAACCATGTTCAAAGTATCAATTATTGGAGCCGGCTTCGTCGGCGCTACCGCTGGTCAGTACATCGCCATGAGAAATTTGGCCGACGTTGTACTGGTCGACATTAACGAAGGCGCTGCTAAGGGTAAAGCATTAGATTTGCTTCAGACCGGGCCGATTACCTCTCACTGTTCAAACCTTTCAGGCGCCAGTGCCTATGAAACCACCGCCGGGTCAGATGTGGTCGTCATAACCGCAGGTATTCCCCGCAAAGAGGGAATGAGCCGCGACGAATTGCTAAAAATCAATGCCGGGATTGTCAGCAGTGCTGCTGAGCAAGCGGTGAAATTTTCACCAAACGCCATTTTTGTGGTTGTCACCAATCCGCTTGATGTGATGACCCAGCTTACTCAACAGGTTACTGGCTTACCGAGCCGTCGAGTAATTGGCATGGCCGGTGTACTCGATAGCGGTCGTTTTCAGACCTTTATTGCTGCCGAGCTACAGATTAGCCCGGTAGATGTTAAAGCGATGGTTCTAGGAGGTCACGGCGACCTTATGGTGCCATTATTGCGTCATTCCTCAGTCAATGGCATTCCCGCCGTAGAGTTAATTCCTGAAGCTCGCCTGCAAGAGCTAGCGGTGCGCACTAGAGATGGCGGGGCTGAGATAGTAAGCTATTTGAAGTCTGGCAGTGCCTACTACGCCCCTGGTGCTTCTGTTGCTCAAATGGTAGAAGCAATTCTGCAAGATCAGAAGCGTTTGTTGCCATGCTCAGTTTTAGCCACTGGTCAGTATGGCCTAAACGATGTCTATGTTGGTTTACCAGTTGTGCTTGGTCGCAACGGTGTGGAACGCATAGTCGAATTGCCGTTAGAGAGCTCTGAGTTGGCTGCTCTGCAAAAGTCAGCAGCAGCAATAGCGAAGAATGTGGCAACTATGAATGACCTGATTGGCTGGGGAAAAGCAGAGGTAATCGAGGCTGCAGCTGCGGAGACAGCTGTAGCGGTTTCTGCTGCTGCGCCTTCAGCCGCTGTTGCTGAGTCTAAAGAACCGGTGACAAAGTGAAGAGCAGAGTCGAGAGCCTTAAGATAGCCCGAGAGCAAGAATTTGATCTAGTTGTCGTCGGCGGAGGTATTGTCGGCGCCGGTGTTGCTCAAGCCGCTGCTTGCCTTGGTCTATCGGTTTTGCTGATTGAGAAAGGTGATTTTGCTTCGGGTACATCCAGTCGTACTTCCAACTTAATTCATGGTGGTTTTAGATACCTAGAGCAATTTCAATTCAGACTTACTCGTGAGCTTTGTCATGAACGTGGTTTGCTTGAGCAATTGGCGCCGCATATGATCAAAGACTTTTCTTTCATTTTGCCGGTCAGCAAAGATAGCAAACTACTTGGCCTGAAAGCTGGAATTGGATTGACCATATATGACTTGCTTTCTGCCAACGCTCCTGGTGTGCGCAGGCATCAGCACCTGAGTGTGGCCGAAACACTTAGCTCTGCACCCTCATTAAACGCTTCGCGTCTATCTAGTGGTCTGCGTTTTCATGATTGTATCAGTGACGATAGTCGAGTAGTGATGGCAGTGATCAAGTCGGCCTGCTCTTTTGGTGCCCTTGCTATCAATTATCTAGAGGCTACAGGATTTCAAACCACTGATGGTGATAGCAGAGTAGAAGCCGTTCGCTGTAGAGATGCTCTCAGTGGGGAGGAGATTATTGTTCGTTGTCGTTCGTGCGTAAATGCTACGGGCGTTTGGTCTGATCAGTTATTGAGTCAGATTGACCCGGCTTGGAGACAGCGGGTCAAGCCGGCCAAAGGTACACACATAATGCTGCCAGCAGCCAGTTTTGAGACTAGTACGGCTTTGTTTCTACCCACTGAAGATGGTCGCTATGTCTTTGTTGTGCCTTGGCAAAACGCCTTGATGGTCGGTACAACTGATATTAGTTACGACGGCCCTCTAGACAATCCCGTGGCCACTACAGAAGAGATAGACTACCTGCTTGGAGTGCTCAATTCATATCGCAATAATATCGACAACAAAGGAGTGGTTGAGCCGTTGACTCGGAGCGACGTGGTTGCAACGTGGGCTGGTCTGAGGCCGCTAGTGAGTGACCAGAATGACTATGGTGAACCAGGTCAAACCTCAAATATTTCGCGCGAACATTTGTTGTTCGAAGGTCCAAGCGGCATTATCGGATTGATTGGCGGTAAATTGACCAATTACCGAATGCTTGCTGGTCATGTGATTGATATGGTCTTGGCGCAGCTTACTAGGCGTGACCGGTCATTTAGTACATTGCCCAAGTGTACGACCAGTAAGGTGATGCTGGGTGGTTGGACTGACCATGCTGATTTTCTGGCTACAGCCGATTTGGTAGCAAGGAGAGGACAATTACTGTCTCTGGACCCGCAAACTGTTCAGCATCTGGTCGCTACCTATGGCAAAGATGCGCTGGCGATTATTGAGCTAGTTGAGCAAAATCACGAGCTAGCAGAGCGCATCTGTCTAGATTTCCCCGCAATAATGGCCGAGGTCTCTTACTGCCTCGCTGATGAGATGGTAGTGACCTTAGATGACATGTTATCGAGACGAATTCGTCTTGGCTGTGTCCATCAGCAGCAATGTCTGCAAGCGGCACCGAAAGTTGCCAATTTGATTTGTGCTCTCGGTCATTGGAACGGTTCACGTTCGGCATCTGAAGTCGATCAATTTCGGCGAGGTCTTTTGGCCCAGCTGGCACCGCTGCTTTAACTCTAGCCGAGGAACGCCAAAGAAAACAATTTAGCTGCTCGCAGAAAGGACTCTGCGAGCAACGCTAACTTAAAAAAAAGACTCGCAACTTACTACGCCTAGTAGCAGCTGAGTGGTTGGTTTCTAGGCTGCCACAGTTTGAACACAAATCCGCCACAGAAATGCCCCAAAACCTGCGTAAATACCGGGTTTCGCTTTGCTTTCCTTTTCGTTATTCTTGGCCCACTAGCGAGGAGCAATTAGCAATGCCTATCTTTGAAAACCGCATTCTTTCGAAGGCGCTCTCTGATGATAACCAGCACGAGGCATCCTCTAAACTTTCAACTCAAGCATTTGAATACACTGCTGTGGCCGCACTTGCTGCTACTACTCTGTTAATTGCTTCCAAAGGCCGTGTCTTACCAGAGCTCGCTTTTGCTGGTGAGTCTGCTGTTAAAAGTGGCTTACGCTCCTCACGCGTTCTCGGTAGAGAAGCCCTTGGCTTGGCCGATGACTTAGTTAAACCAATGAAATTGGTTGTTGATGATGTTGCTAAAACCTTGAAGCCAGGCGAAAAGCTCATGGCAAATATCGAACTCGGTGCTCGACCAGGTTGGCAATATGCCAATGGTGCAAAACCGTTAGAAGCGAAGCATCTTGGCTTCACGAGAGGTTGGCCAGTGGAAGGGGTGTCCGTCAACAATGAAGGCGTCAGTCTCTTCACTACAAAAAATCATCACTGGGTAAAGATTGGGCCGTTCGACAAACCAACTGCGGGAACCAATGCTCTCGACGACTTGTTGAATACCTATATCACCAATGTTCGAACTGGTGCTAGCTCTGGTAAAGAGGTTTCATCTATCGTTCTTAAGCGCGATACTGCCAGTGCTTATGGCACCGAATTGACTGGACGGTTAAATCCAATTGAATTTTGGCTATAGAGTTTTCTTGTAAAGCTCAGTTTGAACTTTAGCTTGCAACCAGATATTGTCTTATTGCATAGAAGTCTTTTGACAGGTTTGAAATCGGTCTATTACAGGCAGGTATCTGATCAATAGACTTGGCAATTTAAGGCAGAGTGAAATGACCGTCTCCCGTGCGAAAGTTTTGACCTTTTCCTTTGGGTTGTTGTTGTCGACTGCCTCTCTCCCTGGTATCGCTTGCAATCAGTGCTTGCCAGCCAAGCAAAGTTTGGCGGCAAAGAACTACAAAGAAGCGGCACTTAAGTTCAAGGCCGTAGTTAAGGCTAATCCCGCTTGCATAGATGCCCGTTTGGGTGAGGCTGAGGCTTTGGGGCTTTCTAATAATCATCCCGCGGCGCTTAAAGTGCTAACAGCAATTATTAGCTCTCAGCCCCGTTTGGCAAAAGCTTATGTGTTGCGTGGTATCGAATATGAAAACAGCAAAGAGCCCAACAAGGTAATTCGGGAGGCTAATTCAGCTCTTGCTATCAATCCGAAAATGGCCGAAGCCTATGCCCTTAGGGCAAGAGGCTATTACATGCTGGTTTTTACTTGCTTTGGTCAAGACAAAGATTTGACGAGAAAAGGCTTGGCCGATTTAGACAAAGCGATTCAGTTAGATCCGAAGCTAGCAATCGCTCACTTCAACAAAGGGGTGTGGCTATTCGGTGAAAAAAAGTCAAAGGAAGCAATTGTCAGCTTAACCAAGGCCATCGAGTTGGCTCCATCCGAGTATATTTATTACAATTATCGTGCTATAGCCTATGAAGAAACAGGGCAGGTCGACAAAGCGATAGAAGATCTTAGTGCTTTTATCAAGCTAAAACCAGGTGAGATAAATGGCTTCAGAAGACGCGCCAATGCATATATGCAAAAAGGTGATGGAAAAAGAGCACTAGAAGATCTCAATCATGCCATTGCTATTGCTCCTAAAGATTTCAAACTTAAGCGCAACAGAGGCGACCTATTGATGAAGCTCAAACGATACAAGGAAGCAATCGCTGATTTTAATGTCATTGCCAAAGCTAATTCTATGGACGACGAGGCCTTCAAAAGCTTGGGCGATGCTTACTTTGAGCTTGGTAACTACCAGTGCAGTTTGCAGAACTACAATGAAGCAATTAGTTTGCGCGATGATTCGCAGACTAATTACATGGCTAGAAGCCGTGTTTATCAAAAGCTGGGCAAGAATGCGCAAGCTCAGCTAGATATTCAAAAGGCCAAGAGTTGCTTAGGTTCACCTGAGTCATAGGCTTTTCTACCTGGTCGTCTCCTTTGTATGTCAGTCAGTAGCGCTGCTTTGACGACTAGGACAATTTTATTGTTTTTGATGAGACAGTGTGAGGTTTATTGTCGCGCTGGTTCGAATGACTGAGCCAATGAGGCTTTCGCTCTTAGACTGTCATTAGTCTCTGCTAATGTCATTTTCTCGTAGTTGTACCACTGTGGGCGGTGCCACCGCGCTAGTGGTATCACTGCACTCTAGTAATTTGGTTGCCCCAAAATAGCCCCAGTAAAGCGTTCTGATGGTTTCGGGCGCTGCGGTTGACCTGCTTTCTACCTTCTTGTTGTGCTTCTATCTTGATTGCACCCTAAAGAAAGACTCTGATAGTACTAATTATCTCTCTTTTACTTTTTTGCTTTAGGACTACCTAACTACAAATATTTGCCACTGCGGCTGACAAGTAACTTTCTCTTCGACAACTCTGTTGTTTAGAGAATGGCTTGGTTTGCAGTTGGCCCTAGCGTGAATTGAGTCATTGGAGAGATTTTCCATCTAAATTTCAGAGAGCAACTGCGCTCAATGATCTTGTTTCCTTGAGGAGAAAAATATGTGCAACAACTGCGTAATTTGTCATAGAGACATCAGTATGTTTATTGAGCTTGGTGGTCCTGCGGGCTTTCAGGCAACAAGTCCAGACTCTGGTCGTTTTGTCTGTAGCACTAATTGCAGCGATGCTTATTTCAAGCGTCAAACAAATGAAATGACTGCGATGGCCGCATCTACTTCGCCTGTTTTAGTGTTTTTGCCTAGCGTTTAACCTGACTTCGAAATCAAGTCTTCCATAATTTCACCACACTTCAAAAGAGGTTTTCATGTTTGATTCAATTATTTGCAGGTTTCGACTCCTGTCTGTTTTTACTAGTCGAATACTTCTTGCCTGTGTCTGTCACGTACCTATGAGCCAAAGAGCGCGAAGCATGCTCGGAGTGGTCGTTTGGATAGCTGGAATAGGTCTGGGGATTTGGGTTGGGGATAGACCGTTTGCTTCGGCTGGGGCATGGGCTATGGTTGGATTTTGGGCTGTGACTCTATGGCTTGCGGAGCGCACCTGTATTCGCCAATAGACTCGCTTGGGTTTGTCTAACAGCGACTTACAGTCTTTTGAAACTTCTCTACCAGTTGCCAGATCTCTGGTATGTGAACAAACAGCGAGAAAATTTATGACAGCAATATTGCTTGTATGTGCCTTGGCATGGCTCCTCCTTTCACCAAGACTGGCCCCTGGCCTATATATGAGGTTTTTACTACGACCAGACAAGAACTGCGGTTCACCAGAGGACAAGCAAAATCTGCATGCCCTTGGCGGTGAAGAAGTCTATTTCTTAAATGGAAAAGGCAAGCTTTTGCGTGGTTTCTATTTCGCCGGTGACCCGGAGAAATCACCGTCACCTTCTTTTGTTCTTTACTCGATGGGGAATGATGGTGATATTGAGAAGCGAGCTTCAATACTGGCTCTATTGCTTAGAACCGGTGTCCCTTTATTCATTTATGAGTATTCCGGATTTGGCAAAAGCCAGGGCAAGCCCACCTTGAAGAATGCAATCGACGACTCGCACGATGCTTTTGATTTTGTCGTTGAGCGCTTCAACAAAAAGTCTGAGGAGATTGTCTTATATGGAGAGTCTCTAGGAGGAGCAATTGCAGCTCGCCTGTTGAGCAAACGTTTTGCTGGTGCATTAATACTCAAGAGTTCCTTCTCTAGTTTGGCTCGCATCAGTCAGGAACTGTGTGTTTGGTTGCGGATTTATCCGTCGATTCTGCTGCCCCTCATGGATACTGGCAGAAAGCTACAGTCAGTGGTTGTGCCTGTTCTGATTATTCATGGCCATCTCGACCGCAAGATTAATTGGTGGCATGCACTGACGCTGTACAACAACTGTACTGCTAACCGGACCTTGCTCTGGCTGCCGAGTAGTCGCCATGCCTTCATGACTGAAGCAGACGAGGTCATATTTTTCAACGGAGTATCTCTGATGTTAGAAGTTGTCTCTAAGGCAACAGCTATGATTCATGCCCATTGTCAGTACTATGACTTGCATGAAGCCGGTGAGATGGGGGAGCCAGCCCTAACTGCTGATCCCGCAGCTAGTATGCAGCTGGCTATTGAGGACTACAGGCAGGCAGCTGGTTTGCTATCGACTTTTGCTTCCTCGATTGATGGGCCGCAGAAGTATTATAATCTGAGGTGAGCAGCCAGCACTGCTATGACCTGAGTAAATTTATTGCCTTCGATGCCATTGGTGTCGAGGGCTCATTTTTAAGGAGATTTGAGCGGCGCAGTTAGCGAGCTTTGGTCTCAAATTTTGGAGATTATTATGAACACTCAAATGGCACCACAAGAATTACCACGTCGTCGTCGCCTTGACCCTAGCGTTTTGAGCGATGCAGAGGTGGCTTTTGACGAGTTTTTAGATGCTAATTTCTTTGGCCAGCCTGAGGCCCGCTCACTACTGCGCAAAGCTTATGCCAGTTATCTTAACCCGCTGCGCGACAAGACCAAGCCGATTGCTTTTCTTGTCTTCGCTGGTGAGTCACGCACTGGGAAGACTGAAGGCGCTCGCATGATACCGGCCTTCGTTCACAAAAATCGCTTTGCCTTACTGAAAATCAACTGCAGCGAGTACATGGACAAACACAGTCTGTGGAATCTTAAGGGCTCTCCTCGTGGGCACATTTCTAATCAGGTAACAACTGATGAAAAGTATCATCTTGTGCCTAAAGATGAGAAGCATGGCTATGCTGAATTTATGAACCATAACTTGGAATGGTCTAAACAAGGTTCAGATGTGCCTCTGTCTGTAGTTCTGTTGGACGAATGGGACAAAGCTTGCTTTGAGTTCAACCAACTGTTGTTGCAGGCTATGGATGACGGCCAGATCACTCTTGGTTCGGGCGAAGTCGTTGACTTTCGCAACACCATTTTTGTAGCCGCTTGTAACAGTGGTATGGAAGAGGTAGAGCGGGCAGAGTCTGGTGGTATTGGTTTTACTGCTACTGAGAGTAAGCTCAGTCACGCTGAGGTAAGCAAAGTTGTTGATCGGGTCATTAAAGAGCGTACTCC
>JAUPUU010000190.1 GCA_030917395.1 Cyanobacteriota bacterium erpe_2018_sw_21hr_WHONDRS-SW48-000092_B_bin.40
GCGAAGCTCTATGGCCTAGATTTGTCGCAGTTCGCCCAGGTTCTATCGGGCTGCGTCACTGGCGGCTCTAATACCAGCCAGGAGCATAGTCGGGGCTTCCATCGAGTCGATAAACACCTGCCTGTTGCCCAGCGCTTACCTAATCTTGCTTATCAAATCTTTCAAGATATTGAGACGAATCGTCTTGATTTGAATCATTTGGCAGCCTGCGGATTTGCTGCCGGAGATGGCTCAAACGGCCATGGGCTTAATCTTTTGGAAGATTCACTAAGTTGGTTAAAATTGCATCAAACTAGATTGGAGGCATTTCATCAAAAATCTGGAGTAAAATAGCTGACTGCCCATAGATAACTAAAAGGTTTCACTATGAATTCGCCAGCTCCGGCCCCATCTCCAGCTACAGCCAAGTCCTCTGATTTCATTAGAGACATCATTAACGATGACCTTGAAGCTAAGCGTCATGAGAAAGTAATCACCCGCTTTCCTCCGGAGCCGAACGGCTTTCTCCACATCGGTCATGCTAAGTCTATTTGTCTAAATTTTGGCTTGGCAAACGAGTACCGTGAGAAATTGCCCTCATCTGGCACCCGTTGTCACTTGCGTTTCGATGATACTGATCCTGCTAAAGAAGACACTCTTTTTGAAGATGGCATACAAGAAGATGTGCGCTGGTTAGGTTTTGAATGGGACGGCTTGTATCATGCCAGCGATTATTTTGAAAAAATGTATGAGTACGGCGAGCACTTAATTAGCGCTGGTAAGGCCTATGTCTGCAGTCTCAGTGATGCTGAAATCAAAGAGTATCGCGGCAACGTCACCACCCCAGGTAAGAATAGTCCGCACCGGACACGCACAGTTGAAGAGAATCTTGATCTCTTCCGGCGCATGCGCAAAGGTGAGTTTAAAGAAGGCGAGCATGTTTTGCGGGCCATCATTGATATGGCCAACCCCAACATGAAGATGCGCGACCCGCTGCTTTATCGCATTCGCCACACTGCTCACCACATGACTGGCGATAGCTGGTGCATTTATCCAATGTACGACTATGCTCATCCAATTTCTGATGCGATTGAAGGAATTACGCATAGTATTTGTACTCTTGAGTTTGAAAATAATCGCGAACTCTATGACTGGGTGATTGACAATCTCATCGATTACGCTAAGTTCCCCAGCCGCCCGCACCAGTATGAGTTTGCCCGTCTCAGTCTTAACTACACAGTGCTCAGCAAGCGCCGTTTGTTAGAGTTGGTTGAAGGAAAGCACGTCAGTGGTTGGGACGATCCGCGTCTTCCTACAATTGCTGGATTGCGTCGTCGTGGTTATACACCAGAGAGTATTCGCGCTTTCTGTGCCAGTGTTGGTATTTCAAAAGCCAATAGCACGGTAGATATGGCTCAACTAGAATTTTGTATTCGCGATGATCTAAACCAAAAAGCACCAAGGGTCATGGCCGTTTTGAAGCCACTAAAAGTGGTGATTGAAAATTATCCAGATAATGAAGTCGAAGAGCTTGATGCTTCTTACTGGCCTCACGATGTGCCCAAAGAAGGCACGCGCAAAGTGCCATTCTGCAAAGAGATCTATATTGAGCAAGATGATTTCATGCTTGAGCCAACGAAAGACTACTATCGTCTCGCTCCTGGCAAAGAAGTGCGCTTGCGCTATGCCCATCTGATTACCTGCACTGATGTAGTTAAAGATGCTGCTGGCAATGTTGTTGAAGTGCGTTGTACTTACGATCCTGAAGTTAAACCAGGAGATAATCCGGTTGGTCGCAAAGTCAAAGGCACCATTCACTGGGTCAGTGCTCGTCATGCCGTCGACACCGAAGTGCGCCTCTATGACCGCTTGCTATCTGAAGAAGCGCCTCCCGCTGGAAAAGATAGCGAGTTTCTCAACTCTATCAATGCTAATGCCTTGCAGGTTTTGAAAGGTTGTAAGCTCGAGCGCAGCTTAAGCGCGGCAAATGCTGGTGACAGCTTCCAGTTTGAGAGACAAGGATATTTCGTTGCCGACATCAAAGACAGCAAGCCAGGTGCTCCGGTATTCAACCGTATCGTCACCTTGAAAGATTCTTGGGCGAGAGCAAACAAGAAGTAGCAAGGTCTGGTTATATCAGTCTTTAGTAAATAGGTCGCTACCTTGTGGTAACGACCTATTTGTTTATTTATTTGGTTATTTTGCAATTTATTTATTGTGTTATTCGTTCATGGCCATTGCCAGTAAGCTGTGGAATGTCGTAGTCTTCATGCGGCGAAATTTGAAAATTATTGCTGGAGCTGGTGCTCCTGATGGCAGCTCCGTATGGTTTTTCGCAACTGAGGTCTGGTTGGCTTCTGGCTGCTGTTGCAATGGTTCTGGCTGTCTCTGTTCAATCTCTCTCGGTGCTGCTGTTGGAATGGCCATGAGATGAGACCCTGTGATAAACGATTGGAGGTTCTCACCCTCTAGTCCCATTCCCGGTGATTGAGAAGAGGCGCCGTAGCCTCCCGTTGAGCGTTGCGCTTGATTGCCGCTACTTCGTGCTGGGGCAAAGCCGGCGTGCATTACTTGATCGGCGTAGCTTGCTGAGTCGCGGCTATTGCCCTTCCAACGTGCCAGGCCAGCGCGTCTCGATGAGTTCTCGTATTCAATTCGATCTGTACGCACACTGCCGGCAAAGAAGTTTAGGATTGGATAATCAATCTGACTCTCTAGGCCAAGAGCGATGGGTGTTACGTTCATAGCTCCGTCTGGTCGATCAAATTCGGCCTTGGGTGCTGTTTCTGTATTTTCTTCTCTATTTGTTTGGTAGTTTAAAAACATGGTGACCCCACTATTTTTTTCTTTTAGCTAGTTAGCAACAACAGCACCTGGGTTGCCGTTGTTTCAAGGAAACTTCCTTTAGGTAATAGCTGCCAGTCGCTTGCTGAGCTACTGCAAGTGACTTGATGACTGCAACTATTTCTAATTACTCGCCGAACCGAAGTTGTGTTTGGGCTTGACGATATTTTGCCGTTTAGGCATTTTATTGATCTTTGTGTCAGACGCAATGTCTAGCAACTGAATGCATACTACATCTGGCTCCCAGCAATAGCAAGCACTACTTTTGTGAGTTTATATGTTTAAAAACTGACACTACCGTGCTTGTTTCAGTAAGGGCTTTATTAAACTTTGAAATTGGACCTCCAGCTCTAGATTTCTGGTCGAGCAATCTCAAAACGATCTTTGATGGTGCTATATAGATTGCCACTAAGGCGGCCCACTGGTTGCAATACATCCAGGTCTATAGATATTTGGCCGTCTCGCGCAGCGTTGATCTGAACGACCTCGTCTTTGAGGTGCATACAGACAATCTCACCCAGTACCAGGGCTGATCCGCCTAAGTCGTGAATATGAAAGACTTTGCACTCCATACTAATTAAGGCCTCACCAACCCGAGGTGGTTTGACCATGGTGCTGGCTGTTGCCGTTAAGTTTACGGCGGCAAATTCACTTACATCTGGTGGGTAGTCAGCGCTCGATTGGTTCATCTGCTCGGCCAAGAACTGACTGACAACGTTGACTACGAATTCGCCTGTCTCGCGCACATTAGTTAGGGTGTCTTTAGCGATAGCTTTTGTACTAGCTGTAGCCGGGCGTTTATATCCTGGGGAGAATCCGAGCATGGGTGGCTTTATGCTGAAGACATTATAGAACGAGAAAGGTGCGAGATTGTCTACACCGGTATCGCTGGTGGTGGACACCCAGGCAATTGGCCGCGGCACCACAGTGCCAATGAGAAGGCGATAGAGTTGCTCGGTTTTTGTTTCACTGCATTTGATGATCATGATAATTGAATCAAGGCTATTGTAATTTGACGCTGCGGATAGTTTGCATCAGCTCAAGAAGCGGATGATCCATTTCGGATACAACGGCGCGCACGTCGTGAAGCATGGCAGAGCGGGCATCAAGAAGGTCGATGCTGACAATGGGCTGCGCATGGGTGCCAGTGATATGACCAATAGCTTCTCTTCGTTGCCTTTCGCTGGCCTTGGTGTTAATAACCTTGAGGTCTTGCCAGCGCTTCATCAGCGTTTGTTGTCTGGTTAGACCGGTGGCGCTGTTTTCAGGCACGCTGGTCAAATAATTCCAAACTGATGGCGGATAGTCTCGTTGGGTGTGGCTGCTGTTGATGTCGAAAAGCTTGGTTAACATGTTTGGTGTGCCTTCGACAATTTTCTTCTCGCCAGATTGCTGCTTCAGGGCAAGCAATGCCAGCGCCGTCTGGACAATACCTTCGCCGGTGTCGATGCCGTTGGCGCTTTGTTCATTGGCGCCGCCAATTTTTAGGGCACCACCAACGATACCGGTTACGCCACCTGAAA
>JAUPUU010000191.1 GCA_030917395.1 Cyanobacteriota bacterium erpe_2018_sw_21hr_WHONDRS-SW48-000092_B_bin.40
GGACGCCGCTGGCGTTCTTCAGCTCTTGCAGCAGGTGCTCGAAGCTCTCCTTCGAGATGTCGAGCACGACATTGCCGTACATCTGGATGAAGCGGCGGTAGCTGTCCCAGGCGAAGCGCGGATTGTCGGTGGCTTTGGCCAGGGCCTTGACGGTGGTGTCATTGAGGCCAAGGTTGAGGATGGTGTCCATCATGCCCGGCATAGAGAACTTGGCGCCGGAGCGAACGGAGAGCAGAAGCGGCTTTTTGACATCACCGAGGCGGCGGTCGAGGGCGACTTCCACGTCTGCCAGTTTGACCAGTACCTGCTCGAAAAGACCATCGGGCAGCTTGGATCCACCAGTGTAGTAAGCCCGGCAGGTCTCGGTGGTGATGGTGAGGCCGGGAGGAACGCTGACGCCGCTGGCGGTCATCTCGGCCAAGCCTGCGCCTTTGCCGCCGAGGAGGGCGCGCATGGCTTCTCGTTGGCTGGAACTGAGGTCGCCATGGGCGGAGCCAGCGAAGGCTTGATAGGCTTCGGGGAAGAGGAAGACGGCGTCTTTGGGGTTGAAGGCGGTGGCAGCGGAAGAAGTGACATTGGGTGCTGCTTTGATTGGGGGCTGATGCATGGCATGCTCCGTATTTTGACGTCGATGAACCCCTCGCGTTTTCCTTCACCTCTGCTACTAAGCCGTAAACATCCCGATCACAAGCTGTGAAAAAAATTCGGGGTTTAAGTTCAAAGGCTTTTGTTTTGGAGGTATTTTGCGAGGGAGGGGGAGGAAAGAAAGACCTAGTAACACTATTAAGCTAGAGGGCCTGATTCCTGCTTTCATGAAGGCTTATAAATTAGAGAGCCTCTAATCTAGTACGTTACTGCTAACAAAGCTGTGACAGCCGTTTAGAGTTGTTACTAGTAAAGCCTTCGCAGTAGTTATTACGGCGCGAATCTGCTATGTCAGGCCGATAGTGGTGCTAGTGATTTGAAGCCTTTTGGTTACTGAGCGTTGACCTTGATTGGTTTGGGGCAAATTGAAAAATATTGCAGTGCAGTGGGAATTTCCCCATGATTTTTCTGTTTTATTACGCCTTTCTTAGTAGCCTTACGTGGTTGTCAAGGCTGTTTTATCACGGGTTTTTCACATGATCGCCGCGATGCTTAATGCCATGGCGAGTAATTCATCTAAGGCGAAGGATGGCGAAACATGAGCAAGTTGTACGCGACAAATATGGATGCAACCAATATGAATGCAACGAATCTGGTATCAGTACCAGTGCAACAAAATATTACACTGCAAGAGAATTTGGCAGCCAGTTCTGTGGCTGCTATTGGAAGGCTGCAGGACCTGGTGGAACGCTTTGCCGCAGCTGCAAATAAGAAGAGTGTCTTAACTGAGCTTAAACCGGCCTACGAGAAGCTAATAGCTGCTGTTGATGCTGAACATGAACAGGTCTCACTAATTGTGCAAGAAGAGATGACGAGTCTGCAAAACACCTTGTCTAAACGATTGATTGATGCCAGAAAAGCTGAGCGCAATGTTGAAAAACTATTGGAAGAGCCGGAGTCAATTACGGCTAGTAGCGCCGCAGAAGCAGTGAGTTTCTTGGCCCTGAGTAAGCGCTATGCGGAACCAAATGCTGGTAGTGATGAGCTTACGATAATAGAAAAACAATTGGCCGCTTATCCGCCACTGATTGCTGCCTTGAAGGAGCATAGAGCGGCTGTTCAAGCTGCTGAACCAGTGTTGCTTCAGATTGATGATCTCGAGCAATCACTCAATCACTGTTCTACTCATCGAGTCAAAGTGCGTTATGCCTGGGCTGATGCCTTGGCTGGAGCTGGAGCACAAGCTCGCTCGCAGAATGTTATTTTAGAAGCGATGTCGATTCAGATGGGCTTGCCGGTAGAAGAGCTGAAGCGTTCACGCAAGCGTAGAAATGATCGAGAACGTGAGCGTGAGCGCAAACTTCAAGGCCTTATGGGCTAATCCAAACAGGTAGAAATTTCGCAATCTAAAGGTGTCAGAAATTCTTCAGAATTTCTGACACCTTTAGATTGAGCACAACTAGGTCATTCTCTCTCTTTCTCTCTGCGTTTACTCGCAAGTGCTACTTGAGGTAGTATTAGCTGAATTTTTTAAAGAGCTTTTTTAGAGAGGTTTTGAAAGTGGTCTTGAAGAGAGAGCTTGCAGAACAGTTGATAAAGGTCTTGAAGAGTCGGCAGGGAGAAGAAGAGAAACTCCTGCAAAAGCCTTTGGGACTCTTGCAGGAGTGAAAGCAGTTAGTGCTCAAGCTTGAGACGCTTGACTGAAACGTTTTCAAAACCCATGGCTCGCAGAGCCTGGGCGCTTCTTTCATTGCGTGCCCAAAGGAACGCAGCCTTGCTTAAGTCGAGTTCCGGCACGAGCATTTGCACCAGGTGACCGTCGCCATTGGCTGTGCGCAACCACTTGCTGCGTGACCAGGATTTCTTGAAGAGGTAGCGGTACAATGCCGGGCCAATTGGGCGGCCGCAGAGAACATCGGTCAGTACGATGTTCCACCACTGGTAGTCGGTAAAGCAGCCCTGGATATCGCCTTGGCGAAAGGCAAGGAGCACGACGTTGGGAAACTCTCCAGCCTTGCGTTTGCTGGCCACGTACTTGCCATCAATGATTGAGCCACCGATATGAACTCGCCATTGATTTTGATAGCCGGTGACGTAAGCGGCACTTTCGTCACCGACGGCCAGAAAGAGTGGATAGAAGCCGATTTCTTTTTCTAACCACTGGTAGGCTGGCACCCATTCGCTGTCAGAAAATTCGGCTTGAGGTCTCAGCACAGAACGGCTTACCGCCTCTAGATCAATGGCGTGATAGAAATATTTTTCTTGGACTGGGGAAGAGGGTAGGCCTGGTTTCATTGTTTCTCCAAGTGGTAGTTGAATGGGTGAAAGAGGCCTAGCCGTCAAATGGCTAGTTCCGTAGCGCGCGCACCACTGCGGCGGGAATGTCGCAGCCGAAGATCCAGTAGATCAAGCCAATCAGCACAAGCGGTATGTGCAGAAGCAAGCAGAGGATGCCGAGAAAGATGTTGGCGCGAAAGGCCAGAATCAGGCCCTGAACCCAGGCGACTAGGAGGACGATGATGAGGACGAAATAGGCCAGCGTGACCAGAAGTCCCGCTGCAAAAATTGCTTCCATGGTGGTTTCCTTTCTAAGTTTTTAATGACAGGAAAGTCGCTCAAGGAGCGAGTTTCGCTTCGATTTCGCTGAGATATCTCTCCACCAGTGCCGCATAGTTGGGGTGATACTGCTCCCAGTGGGCGCGGGTGGCGAGAATGCTGCGCAGGCATTGAGCAGCGGAGTTGTAGTCGCGACGGCGCTCATAAATCTGAGCCATGCCGTAGTTGCCTTCAGCTTCGAGCATATATGCAGAGTTGGCGCGAGCGATATCGCGGGCCTGCCTGTAGTGCATGAAAGCTTCATCGTTGAGACCGCGGAGATATTCAGAGCCGGCCTGGGCAATCAGGCTGTCGGCGGTGTTGGCGTTGCGGCGACGGCTGCGGTTGGGGTCGAGGAGTACCGGTGCGACAATGATGGCGACAACGGCGATGGCAATGAGCCAGAGCATATGATTTCCTTTGTTAGCCTTGGTGGCCGGAGGATTATCCAGAGCTGTTTCCCGTGCTTTGTTGCCGCGACAAGTGACCACCACAAACATGAACCTCCCCAGATCGAGAAGGTAGTGGCGGCGGTGGGTTGCTGGAGCGGATATTTGGCTGGGTAACTGCTTTGGTGAAAGAGTGATGAAAGAATATCTGACCCTATTAAACCGGGCTCTTGAATTCAAGTGTTAGGCCGCTTTATGTCAGTGCCTGTCTTGAAGAGTGGTTAATGTTACGCGACTATTACAAAGCCTTTTGCCGGTATATTCCATTGGTGTATCTGTGGAATCGCCGCATAAGCGGCTTTGTTGGCCAGTTTGGCTTGTCGAGTGGTCGCGCGAGCTAGCCATAGCGACCACTTAGAAGGCAGCACTGGTATGCCTTTGCCAGATTTGTTTACCTAGCAAGGTCGTTGAAGGAAAATGGGTCTAATCTGCTTACCATGTTTCGTCATGAGGCACTCTACCCTTTAGTCCGGAATCCCATACAAAGGGCCTGCCTGTCGAAACACATGAACCTGAAACTGAAATGCTCTAGTTTCTCGTTCCGAAAAAAAAGAATCAAAGCAGTGATGCTTTCACTTGCCAAAGCATTATTACGGCTTTAACGGCCATTTAGTATTTTTGCCGTAATCAAATGCTCCATCTAACAGTCAGGCATTGTTTGATACCATAAGTGGTGTCTATTTTTTCTTGCTTGTTGATGGCTTCTGATAGTGCCTTTTTACTTGGTACTATTGGTGGTGGTCTTTGTGCGCCGCGTTTTTATCAAAACGCGGCTGCTCTTGTAGTCTGTTTAATACGTTTATAAAATGCTTTTTGTGTGAAGTGGCTGTCCCGAAGTGCTCGTCGTGTAAGTATTTTGGGCTTTTGCGGCTGTTGTGTCGTGCCTCTTTGCATGGTCTTTGCATGTGGTTGTGGTGGCGTATGCGATAGCGTTTGTGGTGGCGTATATGGTAGCGCTAATTCTTTCGCTGCGCTTTCGGTTTAGCGCAGGTGTGTATATGCTATTGAGCTGCATATGCTTTCCAGTAGCTGCTTTGACGGTTTGATGAAAGTGTGAGCGCAGGGTGCGCCAGCTGAATATTGGAGCAATTAATGCTCTTGGAAATAGCTGTTTGTAGCATGCCACCGCATTTGGGGGCGAGATCGCCTTCTCTTTTCTCTCAGCGTTGCTCTATCTGGGGCTGGTTGCGGCTTTTTGCAGTGACGCTAATTGATTGGATATTTGGGGTAGCGCCATGTTTTTCTACCGTTTGACTGTGATCTAGCGACAAGCGTAGAACTGGAAACATATTCTTTTCCATTTCGCATCGCCTCGGAGGCAAAAAATTCTTTAGTACCAAATACGGTTTATATCTAGTCCTTATTATCCCTGGCGTCGAGCCTGGAAACCCTTGCTGTCCCTCAATCTTTCGCTATCCTTTCAAGTGTAATTTGCTTGAGTAGCCAGAGTCTTTCATCAACCTTACGTTTTTACTGGAGTCGACGATATGTCTTCTTATGGCATTGCTATTCTTGTCGTTATCGAGCTGTACAAAAAATGGCGCGATCCGTGGTATGAACCGACTGGCTCAGTGGTTTTCACTGTGTTCAAGTCGGCATTCTCTTATAAAGATCCAAAATCGATGGGGCCGGAAGAGAGAAGTGAATTTTTCCTTCGTTCCTTTATAAAGAGTGACCGCAACATCTACGGTGCAGATTCATTCAACCGTGTACGCAACGTTGTCGGCTTGGCCGAACTTCTGACCGAGAAGAGGCATTACACCGAGGCTGAGCAGTGGTATCGGTATGCTCTGCGCTTGGTCAAACACAACTACCCCGAGGAAGACCGACGCTACGCGGAGGTACTCGCTGGACTGGTTGATCTTCATTATAGGAACGGCCGGTCGGTCGAAGCTCTCGATGGCTTAAGTAAGGTACTTGAGATTCTTGAGAAATCGGCGGACACTGCCGCACTCAGGCTTTCTCATCTTGCCCTCCAGGCTACCATTCTTCAGTCTGAGCATCGTTACGATGAGAGTCTTGCAAGTTTGGAGAAACGCTTGACGCTCTTGCTCGATGTTCGCTCTAGTGAGAGTTCAAGTGTGGGTTCAACCGCCAGCGCGAGTGATGAGCTTTATACAGAGCTCAGTAAAATCGTTGCTGTCGCCAAGCTTGCAAAAAATCAGGCTGCTGTTGAGCGGCACCAAAGGCACGCCGAGCTTGTGTTGGCTGTGGTTATTGGTAAGGAAGGATTGGGTTCTGATAGCCCGTATTTGTCGCGAGATCTCAGAGCTTTGGCCGATTTTTACGGCAAGTTCGGCCGACCTGAGTTTGCCTACGAGCTGCGCA
>JAUPUU010000192.1 GCA_030917395.1 Cyanobacteriota bacterium erpe_2018_sw_21hr_WHONDRS-SW48-000092_B_bin.40
ACCACTTGCCTGATCAATAGAGCCTCTGGCTATTTTGAGTTAGCGCGCTATAAAGAAGCCCTTAGTGACGCTCAGCAAGCGGCAAAGCAAGAGCCGAATAGTTCTGCCGCCCAGCAACTAGTAGGCACCTGCCATCTCAAAACCGGTCAATATGAAAAGGCATTGCCGTATCTCAACCAAGCTGTTGCCCTAGAACCACGCAATTTCGAAGCGTTACACTATCGCGGCCTCACCTATGAAAAATTAGGCAAGAAAGCAGAGGCGAAGAAAGACTTCGACGAAGCCGTTGCCAGAGGCTACGCACCAGGTAAAACCTTTGAAGAAATCAATTGAAGAAATCAATTATAGGGCAGTGAGAATTCGCACCAGCCGATTAATACCTTTTCTAAAAGCAGCTAGAGGAATACGCTCATCTTTGCCATGCATTGTCGCTAAATGCTCAGCGTCAACCTCAATTGGTTCAAAGCCATAGCTATGAATACCGAGCTCACGGAACCAGTGTGAATCAGTAAACCATGGCACCACCACTGGTACTACTGGGGCCGTGGCGCCTTCAGCTTTATTAGCCTCTTTAATTGCACGGAACATATCATTGTCGTAGGGAGAAGGATCACCTTTCTCCCATTCAATAACTTTGACATCGATACTAGAATCACCAATGGTCTGCTTCACTTCGGCCACAAACTGTTCGGGAGTGACACCAGGAAGCAGCCGGCAATCAAGCTCTGCGTAGGCCTGGGCCGGAATAACATTAGTCTTGTAGCCAGCCTTCAACACTGTAATTGAAACAGTGTTGCGCAGCATTGAATATTTGAGCTTGTCTACAGCTAATGTTTCTTCAGTCTCTTTCGAAGGTGCTTTTGCCGTCTTTTCAATATCGGCATAAAGCTCTTTCAGGGGGCTAACTTCAAAAGGTGCAATCGATTGGAAGAATTCTTTAGCAGCGGGCAACAGAGTCATTTTAGGTGGATTATCAGCAATCTTTGCCAGTGCTTTAATGAGCCTATTGTTAGCCGAATTGCTCATTGGCATTGAAGCATGACCAGCAAGACCATTGGCAGTGAGCGAAAGCCAGAGCACTGATTTTTCGGCATAGTCTACGCCCCAGTATTTAGCTTTGCCATCACTATTGCCGCTCTTGTTATAGCTCTCAATCGAGTAGCCTTCGTTCAGCAAATACTCGGCATCTTTAACAAGTTCTTTCTTGTTCTTGGCGAACCACTCAGCACCATAAGTACCGCCGACTTCTTCATCTGGTGTAGCAATAAAAATGATATCGCGATCTAAAAGTTTGCCCGTTTTTTTGATAGCGAGCATGGCAGCAAGTTCCATAATGCCCATGCCTTTCATATCTAAGGTGCCGCGGCCCCACAATTCACCGTCATGAATTTCAGCGGCAAAAGGTGGATATTTCCAGTCACTGGCTTGAGCCGGTACCACGTCGATGTGGCTCAGCAATATCACAGCTTTCTTCTTGCCTGTGCCTTTGAGTCGGCCGATGACAATGGCACGGTCTTTAGCCGAATCAAATACCTGGGCTTCAATGCCGTTTTCTTTCAGTACAGACTGAAGATAAAGGGCACCTAGTTTTTCATTGCCTGGGGGATTAGTGGTATCAATTTTAATGTAGTTGCTAAGAAGCTTGACAGCTTCTTCGTATTGGCTATCAGAAATTTCAAATAGCTTTGCCGGAGCCGAGACCGGAGGGGAAGAGAGCGAAACTGCCATGGCCTCACAGCTCAACGTCAGGGCAAGAGTGAGCGACAGGCAGGCTGTGGCGAATTTTCTGTAGCTTAGTGACACTTTCTATCTCCGGTAAATAGTTTACGTTGCAAAGTGAGGGCAAGGTTTTTTCAAGCTTCATCCAGTTTTTTTAAGACCAGCATTACTTGCAAGTAAAGTTTACCTGAGTCTAAGTCTGTGGCGTTAAACCTTGCAATTTGACAGAATGACTAACGAAAGAAGGTCTCTTTGTATTTTTGCTTGGGACTTTCAAATTGGGGTTTTAAAGGATTATATAAATGACTAAGACTATTTTGGCCGTCACAGTGGCTTTGGCACTTTCAGCAGTTGCTATGCCTTCGTTCGCTGATGACACCACCACCACAACAACTACCACTACAACTGCTGAGACCGACAAAACAGTAACTCCAGCGAAAACAAAGAAATCTGTTGTAAAAACAGTTACCACTGACACCAAGAAAGGCGCTGAAAGCGCTGTTAAGGGTGTTGAGACTGTTGGTAAAGATATCGGCAAAGGAACTGTCAAGGGCGTCGAAGCACTTGGCAATGGCGCTAAAAAAGGTGCAACCGGCCTAGTTAAAGGTACCGAAGCCGTAATCAAAGGCGCTGGCAGAGGCATGGCCAAAATGGGCGAAGGCGCCAAGCATGGCGTCGAAAAAATGACTGGCCACGACAAGAAAAAAGCAGCTCCTGCTGACAGCGCAGCTACCACCGCACCAGCTACTGACGCTGCCAAATAATAGTTACTGATCAAAAACTGAAAGTCTAAAAAACGTCAAGCGGAGAACCATGAGATCAAGTAATAATTTGGCCAAGAGCTTTGCTCTCGCATTAACTTCTTCGCTTACACTTTCAGCACTGATGGCGGTGCCGCTTCAGCTGGCCAATTCAGCTAGAGCGGCATCGCCTGCCGTCAAATCCACCAAGCTCAAGCCTAGTAAGTCTGGTAACTCTGCACAATTTGTCTCTCGCGATGCCACTCTTGGCATAGAAGAATATAAGTTACCGTCCAACGATCTTTCGATACTTCTTTGTGAAAGACACGCTACCCCTGTAGTAACAGTAAACATGGTCTTTCGAGTCGGCTCGCGCAACGAAGCGGTTGGCTATACTGGCTCAACTCATTTTCTTGAACACATGATGTTCAAGGGCACTAACATTCATGATCCACTTAAGAAAACTGGTCTAGATGATGTGCTCAAGAAAGTGGGTGGTATTAATAATGCCACCACCTCCTATGATCGCACCAACTATTTTGAACTTGTACCAAAACAAGCAATTAACCTTTGTCTCGAGCTTGAAGCTGATCGCATGCGGCACTTGCTGCTAAGAGAAAGTGATCGCAAGGATGAGATGACAGTGGTGCGCAACGAATTAGAGCGGGGAGAAGATGATCCCTCGCAGCTCTTAGAAATGAATACTTTCGCCACAGCTTTTCGCGAACATCCCTACCACCATCCAGTGATTGGCTGGCGCTCTGACGTTGAAGGCGTGCCCACCGAGAGACTACGGCAGTTCTATAACGATTTTTACTATCCGAACAATGCCACTCTAGTAGTAATAGGTGATTTCGACAAAGCCGCCACCCTAAAAGAAATCGAGAACAAATTCGCTGGCATTCCTAAGTCACCGAAGCCATTTCCTCCTGTATACACCACCGAGCCGCCCCAAGAAGGGGAGCGCCGCTTCACGGTTAGCCGAGGCAAAGAACTTGCCCGGGTGATGGTGGCTTACCATACTCCGCGCGGCACAGACAGAGCAACTTATCCCCTCGATATTTTGCAGTCAGTTCTAGGCGGAGACAGCAGAAAATCATCTAGGCTCTACAAACGCTTGATTGAAACTGGCCTGGCATCAGACTGTTATGCCGCTAACTACACCCTAAAAGATCCCGGCCTCTTTATCATTTCAG
>JAUPUU010000193.1 GCA_030917395.1 Cyanobacteriota bacterium erpe_2018_sw_21hr_WHONDRS-SW48-000092_B_bin.40
AGGAAACCTGAAAAGCACCAACAGAGGACTTGTTCATGGCTGAAACTGCAGACAAACGCTTCAAAATCACTTACTGCACTTCATGTGGATATCGCGACAGAGCGGTAAAACTTTCTGAACAGCTAGAAAAAGATTCAAGCGACACCTGCTTACTCGTCCCTGCCGAAGGCGGAGTCTTCGAAGTCGAAGACCAGGGATTACTGCTCTTCTCCAAGAAAACTAGCGACCGTTTCCCCGAAGAAGGCGAAGTACAAAACATCATCAAGTACATTAAAGACGGACAACCCCTGGAAGAGGCACAAACAAATGCAGCCCACGAAGCTGGACATAGCGGCGGAGTCTTGGACTGGATCTATAGCCTTTTTAGAGCACCCTCACACAAATAAGCCGGAGAGACGAGTGGGACATCCTCAAGCGCTGCAAATAGCTATCGATGGACCCGCAGGCGCCGGCAAATCAACCGTAGCGCGAAAATTAGCCGACCACTTGGGCTATCTATATATAGATACTGGCGCAATGTATAGAGCATCAACCTGGCTAGCCTTGAAGAACGACATTCCTTTGACCGATGGCGATGCCATTGCCGCTCTTGCCAGCAACAGCAATATTCAGCTCAAACCGGCAGACGAAAGCTCTGACGGCAAAATCAGAGTATTTGTTGACGGCCAAGAAATAACCCGCGAAATCCGCACCCAGCGTATGTCTGAACTAACTGCTGGCATTGCCGCTTTAGGTAAAGTGCGGGCAGTACTGGTGGAGAAGCAGCGCGAGCTAGCCAGAGAAGGCTTTTGCGTCATTGACGGCCGCGATATTGGCACAGTAGTGATGCCTGACGCTGGCCTTAAGGTGTTCCTGACCGCCAGCCCCGAAGAGCGTGCCCGCCGCAGACAAAAAGAATTAGCCGCCCAGGGTGAAACTCCAGATTTCGAGGCCCTGCTCAAAGCCATTAATGAGCGCGATTATCTCGACTGCAACCGCGCAGTTTCACCTCTGATGCGAGCAGTAGATGCAGTTGAATTGATTACCGACAACATGACCATCGATGACGTTGTCTTGGAACTGGAGAAATTGGCCAAAGAGGCCTTTCAACCGGCGCCTGCACCAGCTCAACCACGCGCCCATGAGCGTGAAGCTGCTTCAGCGCTGACTGACTTTCAAGAATTGCCCGAATTTCAAGAACTACCTGAAGCTCAAGAAGTCTAAATCTCAAAAGTCAAAAGGCTTTGAATACGTAAGTCCACCAGCGCCAGAATGCCATTTGCCAGCTATATTAGCGAGGCAATGTTATGGCTATCGCCTAGAGCTGGCTTAATCAATGGATGACCAATCCGGCAACGACAAGCTAGAGCCGAAGAAAGAGGACGGGGCCAACCGTTCTCAGCTAAATTCCGTGGATATTTTGCGCGGCGACGGCAAGACTGGCGGCAATCAACCTGCTGACAGCAACAGACCTGGTAGCGGCAATAAAATAGGCGACAGCAAAACCGGTGAACCTGACAAAGTACGCCTACCGGCGAGCACAGACAAAAGCGCCCAAGAACCTCCGATTGGCGTGGCACATCTAAAAGAGAACGAAACAATAGTTCTCCACCTCAGAGGAAAAGAAGGTGATGTCAGCGGCGAAGCTGAAGTTGAATTCAACCTGGGAGACAAGCTCTACGACGATGTCTTTAAACACTTAGGTGGCATAAAAAAAGGCGAAACCAAGTTAGTGCCCGCCTGGCAAGATGCTAGCGCAAACAAGCAAGGGCAGCCGAAAAAGCAATCAATTACCGATGGCAGCAAAGCTCCAGAGCAAAGCGAACAGTATCAGGACAAAGCAGCGGATACAACAACTGGCAGAAACACTGACAAATCAGCTGACAAATCAACTGACACAAAAAGCGACGCCACTACCCCTGGTGCACAGCCAACCGACATAGCCATTCCAGAAATAATCGTTCCACCCTCAGTGCAGTTCGTCACCAAAGTCAACGATACCTACGCAAAAATGTCGCCAGAAGTGCGCGACATACTGAGCCAGGAGGGGGCCGTTGTCACTCCCACCCGCCGAATTACTGACGCCTTGCCTGAGCTGAAAGGGCAAAAACCTAGAGGCTGGCCGCCCGGTCTCACCTGGGACGCTGTGGACGGCGCTTACAGCCCCAGCCGCAACCTCGTAGTGGTTGCTGAGGAAACTAGAGATAGCAACAATAACTGGAACAAGAGCAACCGCACCGAAGACGTTACCCGCCACGAGGTGGGTCATGCCACCGACTACGCCATGGGCAAATTTTCGAACACCGCGGCCTTTACCCAGGCCTATGAAGCCGACACCCAGGTAATGCCAGCGGCACTGACAGGCACCCTCAAATATTTCTTGCAATCGGGCGATGGCGGCAAAGAAGAAGCCTGCGCCGAAGGCATAGCAGCCCGGGAAGGCGGCTCGACTTCAGGCAAAGTCTTTGAATCAGGCTTTGCTAAAAGCATCGCCGCCATTAATGACGCCTTATTGCTGCTTAGAGCGAAGCTACCGAAGGCTCCAGGTGCGGGAAACACAAACCCAGTTACACCAGTGAAGACCGGTAATTGATTTAGGTAAACGAGAGCTAGAAGCGTCATTGTGATAATTGGTTAAGGAATTATCAGCCGGGTATAAAAGTAAGGTCGGGCGATCGATTTAATCTCTAGATTTTTGAGGGCTTGCTCCTGAGGCAAACCCGAAATCGTGCGCCTGTTTGAATCTGCATATTAAAGCCGACCAACACTACATATAAGGACCGGTCGACAAGGATATACAGAAGGTTGTATCTTAATAACCTATAACATTAGTAGCTGATAAACATTCATTCCACATTCGGGTCCCACTTTCTAGGAATCAAGGAGAGCACCATGGCCAAGGCTAAAACAAGAGTTCTGGATAAGCCACAAGCCTCGTCGAGTGTTGCCCAGCAGCCCGCAGAAGTGGCCGAGCTAAAACAAATTTTTCAGCGGGTTGATCTAGCTCAGAGCCAAGCCCACGCTAAAGGGCTGACCTACAACAAAAAGCAGCCTGCATTTGCTGTTCTCTCATTGAGTGACGGTCGCACCATTACTGTTAACTATGGTCTAAAAGGAAGAATCGAAACTCTCACCTTCTCTGATGGCCGCGTACTCACCACCACAGATGGTGGCGAATATTACCTAGACAATCTTCAGCCCGATGTTAAATTGAAGAATCTAAAACTAGACATGAATGACGGCGAACTTTGCTACAAGACTACCTTTGGCAAGCGTTCAGCTCAAATCAAAGAATCTTCAAACGGCGCTAAGTATGCCACTCTCAAAGAGAAAGGCGATGCCCGCGAATTTCAACTGTTGCCTGACAGAAGCCAGGTTGTGATTGGCAAAGAAGGCAAAATGATCTTCTCAGCCGACGGCAATTATTTGACCATGGAACCAAAATCAGGCGGTCAGATCAAATTCCATCTCTGGAACAAAATGCTTGATGTAGTATTTCCAGATGGCTATGAACAGAGTTTCTACGCCACCGAGCAAGAAATGAAATTGCTGCAACTGCAACCTATTGGTTTTTACGTTAATTGGCTGCCAGCCGACGATCTCGGCCGCCACTTCGAGTGGGGCGTAGTGCTGCC
>JAUPUU010000194.1 GCA_030917395.1 Cyanobacteriota bacterium erpe_2018_sw_21hr_WHONDRS-SW48-000092_B_bin.40
TCAGAATAGCCATTGGACAGTGCGTTGTACATGGTCGGATTACGACATATTCGCAGCGTTTTTCGTCGCCTATTTCACACTCGTGTCACAATTGCGTGTAACGAGCGAACGATGATTTCAGTGTGCTGAAATCATCTATATAGAGCAGAGAGGCGCCACGATTGTAATTTTAGTTCAGCCCAAAATCCCGCCATACTGGCTCCAGAAGCTACCCTTCAGACTGTGGGCTTTACGCAGCTGGCTGACATAATCAGCATGAGGCACAAGGTCTTTCCAATCTGCGATTTTCTCAGACATGGCATCGAGTTTGCGCAGATATCCAACACCGTGATGATAAGACTTCGAATAACCTTGTTGCAGCAGCTCATCAAGCACCACTCGATACAAGAAGCTGGCCATGAGGTGGCGCTCGTTGAGTTCCATTGCTTGAGCAAGAGGCAAAATGTTGGCGTACAGACCGCGTTTGAGAGGCACCACATGTTGCCAGAGATATTTCTCGGCATCATCAATGCGTTTACCGTTTAAGAGAAAATGGGCATCGGAGTATGTCACGCCATGCACGGCAAAGATTTCGGCCATCTCTCCGTCGATGACCTCTTCACGCTTGCTTTCACCGATGGCCCGCAAAAGCTCCTCAAAATTGTCTTCGCTGCGCACAGACTTGAACAACTTCCAGGCCTGGGCAGCCTCCTCATCTTTCATTTCCAGCGCTTTGTAAACAGCGAGCAGCAATTTGTTATATTCGGTTTGACGATTGCGGGTGGCGTCGACTTTCTTCAGCAAGACAAGCGCTCCGGAAGCGTCGCCGGCGTCTAAACGCAAACGCGCAATTTCGCAAATGTCTGCGGTAGACAATGTGCTGCTACCGGCAAGACGAATTTGCTCGAGCAGATCGAAATCTTTGATTTGTATTGCCAGCGATTCTAAAGCATAAGACCACTTCGCTTCATCGCCAGGATTACTCTTAACAGCGCTCTGCATGCGCTCAATCAGCATGCGCACTTTTTCTTCAGGAATGTATTCAGTAGCACCGTCAAAAACATTCCAGCGAGAGCCGATTGCGTCTTCGTCATAAAGACGGAACAATTGGTGACAGAGCCACTCTTTGTCGGTGCATCCGCTGCCGTAATGAACGAGCAATTCGACGGCATCGTTTTGAAAAATGCGCGAAAAAGTGCCGTCATCGTTCACGTTATTGAAGACATAATGATCGTTTTCAATAAAGAGAGTGGTCAATCTGAACCCTTCAAAGCTGTCCTGCACACTAAGGCTGAGATCGTGCAACAAAAATTCGAGTCGCTGAATGAAGACAATTGGCCCGGCGATGTCGGCATCTTCGTCGTAAACGCAGTTGGCGATGCGCTCTTCTAGGCGAGCAACATTGGCGGAATCATCAGAGACTATTCGCTCAACTGTTTGGTCCGCTTCATCTGTGAGTAATGCCAGCTCGAGGATGACATCAGCGAGGGCCTCGGCGCCAAGTTCGATCAGCGCAGTGCGGCGATCGGCATCATTTGTTGTCATTGGTTTCCTTTTCTGGCGCTAAATTCTCATTGCAGGCGCCCTGATTATACAGTTAATGGAAAAAAAGATGTCAGCAGTAGGATGCCTCGAGACCACGGTAAGCACCCAAAATGGGGAGTAAGGTCTTAACGAGAGCCCAGGCCTCTGGGTATAATCAATTATTGCCCCGGAGCAGACAGTCAGACCTCGAGCCCAAACGGAAGCTAGAACACGACGACAAGGCCCTGGAAGGATGTCGCATGACTGAAGAGAAAAAGAAAGGGCTACACGCCAGACGGATCGATGGGTCACGGACATTCAGTATCAGTTCCCGGCAATGACGACTACGAATATCTACGCAAATTACACAAGCTGGAAAAACCCGGCGACGCGAGCACCGTTTTCAAACGATTTATTGATGGGGCATGGGTCGTTGTGGAGGACCAGTAAGACAGGAGTGATTGAGGCACTCATCGCGGATGCCCGTTCAAAGAATGGTCGACATATTGCCTGAAACTCCAGAACAAATGCTTGGTACATTCAACAGAATTCACAAGAAAATTTTCATAGCTGAATGCGCATTCAACTGGTATCGCCACGAGCAACCCAGGTTCTCACAAAATGAAGAGAGCATTTCCAGATTGCTTACGCCTTATGTAAGGGACACCACAAAGTGACTGATGAAAAAGATACAAAAGATCCTCTAGACGACTTGATTGAAAGGTTTCTGGATGCTCCACGAAACACTCCGGAACAGGTTGAAGAATCGAGACGCAATCGGGAGGCGTTACGAGGCACTATAAGGCAGTGGGCTGAAATGAAGGAAGACGGTACGATTGCCACAGATATCTCGCAAACTCTTTTGGATGGCACACGCGCCCATGGCAGCTCATCTTCCGCACCTGCCGATGCAGACTATGAGGCGCTGAGATCATTGCACAAACTTACTAAACCTGGTGACGATAGCACCATATACAAGAGACTGGTAGAGGGGGTTTGGACGGTTGTCGATGATCTAGATCAACAAGTTTAGCTTAAAAGTCCACAGTTACAAAAAACTTCTTAACTCATATTGTCGCAGACCGGTCAGTGGGCTCAGCTTCAGGATGATCTTTCCATAGCACAGGACATTTCACAGTGCACGCCAGATGGCTCGATGGGGCATGGGTCGTTGTGGAGGACTAATGAGACAGGGCCGCATCAATTCTGATCAAGCCAAACCAAGACAGTTCGAAAGTCTGACTATAGAAAGGTCAAGCAAGCCTTATAATCAGTGACAACAAAAATGCACTTAAGAATCCCAGCCAAAGTGAGAAGTCGAAATGGGCAGCTATCTTGAAATCAATGACACACTTCAACTCACCATCGAGCAGGGTTTTCCAAGCAACTTGCTAGATCTAACCAAACACACTCAAAATCCTATTTCTCTACTTGAAGTAGAAAATACTCTGTTTGAATTTCACGGAAAGAAAAGCGCTCGGATTTTTCACTTGGAACCAGTCAGAGTATTTCTTGTTCAGAACATTGACGACAAATGGCTATTTTGGGGAAAGGTTTACATGCAATCCCAAACTGTTTCGAAAGTGCTAGACCAAAACGGCCAATGGCTTAACAACGAGTGGCAGACTTCTGGAACCTACAAGATCATTGACCTGTATGAACCGGAATACCAGAGAGCATTCACCAGACGAGAAGCACCCAAAGGCAAGAGTTACTTCTAGTATCAATTGGGCGCGAATTCGTGACCTTCTGCTCGCCGAGAAAGAAACCAGATTTATAGTTTACGACACTGGCGATTGCACGACACTAAGCGAAAGCGGGCCAATGCCCTCTAAAGAGCATTTGAAGGAATACGCGGCACGCTTAAAAAAGCTTGGATTGCCTAGTCTCTGCAAGACATATGTAGACGACCCGAAGAATCCACTAGTGAGCTTTGGCATTAGCGCTACCGGCCTTGTGGGCGACGGTCCCAGCGTAGAACTTTCATTCACAAAGGGGAAGCCTGGCATTTCTCACGGAAGACTTGTGAAAATCGAAAAATCTGGTTGGTACCTAGATACGGACCAGTATGATGAAAACTGGAAGCGCTATCAAAAGGAATGATCATGACGTTACCCACTACGAGATTTGCAAACCGTGGCTCGAACTAAGTACCTTCAGCACAGACTGCATCGAAGCGAAGAAACACGGTCATGAGCATATTAATCCGACACCAACAGAACAAAAGCCTACAGGCATCTAACTAACTCTTGATCGAGCCTATTCCACTCAATCTAAATCTTCTACCACAACCCAAGACCCATCAATAAATCGCTTGTAGATTGTGCTGGAATCGCCAGGCTTCTCAAGTTTATGCAAGGCACGAAGCTCATCGTAATCTGAATTACCTGGTGCCGACTGTGATGCGCCGTGACTTTTGCGCCCGTCTGGA
>JAUPUU010000195.1 GCA_030917395.1 Cyanobacteriota bacterium erpe_2018_sw_21hr_WHONDRS-SW48-000092_B_bin.40
TCTAGTAACTATGTTGACACCTCCGGAGGGTGAAATGGGTTCTTCTGAAAAAGCTGTAGCTGAGACGATCAAGAAGCAGGCAAAAGTGATTGGCAAAGTGGCCATGACATACAAGTTTCAAGATCTGGCACCGCTTCTAGAAGAAATGAAGACCGTTTTGGAAAAGAGCAATAAGTTGCCGGGAGCTAATCCTAAAATCGACACCGACGAGTATGAATATCCATTTGAAAAAGTTAGCGCTTATTTGAGTGGCACAAAGTCGGCCAAAGTGGTCGCCAAAATCGAAGAAGCTGCTCCCTCCCACCGTTGTAATTGTGATCCAACCAAGTGCCAGTGCGCTACTTCAGATGAGGCTCCTTGCCAGGCTGAAGGTGTCTGCTGTCAGTTCTGTGATGAAACAATCGCTGTTGGCAGCACCGTGCACATTGGCGAAGGTACTGGTATAAAAATGTGCGCTGTCTGTGCTCGAATCTTGTGGGAAAAAGTGCGTTTGAAAGAGACTGTGGCCTACGCTGTGGTCAATCTTGTAGAAGATGCCAGTTCAGAAGCGGACGAACCATATTTTCAGTTCAAAGAGTCATTAAAGCTAGTCGAAGAAGCGCAGAAGCGGCTTGCCGATTTCAGAGCCGTGCAACGGGCCAAGGTCGGGAAATAGTTTGTAGTTTTTCAAGTCTTAATTTCCTGTGAATTCCGCCTTGGTTGAAAGAGGCGGGGTAAGATAGTGGCATTACCCTGGAAGTTGCGAACGTGAACAACGATGGACTCTGAAGCCAATAGCGAACTTCCAGCTGCGCTGCCTGGAGAACCTTCTGTGATTGTGCCGGCTAACCCTTCCGGGGGGTTGCAGCCAAGTGCAGGCTTAATGATTGCCAGGCGATTTGTTAGCGGTCTGGTAGATGCCGGCTTTGTTGGAGCAATTTCTTCCGTCACCGCGATAATTTTCTTAGTTTGCTTAAACAGTGGTGGCCAGCTTTTAGCTATTCCCAGCGCCAAATTACTGCAAATCGCCTTCCTGGCTTTTGCTGTCGGTTTTGTTGATTCGTTTTGCGCTTGCGGCTGGTTGGTCAGTTTGCTGGGAATTATCGGGTCGCTGTCCCCGTTAGTCGGTTATGGTGAATGGTATGTCTGGGTGGTGCCGTTATTTATTAACCACCTCTACCATATTGTGTATGATGCGTCGCGGCAGCAGGCCACGCCGGGTAAGCAACTGATGGGTCTTGTCGTTTGCGGTGCTCTTGGTCAACGACTTCTGCCTCATCGTCTAGTCTTGCGACAGTTTTTGAAGTTTCCCTCTGCTCTTTTGAGTTGTCTTCCACTCGTACATATGTTCACCAGCAAACGAAGTCAGATGCTGCATGATGTTTTTGTTGGCTCTTTCATTTTGCCGAAGGAGAATCCTCATGTGCTGGCCAACGATGACGGCCAGATGCGACCAGCAAGTGCGCAAGTGGCAACTATTCGTCGACGCATTGTTGCATCATTGCTAGATTCAACGGTTTTTTGCGCCCTATTGCTGCTGCTGCAAGCGCCTATCATACTGCTGCTCTCGCGCTGGTTGGCCACTTCTGATTATGATCAGCCCATGATATTGGCAGTAATTCTATATGTTCTTTTACCTGCCATAGCTTCGATAATCGCTGTTTTTCTATTCGCCATTTTTGAAAGTAGTGCACTACAGGCGACACCAGGCAAAATAGTAGCTGGATTGAAGATTGCGGGACAGAATGGTGAAGTTGTAACCTTTTCTCAGTCACTTGTTAAGCAGTTCAATCAAAGTCTCGCTTATTTGAGTCTCTATCCAATACTCGGTTTAGTGTGGCTACTTAAACTGGCATTGCCAGTAGCTGAAAGCTGGCTATGGCTTGTTAGTTTCTTTGTGTTTTATTTAGTCTATGGCTCAATTTTGTGTATAACTTTCAGGAGCGGCCAAACTTTACTTGACCGTGTTTGCCAGCGCTACGTTCTTCTGGATTCGGCTGCTTGCGCTGATAGTCTTGCATCTTCTAGCGACAGAGTTCTTACAGATAAATGGGGGCTGGACAACTAGCTTTGAATAAGAAGAGAACTATCGCATTAGTAGGTGTGCTAAGCACCATTGTTCTTGGAGCTGGTACCTGGAGGGCCGTTTCGCTTGATCCTGCGATGTTGGCGATTGTCCAAAGTACATTGGGTCATACCGCTGGAGCGGAAAAAGACGACCAGGAGTTCATGCGTCTTCAGTCTGAATACTCTACGCACTACGGCTTTATCAATTCGAAAGGAATGTGTGTAATTCCCCCTGCGTTTGAAAGAACCAAAAGCTTTTCTGAAGGGCTTTGTGCTGTTCGCGTAAAGAAAAAATGGGGATTCATCAACAAGCGCGGTGAGATGGTGATCAAGCCCACTTTTAGCAAAGTTAAAGATTTCAGCGAGGGGCTAGCTGCGGTAAAAGTGGGCGCGGTATGGGGTTACATAGATCGAGTTGGCAACTACCTGGTTATACCTTCTCGGTGGCTTGAGGCTAATTCTTTTAGGAACGGCATAGCAATTGTGGCCGAAGGCGCTAAAAAGGGAATTATTTACCGCTCTGGTGAATATATTTGTCGCGACTTAGATTCTGTTGGACCGCTTTCTAATGGCTTCTACTGTATCGAGAAAGGCGGCCTCTATGGTTACATTCGCCAAGACGGTAGAGCTTTTGTTGAACCGAAATACGAGAGTGCTAGTGACTTTTCTGAGGGTTTAGCGGCGGTTTCACAACATAAGAAGTGGGGATACATCGATTCTTCGTTTGATAGCGTCATTGCTCCACGGTTCTCTTCTGCTGCCGATTTTCATAATGGTTTGGCTGTAGTCAGCGAATCTGGCAAGTATGGAATTGTTGACAAGACTGGATCTTTTCGATTGAGGCCAATTTATAAGTATCTCGCTGCTATTCCGCCGATCGATACATCGGTAAAGGGCAGTTCAAGTGTCACTCCTTCTGGTGGTGCCGCTGCTACTACTACTACTACTACTACTACTACTACTTCTTCTTCTTCTTCTTCTGGGGCTCAAGCAAAAACTGATAATGTCACATGCTCTCCCGGACTGGGAGTGAGCACAATTTTGGTTGATGGAGTTGCCTATTCATCGACTTCTTCCGCAGGCTCAGCTAAGGGTGCCGCATTGAGCAAAGCGATCAACGGTGAGAGTTCGACAGCTGCTTTTGTTCCTGTTGAGTTGTCTGACGGTAGTGAACTCACTCCTATTGTAGTAAATCAGTTGTGGGGCTTTGCGGATAGCAATGGAGCGTTGGTAATTCCTGCGCAATTCGCTGATGTGCGGTTATTTTCTGAAGGATTAGCTTCGGTTGCTAGTTTTAATCAACCGGAGCAAGTGGCAAACCACATTAGGTCTTCTGAAAAAATTGAAAGATTGAGGGCCGAACAAGAGCGTGAAGAGGCGGCCGAAGCACAGCGGGTTGAGGCTAAACAGGCGGCCGAAGCAAAGCGGGTTGAGGCCAAAAAGGCTGCTTTTATTGCTTCTGAGGCCAAACGCCGCGGCGTCTCACCTGCTAAAGTCGCTGCCGAGATTGAGGCTAAGGACGAGGCGGGTTTGGATTTGGAGTCGTCAGATTCGCAGGAGTAGTGGAGGCAGCTGATGCTATTTTTCATGCTCTTCATCATGCCAATTTTAAGTTGGACTCCATCTTAATAGTGGTGTTTAGTTCGTTAGCTGGGGTAGCAGAAATTCATCCCTGGGAAAAAGATCTTGGTTGTTGTTTTCTTGCTTAATGGCGCTAGTATCGTTCGGTAGAACAGTTGCGAGAAATTGACTAACTAATTCTGCGCCATCATGACCAGTGGCTTTTACTCTGTCATGCAGGCAAAATTGTTTATAACGCTCTAGAGCTTGAGCTGTATCTAAATTAATTGCTTGATTGCTGCCGATGGCAGTATTGCCGAAATTTAAGTGTTCGGGAAAGACCGAGCGAAAAGTATCATAGGTGCGTTTTGTTGGCAGCCAGGTGACAAGTAAGCCGCCCGGTTTAAGGCTTGCTTTCATTGCCTGAAAATACTCTTTTGAATACAACATACCGGCTCTAGATGTGAATGGCCTTAGCGCATCTGCTTGAATGATGTCAAACTTCCGGCCGCAACTCTCAACATAGCGGCGCCCATCACCTGCTATAAGCTTGATTCTTGGGTCTTTGAAGATTATTTTTAGTGGTTCATAGTTTGTTTTCTCTGCGTGTTTCTTTAACACATTAGGCTCGGCTTCGATGATTTCTATGCAAGTGATTGATTTGGTGTTCTTGTGAGACGATGCTGAGTAACATGTGTCTCCCGAGCCCAGACCAATTATGGCGATATCCTCGGGATTATGGTGAAGGAATAGTGGTACCAGTCCTACCTGCGAGTGATAGCTGCCAAAGGGAATTTCTGAGTGACCTTCCCCGTTAACGAAGACAAAGTGCTTATCGTCATAAGCAGTTTGTACCGTAGCGATACCAGTGTGATCTTCGTCGTAGGTAAATTCAGTTTTGCTACCGTGCAATACTGCCCACGCAGCTTTGGCATTTGGCATGGCTAGTATTGGCAAAATCGCTAGTGCGGAAAATAGCAAACATCTTTTTATGCAGCGATTTTTCATCTCTTTAGTTTCGTTTTTCTTGTATTCAATAAAGAAGAAAATCGGCAAGAAGATTTGATTTAGGGCGCAAAGTACCATGAGCGCATTGAAAGTACCGAGATCCTTCAGCCCGTATAGACCGAGAATGAGAAGCGCTAAAGTTCCGCCCAATATATTGCACGTCTGTAGAATTCCAACTTTGCGACTAACCATGCTGATGTCGTTCTGTACTGAGTTCTGCAGGCCGTAGAAAGAAATACCCATCATAAACGTGGGCGGAAAGACCATGAACAGAGCCAGGCCTAGATAGAGGGCCCGAAATAGGTCTCCTTCTGGTGAAAGTAAAACCCCCAAGCCATAGTTGCTCAGGCTGAGAGGATTGTATGAGCCGAAGTAGTCATGTAGCCAAGGGAGGCCTCCCCCGGGCTGGGCCTCACGAAAGATTACGATTTGAAAAATTACCGTATAGGTTGTAAGGGCCAGTTGCAAGAGCAGAAACGTTTGACCAGATGCTTGCTTTAGTTTCTTTGCTGCGAAGAGAGAGCCGGATGCCAGGCCGCATAAATAGAAGAAAAGCAGCCAGCTGAATGAAAAAGTGTTGGCTTTGAGCATGATGCCCAATAATCGGAACCAAATTAATTCTAGTCCTAAATTCACGAATCCTGAAAGTCCATACAAAATGCACCACGCCCGAAATGGGTGCTTGCTAGCAGATGACACTGGCATTTGATGTTGCGAAGTGGCCGTGGGCGTTGGTTCTTCTCCTAATTGTTCTTCTAACAATTCTTTTTGAGTTTTCCGGCCAAGCTCTGTCTGATTGAGTGTCTTTAAGCTAGGCAGAATGGTAAGTCCGGCGGTTAAATTGATGGCTGCAGCGATACCAGTTGCCGTTTCTATGCCGAAGTGTCGCATCAGTAGAAGCCCGCCTAGAAGTGCGCCCAGTGCAGCGCCAAAGGTGTTTAGCCCGTAGAGATTAGTGACCTTTTCTGCGGCATCTTCCTGCTCGCTGACAGCTGCTTTGGCCAGCAGCGGAAAACTAACCCCCATAAAAAATGTTGGCAAGGTTAGCACGGCGAAAACGATAGGTCCCATGATATGAAAGGGAATACTCCCGCTGAGCTGAAGATAGAAATACTGATAGAGAACGGGAAGACTGGCTAGTCCTAAAACGCCTATAGCTACTTCTATGAAAAAGAGGCTAATGATGCACTTTCTTTTGCTTAGATTCTTGCTGAAAATACCCCCCCAAAGGCTGCCGAATCCCAGGCCGGTCATAAAAGCGGCAGCTACTACAGAGGCTGCTCCAGCGTCAGAACCTAATGAAAAGGCCGCTAGCCTTTGCCAATTTACTTGATAGACGAGCGATGTGAAGCCGCCAAGAAAAACAAAAAGGTAGAACATAAGTTAGTCCCGAGGTTATTTTGATGGTCGATGCCCTATGGTCTAGCACCCGAGTTCTGTGATGATTGGATTTCAGCTATTAATTGCGGTCATTTCATATGATTCATGATTTTAGTAGAGTTTTACTTCTTTGGTCCGTCATTTGAGTAAGAAATGGACCGATATTGTGTCAGTCCCCTTGAGTAAGAAATGGACCGATATTGTGTCAGTCCCCTTGAGTAAGAAATGGACCGATATTGTGTCAGTCCCCTTGAGTAAGA
>JAUPUU010000196.1 GCA_030917395.1 Cyanobacteriota bacterium erpe_2018_sw_21hr_WHONDRS-SW48-000092_B_bin.40
CTGAAGAGGGCATTCATTGCCGAAGAAGCTGCGAGCCTTATCGGCCTGCGAGCTATTTGATGAGTCAGATGCGTCCACGCAAAGGCCTCTATGTAAAACGGGGGAGTTCTATTTTGCCTCGGCAGTTGGAATTCGCCGCCTCGGTATTTACGAAATTTTGGTGTAATTCTACAAATTTAAGCTGGCGGTATTGTTGCACAAAGCATCATGGCACCGAATTACTTAATAGTTCAAAGCTGGCCAGGGTCTTGGCTTTGCCTCTTGGTGATAAGAAAGATTAGAGCGGTTGGCGAAAATAGATCGCGCTGCTTACATCGATCTTCTTTGTCTTAACTCGTTTTTTGTTTGAAGCGATCAAAGCAAGTCGTTTGTTTACCTCGTGTTCTGACCTCTTCTGTTAGGCTCATATGGAGCGCTCAAAAGTTGATACACGGTCAAGAGTAGACGAACCTATATGGCGAGGATTACAGGATGACTTCACAGCGATTGCTCCAACCGCCCGGCGAGGATGCTCCAAATACAGGAGCTGATGCCAATTTCGACCGCAAGGTTTTTTCATCAGCAGAATGGCTTGCCTATTTTGAGAGCAATAAAAAGAATAAACAGCCAATTGTTTGGCCGCAGTATTTAGATATTCCATTTTCTGTTCGTGTTCCTATTATCAAATCGTTGCAGCGTTTTCAGGTCGGTGAAACTGGTGATGGCACTCATTTGCGGCAATATGCCAAGACTCTCAATGATCCCCTTTATGAACAGTGCATTGACCTATTTATAAAGGAGGAGAACGGCCACGCTAAGATCCTTGCACGTGTTATTGAATTGATGGATGGCTATCTTATTACTTGGCACTGGTCTGACTATGCTTTTGTCACCATGCGTCATTTGCTTGGTCTTAAGACCGAAATTTTCATTATTTTGACTGCAGAAATTGTCGGCAAAAGCTTCTATAAGGCCTGTGCTGATAGACTTCCCGAGCCCTGCTTGCGCGCTATCTTTTCAGACATTGTGCTTGATGAAATAGCGCACCTTAAGTTTCACTGGAGCTTTATGCGCAAGGAGATTTCGCCTTGCTCCCGCTTCGCTCGTTGGCTTATCTATTATTTCTGGAGCGCCGTATTTCTTGGCATATCCGGTGTCTTTGTTGTTGACCATCGAGAAGCTTTGAGAGCCTTAGGGAGAACTCCGCGAGCCTTCTTGCATGAGTGCTTCAGTCAGTTTCGGCAAGACGCTATGCCCGCCCTGCTCCTTGAGTAGAAGCACATTTGCTTTCCACAATCGTAGATTTTTTACTTCTGTGAAAGTTCTTCGCTTTGTTCTTTATAGAGTTCGTGGATATTCAGGCGTCTTAGTTTGGGGGCTTTGATGCTCGTCACAAGCACTACGATTAGTGTCATGATTCCACCAAATACCACTGATGGCACTAAGCCCATGATCTTGGCTGTGACACCTGATTCGAATTCGCCGATTTCATTTGATGAGCCAATGAACATGTTGTTAACTGCCGAGACACGGCCTTTCATTTCGTTTGGTGTTTTTAGTTGGAAAATTGTGCTGCGTACCCAGACGCTTATTCCATCTAAGGCACCACTTATGGTGAGAATCAAGAGCGATAAATAAAGATTCGTAGACAGGCCAAAGGCAATCATACAAACACCGAAGCCAGCTGCCGCCAGCATGAATATTTTGCCTGAATTATGGGTGATTGGTCGGTGAGTAAGTACTATGGCTGTCACCATAGAGCCCACTGATGGTGCCGCTCTGAGCATGCCCAATACTTCGGGACCGCAGTGAAATATCTCTTTGGCGAAGATTGGCAGCAGGGCTACGGCTCCACCAAATAACACAGCAAATAGGTCTAAGGCCATGGCGCCAAGAATCACTTGATTTTTAAAGACAAAATCTAAGCCTTCTTTGATGTTGTCAAAAACACTTTCATACTTCTTCGGTGTGATCACTGTGCGCGACTTCACCTGGCAGAAACTAACGAAAGCTGCCATTAGCATCACTGTTGAAACCAAGTATGTGTAAGGCGCATGGAGCCAGGCGTAGAGCACGCCCCCTAAGATTGGGCCAGCTACCGCTGATGATTGCCATACTGTACTGTTCCAGGCGGCGGCGTTGCCCAAGAGTGGTCGGGGGACAATATCTGAGACGATGCCGAAAATTGCCGGGCCATAGAAGCCGCGCGATACCCCAGACAAGGCAATAATCGAAAATATACAGATTAGAAGGGTTGGGTTGTGGTGGGTGCTCAATGTGCAGATGGTGAGAATGGCCATGCTCACAACCAAAGAAGCCACGGCCCAGAGCACGATTTTGCGGCGATCAACAATGTCAGCGACGTGGCCGGCGTAGAGAGCCACTCCGATAGCCGGTATAGCCTCGGTCAGACCCGCTAGACCAAGGGCGAGTGGGCTATTTGTGATGGAATAGATCTGCCAGCCCACGGCGATGCCTTGAATCTGAACGGCAATCGTAACAAGCAGACGGCTCATCAGAAGCAATCTGTAGTCTGGTAGCTTTAGGACGGCGTAGGGCGATTCTTCAGGCACAGGATTCCAGGGTTTCGATAGTAGCTATTCACTATCTGCAATTCAGTTAATTCTTGCATATTTTGCCTCGGCTGGGCTAAACAAAAAGACCGCCTTTGCAGGCGGCCCTTTGTTTTCAGATTACAGTCTCTACTTGCGGTCCGAAGCAAGGTCGATATGTAAAACGAAATCTTGTTTGGCCAGAGCCTCTAGTTTGTTGAGTTTTAGATAGGCTCTTACCACTGTTGTTTTCTTACCTTGAGCATCAGTCTTCGCCGCGTCTTTCGATACAATTTCCACACCAAGCGCTTTCAAGATTTTCTCGATTTCGCTGGTGAAGTCTTTGATGGTTATTGCCAACAAGTATCGGTCGCCTTTGCGTGCGGTGTTCAGGGTTGTGTTTTTGTTTTTACCAGTGCTTACCAGCCCTGCGGCTA
>JAUPUU010000197.1 GCA_030917395.1 Cyanobacteriota bacterium erpe_2018_sw_21hr_WHONDRS-SW48-000092_B_bin.40
AAGACGGCTACTTCTTGCGGGCTGAGAGTTTCTATAACCTGGCTACCTACATGGATGAAGTCGGCTATCTCAGTTCTTACGGCGGTAAGTCGCTGCATCGTCAGTCTCATGGTGAGTCTTTCATGGCTACTCTCGTCAATAAATTTAGAGGAAAGGGCATTTACCTTTTGGACGAACCAGAAGCGGCTCTATCTCCTTCGCGCCAGTTGGCTGCTCTCGTGCGTATTCACGACTTGGTGCAAGATGGTTCGCAGTTTATTATCGCTACTCATTCCCCCATTTTGTTAGCCTATCCATCGAGCAAGATTCTTGTTTTTGATGAAACCGGCGTGCGAGAAGATAAGTATGAGAATCTTGAGCATTTCTCGGTCACCCGTGATTTTCTCAACAACTATAAGAGACGCTTAGACCTGATGCTCGATGATTAGGTCGTGGGTTGCCCGCTGCGTATTTTCACCGGTGACTTTGGTCGCCCCTCATGTGAACATGTATGCAGTGAACAAGTATGCAGTTAACAGGACGTTCAGAGGCGGGCAGCCGTGGCTGGAGAGAAAATAGCATTGATGGTCGCCGAAGCCACTGTTCCAGTGGCAGAATCGGCTGCCCTCGCCCTTTTGAAAAACAGCGGTATGATGTTCGGCTCGGCGTCAGAATTGGCGGCGATAAAGGCTGTGGGGCGCTCTGTTTCTCCTGTTTTGCATGAACAGTTTCATTTGGGGCGGGAATTGATTAAGCCTATTGGCGAAGCTGTTCTTAAGCCATTTAAGGTGCTGGCTAGTGATGGAACTTCTCCCGGGGCGCAAAGTGTGCGCTGGCCATTGCCCAAGTTTGAGTCAAATGGTCAATGGAAGCCTGGCGCTTGGCTGCACATTGATCAAACACCGACAGATGCATACTCGATAAACGGCATGCTCATGCCCCAGACCAGGCGAGCTTTGCACGTTAGTAATGTGCCTGCTCAATGGAAATTGGGTCACACTCAAGTGCGCTTATTTGAGGCCGAACTGAGCCCTCCCGATAAAGCGCTCTGGGAGCAAGTGGCGAGCGGTAAGGCTGTTGTGGATGGTGCTATACCAGTCTCTTTGCGCGATTTCCCGGCACGGCAAGTGCGTTTGACCCGCGAGATCTTTGGGGCCGAACTGCGTCAGCTTATGGCTCTGGGAAAATAATTGTTAAAGTCGTTCTTAGTGCTAGAAGTGGGTATAGATTTGTAGTCGCGGCTATGAAGGTTCTTCCTTCTAAAATTTCCAATTTAGAGTCTTCGCTTTCCGCGACACCTCTTTTATCAATCATTTTCAATGGCAATAATTTGAAGTTCATAGCATTGCTACTGGCATTGGCACTCGCAGTCTCTACTTTGCTGCTATTGCCGTTTGCTTCTCTTTTACCGGCGTCAGCCCAGACTGCTGAGCCGCAAAATAACGCCCCAAAAGACGCTGAAAAAGTTGCTTTCAAGACTACCTATCAGAAGGGGGCCAAACTCTTTCAGGAGAAGAAGTATCCGGCCGCCGCAGCTAGCCTTGCTGTGGCTGCTCAATCGCCTCTGGATGACGGCGAAGCTGGCATACTTTTAGGTTACTGTTTCTACGAAATGCATCAATATCAGAAAGCCCTTGAGCAATACAAAAAAGTTAGTGAGACAGGTAAGCTGATTTCGGTCAAGAATCGCGCTCAGAGGCTAGCTGCTACCTTAAGCAGCTACATGAAGGGGATTTGTCCGGGTAATTGTCTCAAACCTTCAACGCCGGGCTGGCGCAAAATGGACGTGCCTGGCAAGCCCGACCGCCTCGTTTGGATGGTTTTTCCTTATCTTGACCCCGCAGGCAAAGGCGGCTCTGAATATTGGAGTAACGACCATATGGGTGAAGTAATTGAGTACGTTAATGGTCGGCCAATTAATAAGGGGCCCTGTCCGCTTTGCTCTGGAACTGGAAAAGTTAGTCTGCCCAAATAGATAGCTATAGTGGTTGATCTTGTTAGTTTGAGCGTTGGGGCCAGCGGGCATAGAACATAGTGCCGCGGCTATGAAGGTTCTTCCTTCTAAACCTATGATTTAGAGTCTTCGCTTTCTGCGGCTTCTTTTTATGCCAGTTGTGCGAGGCCATGGTGCAAGAATATTCGCCGCAAAAACTTGAATTGGCCAACAAGATTTTCGTTCGGCGCTGTAAGAAGGTTTTACTTAATCCGGCTTCTACTAGTGAGGCTTTGCCTAACCACTATGTGGCCACGGTCGTGAAGACTATAGAGGCTTTAGGGTTTGGCATGTCTGCTGATTTAATTGCCGCCTGCAAGCATCTTAGTTTAAGTGAACTTGCTGACTTGAAGAAACAGTTATTCGAGTGCTTAGCAAAAGAGAAAGGTGCTCACCAAAAATTGACGCCGATGTATCCTGACTTTCCTAAGCAAGTGATGGATATGAGTGAGGCTGAGCTTTATCTCAATGCTATGGTGCACTATTTTAGTGGTGGCAAATATTTACCGGCTAAGCCAAAGAAGCTCTTTGGTCTAATTCCTGTTCCTCAACGGGCTCCTCTTGCTGAAGCTCCTGATTTGCGGCCGCTCGCCCTTTCCACCTTTGAACAGTTTGAGCTGCAATTTAGACAACTGCTTTCGGTAAATAGTTCCATTTCTGTTACCGATAAAGAAGACATTGCTGCATATATAGATTTCTTTGATGGCGATATTGAGCGGTTCTTGCCGGCTCAAATAGCACACCGCGAGAATAAGGCTTTTGTTTTAGCGCAGCTAATGGAACGCACCGCTGATAGTGCTAGTCTTGTGGCCAAGTATGTCGATACTGCTACCGATGTACTGCGTTTGGCTGTTGCCTTGAGCGGCGGAGACGTCTCCTTAACTGAGCCTGCCAAGTTTAAGACCTATAAGCGCAGTGTGCGCCGTTTGCTTTTGAGTTTGCTTGAGAGTCAGTCTAACTTGATTGAAGATATGCTGAGATGGAAAGAGCGATGGATCAGGCT
>JAUPUU010000022.1 GCA_030917395.1 Cyanobacteriota bacterium erpe_2018_sw_21hr_WHONDRS-SW48-000092_B_bin.40
AAGCCCTGTCTGAGGCGGCTTTAGCCAAGTTTAAGCAAATTGATGTTTGGATCAACAATGCTGGAGTAGGTGCCTTCGGCCGCTTCACTGACATTCCCTTAGCCGATCAGGCTCGTATGATCGATATTAACTTGACTGGGGTTGTGAACGGTAGCCACTTCGCCGTTAATCAATTTAAAAAGCAAGGTCATGGCACTTTGATAAATGTGGCTTCTATGGCTGGTAAAATCCCAATCGCCTATTACGCCACTTACAGTGCCACCAAATTTGGTATTGTAGGTTTCGATGATGCTTTGCGTGCCGAGTTAAAGGCCGATAAGCTCAAAGATATTCATGTTTGTACGGTCAATCCATTGCCGACCAATACTCAGTTTTGGACTAATGGAGCCAATTATACTGGTCACAAAATCAATCCGGGAGTGATGTATGAGCCAGATATCGTGGTTGATGCCATCAATGATTTGGTACTGCATCCCAAAGATGAGATCAATGTCGGCCTGAAGGCTAAAGTGGCAGTGCGCGGCCATCGCCTTGCCCCACGCTCGGTAGAAGATAATTACGGTGACTATCTGCGCAAAATTCAGTTTGAAGAGGGGCCTAGTGCTCCGCCCTCGCCTGGAACTTTGTATCGGCCAGTATCTTTCTAATGCTATCGCAGACAAAACCAATTACTTTCTTGCCTTGATCTGGATGACCCGCGCCATTGAAAAAGACGCAGAAATCTATGTCGCCAGGCAGGTGCTCGACTTGAGCGTGCACTCCGGCAACGCCACCGTTTTTCATATAGCCAGTGCCATTCTCGTTTTGATAAACCCGGTCAAGGCCCAGGCCAAAGTGAAAGCCGTTTGCTCTTGGTGGTACCGGTGGTGGCACTGCTGCCACTAAGGCTTGTCTGGCGGACTGGCTGAATAGCTGGCGTCCATCTGAACCATCAAGAGCCATGAACAGTTTGACCATGTCGTTTGTCGAGCAGACCCAAGAGCCCATGGGGCCGGTTAGGGGATAGGCTGGACGGCCGCCTGGCAATTCCTTTCCCTGTGGATTGTAGCGCCGCGCTTCGTTGGGGCGATAATTACCTTTGTTTTCTTCCAGGTGCATGTCGACAATTCCCAGTGGCGCCAATATTTGTTCTTCTACATAGCGCTGATAACCCATACCTGAGGCTTTGGCGATGATCACTCTCACCACCGTGAATTGAAAGTTAGAGTAGATTGCTTTGCTTCCTGGTGGGTAATCTAGCGGGAAGTTCATGGCATTGAGCAGTAGTTCTTCAAAGGGAATTGTTCCCCCGTGGGCCATGGCATTCATCATTTTGGCATCATAGGGAACGCTGCGATCCCATCCGCCAGAGTGGTGCAGTAGTTGCCTTACTGTAATTTGGCGCACTGCTGGGTCGGCACTTGCTCTTAAATTAGGGCGACCAAGAATATCGTAAAGGCGGTCGTCTAGCGATAATTTGCCTTGGTCGACAAGGTGCAAAATGGCCATGGCGTCTACCGCCTTAGAGCAGCTAGCTATGCAGAAAGGAGTATCGGGGGTAAAGGGCCGACCCTGGCTGACGTCGGCTAGGCCATATCCTTTGGCGTAAATAATTTGACCGCGATAGCCAACGCTAAATGAAGCGCCGGGAACGCCAAAACGACTTAGTGAATTGGCGAAAAGCTGGTCAATCTCGGCAAAGCTAGAGCTTTGGCTCTTGCTTGCACCTATAGCTTGTGGGCGGTGATTTATGCCAGCAGAGCTTTGATATTCACCGTCATCGTTGTAGTCTGATTCTTCGTCGTCGCCCTCAAAAGCTTGTTGCTGCTGTCGATAGGCTTGGGCATAGTTAGCAGGTTGCGCCATTGCCGCTCTGTCGTCGACTGCAAGGGAAAGAAGCTCTAACAAGCTCAGAAGGAAGGCCACGCTGTATTGCTGTTTTCTCAAATTACTTATTCCGACAGATTCCAAGGTTTCCCGTACAATAGTAGTCAATTTGCATTAGAAAGATAACTCAATTTTGGCGGCGGCAGCTTTGACTATTTCTCTTGGTTTCTTCAAAGTTTTAAGTATAAGGCTAGGCCGTGTAAACGTCGCAAGGCCGCTTCCGACTGCGTCTTGCGGTTGCGTGTTGGCATTATCGCTAGCTTTGTCGCTGGTTCTTTCTGCCGGCCCTGCCTTCGCCCAAGATACCATGACTAAAGCTATTGCTCTGTTTCAGAAGAAGGACTATCAATCTGCCTCTCTGGCATTTCGAGGGCTGGCTGACTCAAAGCAGGGGGCAACGGCGCATTATTATCTGGGTCTTTGCTATATCCAGCTTGGGCATACTTCCCATGCCAAGGTTATTTTTGAGCGCTTGGTGCAAATCTGGCCTAATTCTGCTGAGGCAAAGCTTGCTTCTAATTATTTGGATGGAGGTGGGGCAACAGCTTCTAAAAGCTCTTCGTTGAAGGCTGAAGATGCCGAGAGAGACAAAGCTAGTTCGGCTCTTGCCGCAAAAATTTTAGCTGATCTTGCTGAGGGCGGCCGCCCGCTTAGTCGTGCTGAATGGGAGAAGTTGCCACAGAAGACGCGTATTCCCATTGAGCGAGCCGAAGGTCATTTGTGGGTACGCGCCAAGATAAACGGGCGCTATTGCAGGGTTGTATTTGACACGGGGGCAAGTAAATGCGGCCTCAGTCTTTACGATTTTCCCGATATTGTCACAAGCGAGCAGTTGGAAAAGGCAAAAACGGTTCCCGTGGCCAGGGTATACGGTGTTGTTCCAGTGAAGATGCTTGAAACTGATATTTCAATTCAAGATATTACTCGCCGGGTTGATACTTGGTTCATTCGAGAGAAGGGATGCAGTGTCATTGGGCAGAATTTCTTCAAAGAGTACTCATATCAGGTAGATGACTACTATTTGCGCCTGACCAAGGCGCCATATGAGGGCGATGCGCCGGTTGTTGCCACTAGTGGTGGTGCGGCGAATTTAGTTAAGCGCGATAGAAATGACAAATTCTCTCTGCCTTTTGAGAAGCTGGGAGACACCATGTTAGTGGATATTACAGTCAATGGACATCCGATTAAGGCTGTATTTGACACTGGTTGCGCAAGAGATGGACTTGTTATTCATCCTTCTATGCACAGTGAATTAGGTATCACTAGCCATGGCCGAGGGTTTGGCATGGCTGAGCGCATGGAGGTCGGACATATGATCAAAATGTCAGTGCAAGTCACCTATGAAAACGGCCTGTCTCACCCGCTAATCGGGCCGAAGGTTTTCAATCGTGGCTACACGGTCGACCAGCAGGCTAAACGCATCCGGTTCGATTATTGAGTTTTCGCAGGCACAACCAACACTTCATTAAGTGATTGGTTGTAGCAATTTATAGGGCTGGCAAAACCTAGGCTAGAATTTGAGCTAGGTGCAGCAATGGCAACAACTTTTCGCCGGCCAAAATCGATAATAAAAGCTGGTGACGGCAGAAGGCTTTGGCTCCTTTTGCTCATTTTTGTTGCGGTGGTATACGCCGGTTTTTGTCCGGCCTTGAACGAGCCACTTTATGAGTTCATGGCTGTGCATCCGTTCAAAGATTTCTCGGATCGCTATCCGCCACTGATCATGGGCAACTGTGTGGGTGAGAACATGTTCTTTCCTGTTTTGAACAGGCCTGGCCCGCCAGTCTATCTACATGGTGTCTACTTTAAGACTAAGCGAGGCACTGCTAAGGGTACTGTGATTATTAATCCGAGTAATTCCTATAACCTTGCAAATTACATAAACTGCATGCCAGCCCTAACAATTTTGGAGATGGGTTATAACGTCTTTTTATACGATTATGAGGGCTTTGGCCATAGCGAGGGCGAGGCTAGCTATAAGAAGTTGGGTAACGATGGCCTGTCGGCCTATGAATTTGTGCGGCAGTCATTGGCCTCACCTATCGTGCTTTACGGCATGTCTATGGGCACAGGAGTTTCGTCATATGTGGCAGCCAGAGTGCCTGTGGATGGTGTGATTTTAGACTCACCATTTGTGTCGCCTGAGGTGACTCTGAAAGAGTGGGTACCGCTTTTAAATGTTTATCCTACCCAGATGTTTTCTGAGCCGCGCTACGATAATTCGGCTTTCGTAAAAGGGAAGCATCCACCACTGTTGATTCTCACTAAAGGACAAGATATTACTTGTTCACCGCAGCAAGGTGTAACCTTAAGTAAGATTGCTTCTGCACCGGCAACATCGCTGTTCATGCCAGATTCAGCCCATTGCTATGTGGCCGTCACCGATACTCCCATGTATTTGAAAGCCATGCGCAAATTTTTCGATCAGTTGTGAAACTATAATTGAGAGGCAAGGCGATAGAGCACATGCGGTTTGAGTGGGTCTCCATCAGCTAGTGCTGGATGCAAAAAATCATCTTCTGGCCGGTGAGTCATGCCGATTTTTTCCATTACACGCATCGAGTTTTTGTTGCAGGTGGCAGTGAATGAAACTATTTCTTTGAGGCCGACGCGTTCAAAGCCATCAGCCAGAACTGCTTGCGCTGCCTCTGGAGCGTAGCCATAGCCCCAGTGTTTGTAGGCCAGTCTCCAGCCGATTTCAACACATGGAGTGAAAGCTGCTTCAAAGCGAGGCACAGACAGGCCAACAAAACCGATGAATTCTTCGTTGGCGTTTAATTCAACTGCGTATAGACCAAAACCATTTTCTTCAAAGGCTCTTTCGATGCGCTCGACCATAGCATTGCTTTCTTCGTGACTTAGTTTCTTAGGAAAGTGCTCCATCACCAAATCATCTTGGTTGAGCTCGGCGAAGGGATGTAAGTCAGCTTCGCGCCAGCGGCGCAGTAGTAATCTTTCAGTTTTAATCAGCGGTGCGGATAGTGACATTGATTGACGGTTTCACCTTTGTCGAGTCGTGGAATTCTATATAGCAGCTTATCGGAGGGTGCACAACTAAATTGGCACGTCTAGGTTTCTCGTTGGCAAATCTCAAAATAGTCACAGGTGCTGCTTTTGCCCTGAAACTTGCGGTCTTGTTGGCTGTTTCTGGAGCCACTGTGACCTGGCAATCTGCGGCGTGGGCGGCCGGTAATGACGTAGCTGGAGGGGCTGAAAGTAACGTTGCCAATCGACCAGTGACTGATAAGTGGGCCCTGGTAGTTGGCATCAGCAAGTTCTCTGACCCCACTTTGAACCTTCGTTATCCTGCCAAAGACGCCCAAGACTTCTACAATTATTTGATCACCAAGGGCAACTTTGCTAAAGACCATGTTCGCCTCTTACTCAATGAAAAGGCGACTAAAGAAAACATTCTCGATCAGCTTGGTGATAGCTGGTTACCGCGAGCGGCTCTGCCTGACGATCTGGTGGTAATCTTCATCTCTAGTCATGGCAGTTCTTCTGACGCTGATATTCGCGGCGTCAATTATGTGGTGGCTCACAATACTAATCCAACTAAGCTTTTTACCACCGGCATACCGATGCAGCACCTGGCTGATACCATTCGCGAAAGAGTTCACAGTGACAGAGTTCTGGTGGTGTTAGACACTTGCCATGCTGGAGGCGCCAGTGAAAGTAAAGGCATAGTACGGCAGGCTAATGCTGATGCCGCCACTATCGCCCAGGGCTCGGGTCAGCTGGTAATTTGCTCTAGCGATAAGAATCAGACCTCTTGGGAGTCTAAGCAATATCCCAATTCTGTATTTACGAGAAGTTTAATTGAGGGTCTGCAAAAGCAGGGCAGCTCCAGTGATGTGTCGGATGTATTCAATTTCGTCAAAGATAAAGTGCAGCAAGAAGTTGTGCAAGAGCGCGGTGTGTTGCAGACTCCTGTTTTAGAGTCGAGCAAATGGACAGGTAAAGATCTGGTTATTGCCTGCCAGCCAGTGCGACCTCGTCCGGGTCTGCCTGATTATGATGCTGTTTTGAGTAATCAAAAGTTGGTCAGTAAGCCAGAAGTTACGCCTGAAGCAACCAAGCGTCAGGAAGTAGTCGCACTTAGCACTCCAGCTTCAAAACCTGTGGTAGTGTCAGCTCCGGTGACAGCACCAGTGAACACCCCTCGTATTGCCGATTCAGCTAATTCATTTAATTCATCGAGTTCGTCTAGTTCGTCTGGTTCGTCCAATTCCTCAATGGATAGAATTAGGTCAGTGCGCGATACCACTGCTAGTGAATTTTTAAAGTACCATTTTCGTGCTATTGCCTTCAAAGAATTTGAAATAGCCTGGGATGATCTGGCACCAGCATACAAAGCTAAGTTCAACAATAATAAGTCTGCTTACATTACTTCGGTTTCGCGCCATCACTGGCTTAGTACCTCTCCGCCCGACAGCGACTTTTCTGTGGGTGCTCGGCAGGGTGATTTGGTAAAAGTTAGAGTGAAGATGCTCAGGTTGGCTGGCTACAACTCTGACTGGCTTTATACACTACGGGTGCAAAATGGTAAATGGTATGTTGAGGCTGTGGGCAGCGCGCCTTAAGTTGCGCCAAGATAGAAGATCTAGTTTAGCTAGTGCAGAGGAGCAAACAAAGTAGGATCCATGTGGCTGCCGCTGCTCTCTTCTGTGATCGCTGCTTTGGGAAAAATAGTTTTGATTTGAGCTAGTTCTTCTTTCTTAAATTGTCCGAAAGCAAAGCGCAAGCTGGTTAGCGGGCAGTTCTTTAAGACCTTTAGGCCATTGATAGTAATGCTAGTTTGGCCCAAGTCTAGATAGTGTAATTTAGTCATCTTGGCTAAGTACTTTAGACCATTGTCTGTAATCTTTTTGTTTTCATGCAGGGTCAAAGATTCTAGGTTTTTTAAGCGGCTAATTGGTTCTAAATCTTTGTCTTTGATTTGGCAAGCCTGTACTCGAAAGGCTTTTAGACTTTGAATAGCGGCCACGCCATCGAGGTTGCCGTCGCTAATGGCATTGTGTCCAAGTTGCAAATCAGTCAGTTTCTTTAGCGGTGCCAGGTCGGCAAGAGTTTTGCCTGTTACTAGTGACCGGGCCAATGTTATGTAGACCAAGTCAGGTAATTTTGCTAAGGTTTTTAGGCCCTGATCGCCAACATCAGTCGAGTCTAGTTCAATTCGCTTAAGTCCAGTCATGCCAGTTAAGTACTTAAGTTCGTCTTCTTTGAAGGTTAGTTTGTTCAATTTGAGCGCTTGCAAGTCAGCGCCTTTCAGATTTTGCAGTGGTTGGAGACTTTCACCTAAGGTGTAGTTCCCTACCAGAAATGAATAGCCTTTTTGCGGGATGGTCACACGCCCTTGAGCAAGCTTGCGCACGGTGGCGTTGTTGGTTTCAATCATATGGGTAGATAGGTCGAGCTTGTTAAATAAGTAGAGTCGACCGATCGAATATTTTTCAGGGAACTCTAGTACTCGATTTTGTGATTGAGATTTTGTCGTGATACTTTTTTGCTTTTGGCTCTCTGCGCTGGCTTGACTGAAATTGCTGCAGCTCAAAATCCCGCTCCAAAGGCCTATGATAAATACTCTGGAAACTATATTTTTCATAGCTTGTCTCGTTTTGCCGATTGTGGAATTAGCTCATCGAGCAGGCCTGAATCTTTGAGTTGAGCGTCGAATTCACCACGGCTGCGTTTGTAATTCGCAGGTAAATTTAACTCGGCCAGCTTTGTGCTAATTTGTTTGCAACTTATAGTGTCAACAATCACCACTTTTGTCAGCAAACTGAGGGTAACGTGAATGAACCTCAATGGTACTCGACCAATTTTAGGCATGCCGTGCATGCCGGCCAGTTGGTTTGCTGCTTCGCTTGAAACAATTGCGTCTTTTGCAGCCCAGAAGCCATTAATGCGCATGGAGTCGTCCATTTCTTCGAAGCCGTGCCTGGTTAAACGCCAATTTTTTGCTAGTCTTGAATCAACGTAACGACATGCTCTTATCCCGGCAATTGTTGATTCTTCTACGGGCGTCCATTTTACTTTATCAAGATCGCTGGTTGCCATATGCATCATGCGCTGCATGACGAGGGCGCTGGCTTTGGAGTCTGTTTGAAAATAGGTGTGAGAATCGTGGTTGATTACTAGCGCTCGCCAATCTGGTGCTTTTACCAGGGTTGTCCGCAGGCCACCGGGCTGTTCGACTTTGATGGCTTGATCGCTGATGTAAATCGTTTGACGGCCGAAGTTTTGGATATTCTGAGTCAGTACATATGCCTTTGGCGGTGCGCTTTTCGCGCACACTGATGCTTCAAAAAGAAAGAGGCCGCACGTAGCAAGCCAGAACGCAATTGTGAGTTGCCTGGTCTGCATAGTGACAGCCTCAAATTAGCTATCTACTATCCTACCTCATTTCTATTTTGGCTTACTTCTTATTTCGACTGAGGGCGATAGGCTTCAAGGAGGCGTGAACCTTCGGCTAACTCGGTCAGCGAGGTTTTTGACCAGTAGCGGCTATCGGTGTGGTGAACATAAAGTTGACCATCTTTCCCGGCTGTAACAATACCCCATTGTTCGCGACGGCCAGGGCGACCAGTTAGTACAACTAAATCACCGCTGATTACTCTGTTCAGTGGCACTGCATCAAGATGTTTGTTGATGGCGTCAAGTTGATCGTTGCCGCGAATTAGTAAGTGATCGCCTTGTTTGCCAGAGGATTTGGCTTCGACGTTTAAGGCGGTGCTTGGCTCGACCGCGCGGGATGGGCTCAGGTTAAATTCTTGAGTCTCACCAGGATTGGCAAAGGCGCGCAGGTTGGAGAGAAATTCTTGGGGTAATTTGAAATTGTTCCAGCTTTCGTTGGTGCTGAGTGGAGGTGCGCTAACAGCCGGAGCATAGGATAGAACAGGGCTTTCTAGTGGTGGGCTGATTGACATTCGGTTTCTCCGTTCCAGAGTAGTGGCGCAGGGGTGGCTGCTGAAGTTACTTTATGAAAGAGAGGGTGAAAAACTCGTGATAGTTTAAATTTTTTCGTATTTTCCCCACTGACTTGGATTTTGTTTGCAACTACCATGACTTCGCGCGTGAAGATTAAAGCCTAGTAGTAAGAGTTTCTATGCAAGGGTGACTGATGGTAGATGACCGCCTAAATTTGGACCTGGGAGAGGTGACAAGCCACTTCCGTGACAAGGCGGCCAAGCTAAGTGGTCAGAAACTGTCTGATGAAGTTATTTCTGATGCAATGGTCGATAAGGCTAAACAATCTACGGTAAAAATCACTACTAGCAGTGTCGATGGGCCGCGTGGTTACGGTAGCGGGTTTATCGTTGGTTCTGGCAATGAAATAATTACCAATTTGCATGTCATCGGCAATGCTCGCTCTATCGATATTGCTACCCCAAGTGGAGAGCATTTTGCTGCCCGGGTGACCAAGGTTGACGAGTTTAGCGACCTGGCTTTGCTTAAAGTTGACGGAATGAGCGCTGATAGCTCGCGGGCTGTTAAGTTTGGCTCGACGGCTGATCTTACTGGCTATTCAAAGCTATTCGCTGTCGGTCACCCAAATGGTGTAGACAGAGCTGAGGTATCGCAGGGCACTTTTCGAGCCATGAGCACTTATGGTGAGGTGATCCCAAAGTACGAAGCTGATCAGTGGCGCAACGGTGTGCCTGTTCTTTACGGCAAAGATGCTTTTGGTCAAGCTTATATTCCTGATGCTGAGAAATATTTGGCCACCTCTAGAGTGGCTGCTACCCTTCACATAGACCATGGAAATTCTGGTGGATTAGTGCAGAACGCTAAAGGTGAGACTATCGGTGTTGCCACTAATATTTCACCCCAGAGACCGGGCCAGGCTTTTCTTGTGCCCTCTGAAAATGTCGTTTCTCTGATCAATAACCCCAATAATCGCTTTGCTTTCAACTACGAGAAAGAAACTAATTTCGACCGCAACCCGGTGCTTACAGCTGGCAAAGATGTTGCTCTATTGGGTCTGGGTTATAAGTTCCGGCCAGTGGCAGCGCCCTTGCTAGGAGCAGCCTATTCGATTGACCTCTACAACGACTTGAAGTTGGCAACCAGTAGTAATCTTTACGGTAACCGCAGTGACTATGTTCGCAATGCAGCAATAGATGCGGCCGGTGTTACTGGTGGCGTACTTAGCTTAGTGCCTAAGGCAAGAATGGTTGGATATGGTCTGGTGGGTGCTCGGGTGCTCTATGAAGTTGGCTCCGATTTGTTCAAAGGCGATCCTGTATTGAATCATGTGAAGCGTACCGATGCTGCTCAACCGCAAAGATCCGGCGAGCCCTTGTATTGGTCTTTGATAGATCGGGTAAATGCTAATAGTGGGCAAGTGGCGCCTCGATCTGCAAGTTCTATTCAAGGTTCAATACACAGTTCAGGGCAAGGTTTGAGAATAGGTCGCCATTAGCCATCAAATTGGTTCTAGGTTAGAAATGGCCTATCTTGGCCTTAAATAGGTCTATGTCGGTCTTAAGTCGGTCCTAAAAGGATTCTTTTGCATGAGTCAGCCCCCTGAAGAAGTACCTGAAGGGCTTAGTGCTCGGGAGTATCAACGCTTAATTGCGCTATATACTCTGATGGGGCGCCACAATCATGCTGCTAAGGCCTTTTCGCGCTTATCAGAAAACGACCAGAAGTTGCAGGCGGCCGGTCTTAGAGAGTCGGTGCTGAAAGATGAACCGGAGAATTTAGAAGAGGGAGGTTCGACTGGTTTACAGAGCCCTGACAGCCCACCCGCTTCTGAGCTGAAATCAAGTTCAGAGGCCAATGAAACTTCTGATGGTTCCGATGAACGAAAACTTGTGGTGGGTCCCCATGACCAGTATGTATTGGGTCACCAAGCTGGCGCTAACTTCGCTCAGGCATTGCTTAAGCTTTTGCAGCAACTGACTATTGAGGCCGTTGATAAAAACGACAAACTCGGCACCGTTGGAGATTCTAAGTCTGGCAGTGGTAAGAGTTCAAAGAGAGATTCAGGACAAGACTCTGTTGCCGGTTCTGGTCAAGATTTAGATCAAAGCTCGGGTCCAAATGCCGATGCAGATTCTGATAGTGATGAGCCACTTACGGCCATGAAAGAACAGTTGCTTTCAATTGGTCTGTCGGAAGATGAGGCTCAGGAGTACGTGCAGAAATTGCGGCAAGCGTTAGCTGATATGACGCAAGCTGAGCCGCCACCGAGAGAGTTGCCCGAAGATTTGAGCGCAGAAGAATATTGGCAGTTGGCCGTGCGCTACAAACAGGTTGGTTGGACAGAACAGGCTCGCGATGCTCTCACTTCAGCCATTGAACTAGACGGAGACGGTCCGGTCGGCATTAAGGCGCGATCGTTTTTGCGTTCTAAGATTCCGCGTTATCCTGTTCCACTAATGGCAGAACAGCTAAATATTCAGGGCTACAATCAGATGTTTGTTAACGAGAATGAGGCTCAGCGAATGTTTGAGAATCTCGT
>JAUPUU010000198.1 GCA_030917395.1 Cyanobacteriota bacterium erpe_2018_sw_21hr_WHONDRS-SW48-000092_B_bin.40
AGATGGCAATGAAGCATACTAATGCACCGGTGCCATCAGCCAAACGTCTCAACCCTGAAATTCCCGAAGTGCTTGATCGCGTGGTCAAGCGCATGATGGCTAAGCAGCCTGATGACCGCTACAAGTCGATGACTGATGTGCTTGGCATTGTCGATGATTTGATATTTGAAATGCGTGTAGCTCGCATGGGGCTCTCTCCGCGAGCAACAGCCAAGCGTGATACGGCTGTAGCTGAGCCTACCGAAGCAGAACTAGAGCAAAACCTGGCGCAAGAAAAGGCGCGCCTGACGGCTCAGAAGAATTCCTCCAATACAGTTCAAGTAGAGCCCCAGGTACTACCTGGCGGAAATCCAACAGGCAAGGCCATTCATGAGGCACAAGAACCGCAAGTAGCCAAACCGTCAAACAAAATTGCCGACCAACAAGCGGTAAAGAATCGCGATCAGCCTTTAATAAAGAAAGGTGAGCGCGGCGAAGAAGTATTTATTACCGGTGTCCCTTCGTTTGTTAGGGATAACAATATCTCCACTCCGATAGTTGATACCGAAACAAATACTCCGCCAGCACCAACAGCTAAAACTCCCGAGCAAAAGGAAAATCTAAGCCCGGCAAAAACTTCGCAAGACGAGCCAGCTGTTTGGACTTTCCCTACTCATGGACCGATTGGTTGGGCTGCTCATCCAGTAATTAGTCGCGATGAAAAGACTGTTTATGTTGGTTCTACCGATGGCCGACTCTACGCACTACAAGCAGAAAGTGGTGCTCAGTCATTCAATTTTGATGCGGATGCACCTATTCTCACATCGCCAATTTTTCTTGATGGACGCCTAGTTGTAAGCGACAGTGCTGGAAAGACCCAAGCTATTGATTCAACCACAGGCAAGATAATTTGGAGCTGGGAAGGGCCAGCGCCGGTGCTGGCAAGCCCAATTATGGCTGGCAATCAGGTTATTGTTTGCGATCGCACCGGGCAAGTCACTGCTTTGGACATACGCATGGGCAGGCGGTTGTGGCACTTCAGTGCTCTTGATGCCATTGTTGCGGCCCCGCGTGCCCATGGCGACTCGCTTTACTTCGGTACCCGTGGCGGTCATGTTTATTCCATTGCCGCTCACAGTGGCAAACTGAATTGGAAGTATGTAGCTGATGGTCGCATCGTTAGCACGCCAACGGCTTCTGTTGACACTGTCTATGTCGGTACCCAGGGCGGTGTCTGCTTCGCCCTGGAGGCCGAGACAGGAAGGCTCATATGGGAATATCCGACCTTTAGTCCCATTCTAAAGAGCGGCGTGATTGTATTCACTTCAGTAATGTTTGCCAGTGAAAATAAATGGCTTTATTGCTGCGAGAAGTATTCCGGCACCTTGAAGTGGAAGGCACCGCTCAAAGGTTCGCCTGGAGCTGCATTAGAGACAATTGGTGCTAGTGTAATTTGTGTCAGCAAAGAAGGTTGGATGCAGGGCTTTGACACAGCAAATGGTAGTCTGCGCTTCCAGCGCTTCTTACACAAACAAATTGAAGCACCACCACTAATCAATAAAGACAAGGTTTACCTTGGCACCGTTGATGGTGAAGTCTCGTGCTTTAATTTGGTGGTATGAGAGTTTTTTCTTGGCGAATTGTTTCACCGAACTCAAGGGTACCCCAGCAATCCATACAGCTTCTTGGCAACGGCAGTCTGGTAAATACAAAGTGTTTTTTTATAAAAGCAGCCTGAGATTGCAACTTGGCCGCTTCGCTTATTCTGTTAGTTTTTGTCAGTAGTGCTACATAGCCAGTTATAGTATCGAGCTGATCACCGTCTCCTGGCCTATTTACCCTTCCCCAAATAGATAAAGCTTCCTTGTACAAAGGCTCTGCTTGATTGTATTTTGCCATGGCCGCAAGATTGTTGGCTTGTTTGCTCAGAACTATTGCTACATAAGATGGCTCATGCTTTCGTGATGATTGAAGTAGTTTTAACGCTTCCTCAAATAGCGGTTCTGCCAACAAATACTGGCCGTCTTCGCTATAACAGACACCCATTGTAAGCAGTGCCGACGGAAGGGAATCGCTGTCATGATCATTGCCTGGCATTGACTGATAAGTAGCTAGCAACTTCTGACTAAGCGGTATTGCTTCAGCCCAGTTCTTTTGCCGCATATAATTGTCGATTAGGTCTGATTGCTCTTTTGCATAGCAAATCTCATCCATCCACGCTAGAGATGATCTGGATCTCTCAATGTGCTTCTTGATTGTAGCGAGCAGCTCCTTGAACAGTATTTCGGCAGACGAATATTGTTTTTGGTCTCTATAGCAAACAGCTAGCTTCCTGATTGTCGGTTGAATATTTGGATTGCCTCTGCCAAGAAGCTTTGTCTGCGTCGCCAGGGCCGCGATAAGGAGTGGCTCTGCCTGGGCATCTCGGTGGGCAAACGACAAACAATCGGCCAATTTGGTTTGAGTGACAGCGATATATGAAGCTGCCGGCTTGGCTGCTTTTTCTCGCACGACCAGTGCCTCTTTGTATTTTGAAATGGCATCGTCATTGCGTCCATTTTCGCTGTAGAGAGCAGCTAAACTTTCTAGGGCAACCGCAATGTAATCAGAATTTTCGCCTGGAGAAGCTGTCCACGCTGCGACTCTTTCGCGGTACACGGCTTCGGCCGCGGCAATGGTTGACGAACTTTCATTGGCTAAAGCCGCTTGCGGAAAGAGATCTTGCTGAAGAAGCAATATCGCGATGAATAAAAATGCAAATCGTTTTCTAGTCAAAGATA
>JAUPUU010000199.1 GCA_030917395.1 Cyanobacteriota bacterium erpe_2018_sw_21hr_WHONDRS-SW48-000092_B_bin.40
GCTTGTTTAAGCGCGGTGATAATAGTTAGCGATTTTGCTTGATAGCGGTTTTTTAACAGCGTTGCCAGCACATCCCACTGCCTGGCTGTTTCGCGCAGAGCAAGTTCACGAGCAATTTTGTAGTAAGTGGCTTGACCAATTTTTTCCTGGCCTTCGCTGGCATTGGCTTTCTTTATTTCAGCAGCACCCAGGGGCGGCTCTGACTGCATCAGGGTTGGCACTTTTGACCACTCGACGAGCTCAATGGTGTAGGGGTCGAAACGATTAACACCTAGTTTGTTTGTGCGTTTTGCTACTTCGTGCTCAACATAGTTTGAATTGCTATAAAAATCTTGCACCGCTCTCAGCATTATGCCGAAATGCTTCAACGTACGATAGCGAGCCGCTGGGCTGCTATCTGCTTCGAAGGCTGCATTCAATACTTTCTTTTGCTCTCGCTCTATGTAAGCCATACTTCTTTTGAACGAGCTTTTATTGAAGAGCATGTCAGCATCTTCCGCTTGATCGCAGCTTTGGACCACTAATTTGAGACTGCCTGGGCTAATCGTTGAAGCCAGGGCTTCGTTAATGATGTTGCCATGCAAGGATTGCTCAGGATGATCCTTTTCTTTCAGGTCAAATGCCTGACTGCTATTAGCTGTTGTCGCCAGGATGCTTAAGGCGCTGAGCGAAGCAATAACTATCTGCCGAATTGATATATGCATCGTATAGATCGGGTCCGTTTATGTTATTTCCATAAGTACTATAGCTCCATTTAATCACCACAGCTGGCAAAGCCACCGTAGTACAATCAGTTCTATCGCCATACTAGAGAGAGACGGCATGACTGAAATATGTGAGCAGGTTTCAAGCTTAAGTCGCAAATCGCTAAGCGATCTGACATTTGTTGCTTTTGACGTTGAAACTACTGGGCTTTCGGCCATAGCTTGCAAATTGGTCGAACTATCAGGCGTCAAATTTAAGCTGGGCGCGCCCTCTAGCGCGAGTAATCTAGAACTTGATACTTTCTCTGCTTTGATTAATCCTGGCGAGCCAATTCCGCCTGAAGTCTCAGCCTTACACGGTATCACCGATGCAATGGTAAAAGATGCTCCCAGGGTTGATAGCGTTCTGCCACAGTTTTATCAGTGGTGTGGCAGCGCTGCTGATACAGTGCTAATTGCCCACAACGCTTCTTTTGATGTGGAGTTTCTCAAGGTCAATTCGCAGCGTTTGTGCTTGGAGTTGCCCAGCCATGCGGTAATTGATACTCTTGCTCTGGCTCAGTGCCTGGTGCAAGATAGCCTCAACCATAAATTGAAGACTCTCAGTGAGCACTTTGGCTTTGCTGGATCGCTCTATCACCGAGCCTTAGACGACAGCATGTATGTGCAGAAGCTTTTTGCCAAACTAGTTGAAGTCGGTTGCCTGGAGAACTTCGGGCAGTTGGAGGAAAATAACTCTACTCTTAGCTTTACTCAACAGCAGCGCTATGCTCCGGTAGTTTTGTCGCCCCGAGCAAAAGCCGATTTTGACCTTATTTCAGCCGCTATCAAGAAGAAAAGCGAACTGAAGTTGACCTATAGTAGTGAATTTAAAAGCACTCGTATCATTCTGCCCCTGGCATTAATCGAAAGTCGAGGAAGTGTTTATCTTACGGCCATGTGTCGTAAAACTAATGCTGAGAGAACGTTTCGATTAGATCGGGTGGTTGAGGTCTGCCATCATGGGGTGAACGGCCATGGTGCCTAAGGCAGCTTTGGCGAGTGTCTGCCGTGGCCTGCTGCTCTCGGCCTCTGCTCTATTGCTACTGGCCGCTGCTGCTGCGCCGCCGGCTTGTGAAGCTGCGCCTTTCTTTATGAAGCGCAGGCCTTATAAAGATCCTAAGGTGCTTGAGGCTGAGACTAAGAACGAAGAAGCAAAAGCGGCTTCAGAAGAAGTTTTTGAGCCGGTCAAAGAAGATCGCAATAAGCAGATTGATAGACATTGTCGTCTCGGAGATATGTTCTTTAGTCGACGGGATTTTACTAATTCTCTAATCGAATTCGAAGACGTACTCAAGCTTGACCCAAATAGCTTCAAGGCCCACTATATGCTGGGCAAAGTCTTGATGAGCATGGCTGACTACGAAGAAGCTCTCAAAGAATTCGATAAAGTGCTCACCATTAGAGCCACCACTGCTGATGGCCATTTTATGAAAGCCGAAGCATTGCGCATGCTTGGACGCAATGATGAGGCGAAGACTGAATATAGCCGGTCGCTTAAAATTGATAGTGGCAATGCTTTAGCTCATGCCTATTTGGGCGAGTGCTATCGCATGCAGAGCCGTTTTCGTGATGCCATTGTTGAGTGCAAGCTTTCTTCTAAGCTCAACAAAGAGCTTGTTATTCCTCATTTAATTTTGGCGCAGTGCTACACCTCGGTGCGCATGCCCGCACAGTCTAATGACGAATACCAACAGGCAATTGCTCTAAATCCTAAAGATGCCATCGTTCATGCTCGCTATGGTCTGGCTTTGGGCAAAATGAAAAGATGGCCAGAAGCCATTGCCCAGTTTGTCTCTGCTACTGAGCTTGATCCCAATTATTCCGAAGGTCATGTGGGCTATGCCTGGGCTTTGGCCAGTACAAATAAAGCTAGTGAAGCGCTAAAAGAAGCTCGTCTGGCAGTGAGCCTGGCTCCAAACGATCCTGACACGCACTCTAATTTGGCCTGGGTTTATGCTAAAAATGGTGATCGCCAATCGGCACTGATCGAGTATAGATTGGCTTTATCTATTGATCCTAAAAACGGCCAGTTGCACAAGGCCCTGGCTTTAGAGTTGAAAGATGCCGGGGATACAAGTAGCGCCATAGCTGAGTTGATGACAGCCAAACATATGTTGCCAAATGACTACGAAATTGGACTGGCTCTGCAGTCGTTGTTGCCGAAGAGCAAAACCAACTTAGAATAGTGGCTGGCGCTATTTCTTGCTGCTGCCAGGCTTGATTGGTTGACTGCCGGCCTGGCACATTGGGCAAGCAGCAGCTTCGTATGTTTTTAAATTGAGTTGTTCCAGGGCAAAGAAGGGTTGATCAAATTTGGCAGTGCCGCCACTACGATCAATTATTGTCCCCACTGCCAGAGTTTTGGCACCCATAGCTGTTAATAGATCAACGACTCTTTTTGCTGAGCCACCAGTGGTGGTGACATCTTCGACGACAATAACTTCTTCGCCTTGAGCTAGTTCAATGCCTCGACGTATAACAAAATCTTTTCCATTTTCGGCTCTCTCTGCAAAAATCGCACGTACTTGGTCTTGAGAATTATGCTCTTCGGAAGTTGTGCTTGATTTACCAGAGTTGAGAATCTCGTTGAATGCCAGGGCTACGAAAACTTCTAAATGCACGGCGCCAAGGGCTGGGCCGATTACTGCTTTGGGTTTGATTCCAGCGGTCAGCATCTTAGTTGCCAGAGCTCGCGCCAGGTGCATGCCGTGTAGTGGATATTGCAGAATCCGTTGACATTGCATGTATTGGTCACTATGGAGGCCACTGGATAGGAGGAAATGACCAGTCTGCCAGGCGTCTACCGATTTAAAGAGGGCTTCAACCGATGAGGCCGCATCTGCATTTTGTATGTGTTGTGCCGGGCCTGCATTCATGGGTTTTGCCTCTCTAGTTTTATCGAATGAATAACTGCAACAATTATAGATTACAGTGTTTGCATCAGACCGTGCCGTTTCAAAAGATGGGCCGCTCGCCATTTACGAAACAGCGGATACTGGTTGAGTTCTAATAATAGATGTTCTAAGAGTTGCGGTTGGCTTGTGAGTTTGGCAAATAGTGTTTTCATTACGCTCATCTCTAGGGGAGATATATCACTGTCCATTGCGGCCGATTGCCACCCGTTATCGCTGCTAATGGCGATTGCATTGACTTTTAAGTCAGGTAATTCTGTCTTGGCAACAGCGAAGTGGTCTGCGGCCAAGCATGCTTCCATCAGTGCTGTGCTCAGTGGCGGCGTCCGACCTTCGCTCTTTTCTATCAACGGTAATTCGTTCATTTGCTGAAAGTGAAAATGACCAGAGTTGAAGAAAATTACAAACTCACTAAAAGCGTCCATTCCTGAGCTGTTTTCTAGTTTTGTGTTTACCATTTTGCCGTGGTCCCAGGTGCTGACGAAAGTAGTTCCTGAGCTGTTTTTCACAGTTAATATCCCAGTTTTGGCACTTGCCGCAATCGACTGGAGCAAGCTGAAACTGTCGAGCACCCCGAGTTCGCCATCGATGACAGCATTTTTCTTTGGTATGAAGCTTTGTGGGACCTGGTGAGAGAAAATGCACTGCCCCGCGCCTATTGTCTCTTGAGCATAGTTTAGAGCAAGGAGGCATTGGTTAAGAACAGCTTCTGCTTCTTGCCCTTGACTACAGGGCGTAACACCGATGGAGACCGACATTTCTTCTCTGTCGGCGGCCCATTTTTTTTGGGCTTGGATACGTTCGTCTATAGCCTTTGCCAACAGCTCAACTGCTGCTGGAGTTGCTGTTTCTAGTAAGATGGCAATCTGGTTCCCTTGGTAGCGGCAGGCATGAACAGGTCCCGTCCAGTCGTTGCTTTCTTTGAAGTAAGTTAGGGCTTGACTTATGCATCTAGCTAGCTGAGGCAACCACTTTTCGATGGTATCTTCTGTGGTGCCGAGAAAGCCTGGAAGATGCAGGTCTATGCCAATTATCAGGACCACTGGCTTAGACGGCGGGGGGCAGGCGGCGATCAACAGGTCAAGTTTTGCCAACAGATCATTGAAGTAACTTCGCGAGCGCAGGCCGGTAAGCAGGTCTGTATTGTGACGTTCTTGCTCTGATTCTTTGTCGGCAATGGTTAACAAAGTCGAAGCCATTTGTCTGCAAAATTTCTCAAGGGGCTTCAGTTCTTGTGGCTCATAGGCTGCCTCCTGACCAGAGAAGCAGATGGCTGTACCTGTTGCTCTGCCATTGCTTTCGACTGGAAAGACAACTGCTCTCTTAAATTTTAAGTTTTCTGCGATTTCTTCCAATCCATAGCGCTTGAGCGAAAGGGGACCAATATCTATGAAATTGCCATGAATAGAGGCGAGCGCAGAGCCAGCGTTTTTGAAAACCTTGAGGACTGATTCTTCTAGTTCTTCTGACTTTGGATAAGATGCCGATTTACTAAAGTTATTATGGGTGCGCCGAATAAACACAGTAGCCAGCATTGAGTCTTCATTTTGAGAGTACATTGCTTCTAGTACTTCAGCCGCTAGTCCATTGAATGATTGGCTGCTTCTAGCTAAGGTTTGGCCGTCTCTGGCGAAGTCTCTTGCAGCTTTACTCTCTTCATCGGCAAAGCTTTGTTTAACTTGCTTTATCTCAGCAGTACGTGCTCGCCAGCGCTGAAGATCCTTCTCTTTATTTCTGTTAGATACTTTTTCGTTTTCTAGAGTCGCTAAGGTCAAAAATAAAGGCGCGAGCAGCGTCTTTATCTCCGGCCCAGCGTTAGCACTAATCGCCTTTAGTGTCTCAGAATCGAGGGTTCGGGCGTTGGATTGCTCTTTTAGTGCTTTGCTGATTTTATTGATTTGACTTCCGGCAAAAACTTCTACAGCAATGAGGATGACAATCGCCAAAATAGGCAAGGTCTTGATTAACTGTGTTTGACCGGAAGCGTACAAATAGATAGTTGCGCATACAACTACTGCTGCAGTAATTCTTATGCTGAAGCCATTGATAAAGTCGCTGACCGTGGCCGCGAAACTCTTCTCAATTCTAGAATTTTCGATTTCTTGGTTCGATATCGACATAGGCCTGTGGCCATTTGCTAGGGGGACAATTATTCTATTGCCAAATTCTACCCATCGCCAAACATTATTGAGGTGTTAGCGAGCACGGTTCTGTATTGCGGTAAAATGCCCTTAAATATTTCGAGGCATCATGAAACCACTTATAGGCATCAATTTAGACATCAAAGCTGGCCCTCCAGAAGAAGCATCAATTCAGACTCCATATACTGATGCCATTCTCAAAAGTGGCGGTATTCCGATTTTACTTCCGCCCATGCCCAGAGAAGATTTGCGTGAAGTATTGCGTCGGCTGGATGGTTTGATGTTAATTGGCGGCGCTGATTACTGCCCGAGCTTATATGACGAGACCGCGCACCCCTCCTGTGAGCTAACACCGGCCAAGCGTCAAGAGTTTGACGTAGCTCTTGTAAGTGAAGCCTTAAGTGACGACAAGATGCCAATACTTGGAATTTGTCTGGGCTGTCAGTTGATTAATATCAATCAAGGTGGCACCCTCGTGCAAGATATCAAATCGCATCTGCCAGAATCTCCCGTTGAGCACGCTAGCAAAGATGGCTGGAAAGTCGGCTTCCACCGCCATGATGTGATCATTACTGAAGATGGCATTCTCAAAGGGCTTTTCTCAGCAAAGCAGTTTTCTGTGCCAACATCGCATCATCAGAGCGTGCGCAAAGTTGGCAAGCAATTAAGAGTGGTGGCAACTGCTGAAGATGGCGTCATTGAAGCAATCGAGATGAACGACCGCGACTTTGTTGTTGGTGTGCAATGGCACCCCGAAAGAGACTATGAAACCAATAAGCCGCTGTTTGAAAAATTGATAACAGCATCCCAAGGGAGGCGATCGAACAACTGATGGCAGGCCGAAAGATATTAGTGACTGGTGGTGCTGGCTTTATCGGATCAAACTTGATCGATAGTTTGCTGGCTCAGGGCGACAGCGTTGTTGTGATTGATAACTTCAACGATTTTTATGCCCCGGCGGTGAAGCGGCGCAATGCCGCCGAGCACTCTGCTCATCCTGCCTATACTCTAATTGAAGGTGATATTCGCGATGATGCCGCCCTTGATAGAGCTTTTCAGCATGGTCCTATTGATGTTGTTGTCCACTTGGCTGCTATGGCCGGTGTTCGTCCATCGCTTTTGCAACCAGCTCACTATATGGACGTCAATGTCGTTGGCACCCAGAAAATTCTTGATCGCATAATTCCCCATGCTGAGAAAACTAGATTGGTCTTCGGTTCTTCTAGTTCGGTCTATGGCGGCCGTTCTGGCGAATCATTCAAAGAGAGCGATCGAGTAGATCAACCACTTTCCCCTTATGCTGCCACTAAAGCCTCGAACGAATTGCAATGCTACGCCGCCCACCATACTGCTGGTTTGCAAGTAGTCTGTCTGCGCTTCTTTACGGTATTTGGCCCTAGACAGCGGCCCGACCTGGCTATTCATAAATTCTGTCATCTTATTGATGCTGGAAAAACAATTGAGCTGTTCGGCGATGGCACAACCCGTCGCGATTACACCTTTGTGCTTGATATCGTTGCTGGTATTGAGTCGGCGATGACCTATGCTTTGCCAGGATTTGACGTAATCAACCTGGGGCGTTCAGAGCCAGTGATGTTGTTCGACATGGTCAAGTCGCTCGAGAAACACTTGGGCAAAACTGCCAATATCGTGCACAAGCCCATGCAAATTGGCGATGTACCTTACACCTATGCCAGTATTGACCACGCCCGCGAAGTCTTAGGGTATAGCCCCAAGACTAGTTTTGATGAAGGTGTCAGACGCTTTGTTGAATGGTATGTCAGCAGTCGAGCCAAAGTTTAAGTGGCAAATGTTCGCCCCTTGACTATCGGCTTAAGTAGAACTTAGTTTGAACTTTTGTTGTCTTGTCTGGCTCAGCGGTGATATTTGCTTGACACGCTCAGTCATCGATTCGGATAATCTATATTCAGATCTCTCTGGAGATTTTTTGCCTGCAATATGCACGGCAATCTTATGGCACGGTAGCTCAGTTGGTTAGAGCGGGCGACTCATAATCGCCAGGTCGGGGGTTCGAGCCCCCCCTGTGCTAAATCTTTTTATTGATTAGGGACACGGTACTTTTCAACGTCGCCGAACTTGAAGTACTCATCGTTGCCATGGTCAGCGGTGATGATAGTTGCTTCTTGAACCACACGGGGCCGTTGTGAACCTTTAGGAAAGCGCAAAATTGTTGTGCCGTCTAAGGCATAGATGGCATCGAGCAGAGCGTTGTCAAATTCGGCATTGCCTGACGAGGCAACGATTCTGGCTTTCACCACTCGGCGTTGGTCTGATATGCGCACATAAAAGCTGGCTTTTTGCCCCAGGGGAATGCGGGGCGAAAGTATCACTCGGCCTCTGGCCTGGTCAAAGTGTGGCACCATGTTTTCAGGGTTGTTGATTAGCTCTTGCACGCCGCCTTGAATTGAGCGCAGCAGCCTGTTGCGCCAGCGGTCCCACTCCACAGCCATTTCTTGGTCTTGGGAGTCGGCATCTTGAGACTGTAACTCAAATTCATTCTGGCTCAGGGTGGCTTTTAGTGGCCCACTGCCGTCAAGAGTGCCTTTTTGGCTCTTCATGGGCGCGTCGCCTTCGTCTTGAGCCTGGCCTGAAAGCCCGTGGCCACTGTCTTCAGCATTGCCTTTGAGCGAATTGTCTTGGGCATCGGCCGCCAATGGTTTGCGTTTCTTTAGCACCGGTGCTGACATAGGCACGATCGGTGCCAGGTTTGCCGGTGATTCGCTGGCGCCCATTTCTTGCACATTGCCCTGTAGTGGCTGATCGCCAAAGGCACGCTGGTTGCTAGCAAAGCCGATAGCCAAACTAAGACTGAGGGCTGCTAACAGTTTGGTAGAGCCAGGGTTTGCGCTGGCGCTTAGCGAGAATAACTTTGGATTAGCGGTAGACTTGGGCATTGTGTAAAAAACCGATGCGCTGGGAGTTCTAAAAACGCTGCTAACATAGCTTAGTCGAAAAATACGACCTCTATGTTCCCATTCTAGATTTTACAGCCTATATTTATTCTCCCATGCACCGCTTTGAAGGCCTAGTAAGCTCAAATTTAATTTCACTGGTTGGTGCTGAGTCTGGCAAGCTGAAGCTGCTGGTGGCGCTTTCTGGTGGCGCTGATTCGGTGGCCTTACTCTGCGCTCTCAAGGCTATGGCCAGCGAAAATCTCTGCCAAGTTTATGCTTGTCACGTCAATCACGGTCTGCGAGGCGCTGAGGCTGACAGAGACCAGAGCTTCTGTGAGAGTCTTTGCCGTGCCCAAGGCATTGCCCTGCAAGTAGTAAAACTGGATGGGCTTAAGCTGGATAGTTCAGAAGAGAGTCTGCGGGAGTTGCGTTATCAGGCTCTTGCTCAGGTTGCTTCTGACTTGTCGATATCGCATGTGGTGACTGCCCATACTTTAAATGACCAGGTCGAGACCATGCTCTTTCGCCTCTGTCGTGGCACCTCGCTATCTGGTCTGACTGGTATTAAGGCGGCGCGCTCCCTCAAAGGGCTTTCATTGCTGCGACCCTTGCTTGCTATTGAGCGCCATGAACTAGAATCATATCTTGCTGCTATACAGCAGGCGTGGTGCGTCGATTCGAGCAATTCGGATGATAAGTACACTCGTAATTTTTTGCGCAATCAGATTGTGCCGCAGCTGACTCAGCGCTTCTCAACCCTGAGTCAGAACTTTGAGCATTTGCGTATCAATGTTGAACGCGACAACGATTTACTTGATTTACTCAGCGCTGCGGAGCTTGAAAGACTGCGCCAGCCAGGACGGCGTAGTGGCTTTATTGCTGTTCAAGCCTGGCGCAAGCTGCATGGGGCCCTAAGAGCCCGAGTGCTGGTGGCGCTGATGCGCGAAAATGGCGTAGAGGCTTCGTTTGAGCGGGTGGAGAGAGTGGAGCGTCTAGTGCAGTCACTGCCTGCGGACTTCAATCAGGTAGAAAAGCGCTACTCGCTTGGAGATGGCCTTGATCTCTTGTTTGAGGGTGGGGGGCTGACTTTCGCAGCTCAGATTGAATCAGGCAAGTCGAGTAGCGACAATGAGGTTTTGCAATTGCGCCGCGCTATGCCGGCGCTGATTGTGCGCCTGCCCTCTGGCCAGGCAACCACTATTACTGTCATACCCTGGCTCGATAAAGCATTGCGAGTTGAAGCTATCGCTGCGCTGAGTGGTGGTTCCGGCCGTGATCTAGCTTACCCCCATCGCCAGGCCCATGACTGTTTGGTCGACTTCAGTGCTATTAGCGGTTCTCTTTGCTTTCGTCTGCGTCAGGAGAAAGACCGCATTCAGCCCCTGGGAATGGGACAGAGCGTTCGTCTAAAGCAGTATCTGCATGCTAACAAGGGCGCAGACCGAGGCCCTGGCTTGCTGCGCCATCTTGACGAAAGGCTGGCACAGCGTCTTACTCCGGTTTTGGCTGACGATCAAGAAGTGCTTTGGGTGCCTGGTTATGGCCTTTCGCAGAAAGTTAGGGTAGGCACAATCGCCACTCATCGCCTGTCACTTATTGATTTGGTGAGGGACAGCGGCAAATTTGAAATTGATGAAGGCATCTGTTGACTGCTTACAAATAGGTTAACAAATCTTGGCTTTTAATTATTTCGCTATAACTTAGCTGCATTGCCAGCCTGTCATGCTCTTGGCCACTGCAAATGATTCTCTGCTGGCTAATGCCATTGCTTTTGTCAGCCTACACTTGAGAAATCGAATGATCGGCGGGGCGGAATGCCCGGTAGTTGCTAATATGAATTTGTGGCTAATCTCTCGCTTTCTTTTGTAGTTTTTTGTCAATCCCCACAGGATGGGGCTTGCGGCGGTTAGCATAGAAGGATCGTGTTATAATTTGTTGATTGACATTCTGGAGCATTGCAATTAAATGAAGAAGTACGGAACAACCTGGGCCGTGTTCTTTCTACTACTGGTGTTGGTGGTCTTCACCGTTTCTCTCGCCAGCATGGGGAGGAAGGAAGATCCGCTCACATATTCACAGTTGACGAATCTGGTCAAGGAAGGCAAAGCGAACGAAATTCGCAAAGTCACATTTACCAATGGCGAAAATATTATTTCTGTCAAGTTAGCTAACGCTACAGCTGATCGCGAGAAATCAGTGATTGTGCCAGCCGAAGCGAAAGAAGATTTGCTGCGTGAACTGAACAAAAACAATATTCCTGTTGATACCAAAGAACCAGACAAATCAGGCCTTTGGATGGGCATGCTTAGCTCATTCTTCTTGCCTATTCTGGTGTTGGTTGGTTTGCTCTTTATGTTCCGCAGCGCTCAGTCTGGTGGCAACCAGGCAATGAGCTTCGGCCGCAGCCGCGCCAAGCTCATGGTTGATAACAAAGTCAAAGTCAGTTTTTCTGATGTTGCCGGGATTGACGAAGCCAAGCAAGAACTACAAGAGATTGTCGACTTCCTCAAAAATCCTGATAAATTCCAGGCTCTAGGCGCCAGAATACCTCGCGGTGTGCTTCTTGTTGGTGCTCCTGGTACCGGTAAGACATTGCTTGCTAAAGCTGTTGCTGGTGAAGCCGGTGTACCGTTCTTCAGTATTTCTGGTTCTGACTTCGTGGAAATGTTTGTCGGTGTTGGTGCCTCACGTGTTCGTGACTTGTTTGACCAAGCGAAGAAGCATGCCCCTTGTATCGTATTCGTCGATGAAATCGATGCTGTCGGTCGCCAGCGTGGAGCTGGTCTTGGTGGTGGTCATGATGAGCGCGAACAAACTCTGAACCAGTTGTTGGTTGAAATGGATGGTTTTGAAGGCACCACTGGCATCATTGTTGTAGCCGCCACAAACCGCCCTGACATTCTTGACTCAGCACTTCTTCGTCCAGGTCGCTTTGACCGGCAGGTCGGCATCGACAGACCAGACGTCGCTGGTCGCGAACAAATTCTTACTGTGCATGGTCGCGGTAAGCCTCTGGCTAAAGATGTTGACTTGAAAGTTCTAGCTAAGCGTACACCTGGTTTTACTGGTGCCGATTTGAGCAATCTGATCAACGAAGGGGCACTGCTTGCCGCTCGTGGTGATAAGCGCGAAATCGATATGTCTGATCTTGATCAAGCAATTGATAAAGTCAACATGGGACCAGAGAAGAAGACGCGCATAATTTCTCCTAAAGAGAAAGAGAACACCGCCTATCACGAAGTCGGTCACGCTCTGATGTTCACTCTTCTGCCCCACGCTAATCCACTGCACAAAGTCACCATTATTCCCCGTGGCTTTGCCCTCGGTGTGACTATGTCTTATCCTGATGAAGACGTGCTTTCCCACAGCAGAACCCAGTTGATTGACCAAATTGGTGCCTTGCTTGGTGGCCGAGTGGCTGAAGAGATTGTCTTTGGTGAAGTCACTACTGGTGCTATGAATGACCTTGAGCGCAGCACAGGCTTAGCTCGTCGCATGATCACTGAGTGGGGCATGAGCCAGA
>JAUPUU010000200.1 GCA_030917395.1 Cyanobacteriota bacterium erpe_2018_sw_21hr_WHONDRS-SW48-000092_B_bin.40
ACCATTTCCCTTTTTAAGCGAAATGAACAAGCATTTGATTGTCGATCTTTACGACCCTTATTTATTCAGTGTTTTAGTGCAATACAAAGACGACGCGGTGCAGGCTTCATCGAGTTATCGCTTAATGCACAAAGTTTTAGAAAAGCACATGTTGGCTGCCGACCTGACTGTGTGCGCCTCAGAAAGACAGCGCGACTATTGGCTAGGAAGATTCTGCGCTCTAGGGCGTATCAACCCAGCCATGTATAACTTTGACCCTAGCCTGCGCAAACTTATTGACGTTGTGCCCTTTGGCCTACCCGCAACTGCAGCAGCCAAAAACGGCCCAGGACTGCGTGAGCGGATAGTCCAGATTGGTCCTGACGACCCCGTGCTCTTGTGGGGCGGCGGCATCTGGGACTGGTTTGATCCCCTCACTGTAATTGAAGCAGTGAAACAAGTAGCCTCAGAAATTCCTAATATTCGCCTGGTCTTTATGGGCACCAAATCGCCCAACCCCAAAGTGCCAGTCATGGACATGACCACCAAAGCCATTGCCCTTGCAGAAGAACTAGGTCTGACAGACAAAAATGTCTTCTTCTTATCTGGCTGGGTTGACTATGAAGAACGGGTCAACTATTTACTTGATGCCACCATTGCTGTCTCATCGCACTTTGACCTGCCGGAGACACGCTTTTCCTTCCGCACACGCTTGCTTGACTATTTCTGGTGCGGCATACCGATTCTCACCACCGGCGGCGACCAGCTCGCCGAACTAATTGAAGCGGGAGGTGCTGGACTGTCACTGCCCTACGGTGACAAAGATGCTTGGGCCGCGGCTATCAAGCTCTGCTTGAATGACAAAGAGAAGTTATCGGCCATGAGAAGCAATGCCCTGCGCCTGGGTCAACGTTTCCACTGGCAAGACAATGCCGAACCAATTCGCAAGTTTTTGAGAAACCCCTATCACCTGCCCGCTCACGAGACAGTAACCATGCCGAGCTTAATAGAAAGAGCACGGGCGGTATATCGAAGAGGGGGCAAAGAATTGATCATAAAGCGATCAACTGAGCTATTAAATGACATACTTAAGTAATGTCGCCAAAAATCAAACATGCACCGGAACATTTAATTGAAGTTTCCTGGCTTTCGCAAGAAGAAAGCAGAGCTCTTCATGTCATGCGTGACATTGAAAAGTGCCTGAGCAAGGCGCACAAGAAGCTCACCTTTGATCGCGTGCACCAAATCAGGGTAGTACTGAGGCGCTGGTACTCAATCTGGGACATCATGTGCCTAGACCGTTGGCAAGACGACCAATACGAAAAACAAATCGGCCGCACCTTTAAAGAATTGAACAAGCAACTTGGCAAGCTGCGGGATATTGACGTCAATATTGCCCACGCCAAAGAATATTCGCTGCCAGAAGAAGTAATTTTGCTTTGGGTGAAGAAACGCAAGAAACTAACAAAAGTAGTGGCGCAAAGAATTGGCAAGCTCAAATTACACCGGGCAGTCAACGCTCTCAAAGCCTACCTGGGTCGAAAGGCCTACGAGCTTGAGCAGTACCTGGCCTTCAGTGAAGATGAGCTAAAACTCTCAATAAACGATTCAGCCTACCATCACATGGTTGGCTTTCTTGAGGCCACCGAACGTGTCGCTCATGAACAGGCTAAATTGGCCAATAGCGACGAAGAGCTTCATCAGTTGAGGCTCTCAGTAAAACGCTGGCGCTATATATTGGCAGAATTTTTTGGACTGACCAACCTCGAACTTGTGCAAGCCCAACAGCTTCTCGGCAAGCATCATGACTTGACCCTATTAAAGGAAGCACTTGAAGTCGCCGCTAAAAAAATTGGCAGCAAAAAGATCGAGGGGCTAGAAGAAGCCAAAAGCAGATTAGTTCTTGAGCTGAGCAGCTTAACTGAAGAAATAGCGCCCTTAAAAGACAACTTGCCCTACGGCCTAAGGCCATCTACCTCAATTGAAAGCACGTATTGACTGTCCGATTGTCAACAGGTAAATCAAATTGATTTAAGTGATTTATTTGATCAGTTAAGTAATATTGAAAGTAGCTCTAATAACCAAGTCATGAACATACAATCTAAATATCTGAAATTCTGGAAAACTCAATGCCAATAAGAAAGAAAGTAACTATTCTCGGCTCCGGCTCCGCTGGTCTCACCGCCGCCATTTATGCGGCCCGCGCTAACTTAGAACCGCTGGTAATTCAGGGGTTGCAGGCTGGTGGACAGCTGACAATTACATCTGATGTTGAGAATTTCCCCGGCTTCCCTAATGGCATCCTCGGTCCAGAACTGATGGAAGAAATGCATAAGCAGGCTGAGCGCTTTGGTACTCAGTTTATTTATGACAATGCTGAATCGGTAGATTTAAGCAGCCGCCCATTTAAAATTAAGACCAGTTCTGACGAAATCATCACTGATGTATTGATTATCGGCACTGGTGCCTCGGCCAAACTGCTTGGGCTTGAGTCTGAGAGCAAACTGATGGGCCATGGCGTATCAGCCTGCGCCACCTGCGACGGCTTTTTCTTCCGTGACAAAACAGTATTTGTCATTGGCGGAGGCGATACTGCCCTAGAAGAAGCGACCTTCCTTACTCGCTTTGCCAGTTCCGTCACAGTTGTGCACAGAAGAGATAGTTTCAGAGCCTCAGCAATCATGGCTGACCGGGCCCGCAACAATGAAAAAGTGCACTTCATTTTAGACTCAGTGGTCGAAGATATTCTTGATGTCAAAGAAGGCCAAGTTACAGCCATTCGCTTGCGCAATATCAAAACCAACGAAGTACAAGAATTGCCTGCAGACGGTGTCTTCGTTGCCATTGGTCACAAACCAAACACCGAACTCTTCCAAGGTCAAATTGAGCTAACCGAAACCGGCTATATCAAAACCGATGGTGTTAAAACCTCAATCAAAGGCGTCTACGCCGCTGGCGACGTCCAAGACGAACTTTATCGTCAGGCAATCACCGCTGCTGGAACCGGATGCATGGCCGCTCTTGAGGCTCAATGGCTCTTAGAAAACGAAGAAGCCGAAGCCGAGAGTGAAAAAAAAACTCTAGCCAGCACTAAGGCCTCGTAATTACGATTTTTAGTGCTGCAACAAGTAAAATGACTTTAGCCACAAATCTTACAAAGCAGACGGACGGCAAAGCTTTCACGAAAGCCTTGGGGCAGAGCCGTCTTAGAACGGCTGTTCTGGCTAATCCTGACATGGAACTGGCCCTGCGCAATTTTGCCAGAGTTCATCAGGCCTTTGAACATCCTCTTTTCAAAGCCCTAAGAACGAAAAAAATTACAGCAGAAGCCGCAGGTCGTCTGCTCAAGAACTATGATGCTCATGCATCGCATTTGCGCAGGCTCTTGCTCAAAGCCGCCACTATCATGCCAGAATCAGCAGTAGGTTTCATTTTAGAGAACGTGCGCAATGAATACGGCAACGGCGTCGATAGTGAGCGCCACCAGCTGCAACTACAAGATGTCGCCTTCAGTGCCGGTGTTAGCCGCGAGCAGTATAAAAACTTTGCTGTAGAAAAGTCAGTTAAGACTTTCATAAAAGCAGTGACACCACTTTATTTTCCTATCGAACAACACACGACTAAGCATTCTCCTCAGGTGAAAGAGCAGACGCGCTCTCTTTCTAAAGCTGCCATTGCTGCTGGTGCCATTACGGCCACCGAGCTGATGGCAGTTGAAGAATTCAAAGCTCTGCAAATTGCCTTTCAACAATTCTCGCTGCAAGACCACATTTGGTTTGATCACGTCAGAGTAGAAGAGGAGCATTCTGGCGACTCAATTGCTCTGGCTCTCTATTTTCTCAATCACAATCAAAGCTTTGAAGCGGTTGAGTTTGGCTTAACCGGTGTACTAAACGCTAACATGCACCTGTACGATGGTCTGCTAGCAACGCTAACTTAGGTTTAAATTGACGATGAGCGCCAAGCTTCATATCGCCCTGGTATTGCGACTTTTCTCTAGTCAGGGTGGGCTTGAGCTCTATGCCCTGAAGCTAATTGAAGGGCTACTTAAATGCGGTCACAAAGTCACTGTGATTTGCGAAATTGACGAGAGCAATCTCAGCCACCCTAACTTAGTTGTGTACAAATTCGCCGGGGCAAAAAAAGGCAGCAACAAATGGCAGAAAATAGAGCACTACAGGCAAGTTGCGTCAGCAGCCGTAGACAAATTCGGCCCTTTCGACATTGTTCATTCACAACACTTCCCCCTCAATTGTGCACAATTAGATGCTGTCACTTTTCATAACCACACAGCCGGCCGCTTATCGCTAGTTGGTTATCCCTTGGAAAAGCTGCTCAATAACTTCAAAATGGCCACAGCTAAAGCTTATAAGCTACGCCATAAATATGACCTCGAACTATGTCAAAAATCACTTATGCGCATATTTGTTGCCACGGTGATGAAAGACGATTTCTACAATACCTATAAGCTTGAGCAATCGGCTCCCTTTGCCATTGCTCCACCCGGTGCCAGCTTAGCCCAAGAGCTGCAAGCAGTAGAAGAGAGCAGTGAAGAAGGTGGGCCATTTACCTTCCTTTTTGTCGGCAAAGGCATGCGCAAAAAAGGTCTCGATACACTCTTCAAAGCTTGCTCAATACTAAAGAAAAGAAAACTCGATTTTCGCCTTCTGATCGCCGGTCTGAAAGAAAAACCGCTGCAAAAATTTGACATGATCAACCTGGGCATCAGCTCAAATGTCGAATTTCTTGGCTATCAAAAAGATATGGCCAAGGTCTTTGCTAAAGCCAAAGCTCTGGTTCTACCATCAAAAATCGAGCCCTTTGGTATGGCTCCGATTCAGGCTATGCAATACGGTCTAGTACCAATCGTCAGCCAGGTCTGTGGAGTCAGCGAAGTCTTAAGCGACAACAATGACGCCATAATCTTGCAGAACCATCTCAGCGCCCCTGAGCTTGCTGACCTCATGGCTAAGCTTATGAGCAACACTGAACTCTACAAAAAATTATCAAAGCAAGCGCGTCAATCGGCTCAGACTATAAGCTGGGATAAAACCGTCGCAGCCACAGAAGAAGCCTACGGGCGCATTATTGCCAGCAAACAAGAACTAGTAAAAGAGGATGTTCTGTGACTAAGAAGCAAGATAACAGCCCTAACGTCAAAAGCGTCCCAAACCGTCTGGCCAACGAGACCAGCACCTACTTACAGCAACACTGCCAGAATCCGGTAGACTGGTATCCCTGGGGCGAAGAAGCACTGAAGCTAGCCAAGCAAGAGAATAAGCCAATTTTACTTTCTATTGGCTATGCCGCCTGCCACTGGTGTCATGTTATGGCCCACGAGTCTTTTGAAGATCAAGAGACTGCCGACTTAATGAATGAACTGTTCGTCAACATTAAAGTTGATCGCGAAGAAAGAACAGACCTAGACGAAATCTACATGAAAGCCATTCAGCTCATGACCGGCCATGGTGGTTGGCCGATGACTGTATTTCTTACACCAGATTGCCAGCCATTTTTTGGTGGCACTTACTTTCCCGTGAATGATCACCACGGTCTACCAGGCTTTAAAAAAGTTCTGAAAAATGTAGCCGCGGCATGGAAGACAAGCAATGCCCAGATTCTCGACAGCGCTTCAGAGCTAGCAAATCATCTCAAGCTTATGGAGCGCATCAAGTCAGACAAGAGCGACGACAACGAGAAGACTGGCTTCGCTGCTGTGGTAAACACCAACACCATTAATGCCGCCCTCGAAAAGATCCAGCGCAATTTTGACCGCGATCATGGTGGCTTTGGTGGTGCGCCAAAATTCCCCCATTCGATGAGTCTAGACTTGGCCATGCGGGCCTGCGCTAAATCATCTACGTTCAGTGACAGCCGCAAAGAGGAGTGCCTCGATGTCGTCCAAATCACTCTAGACAAAATGGCCTATGGCGGCATTTACGATCAAATTGGTGGTGGTTTTGCCCGATATTCGGTAGACCGCCACTGGTTAGTACCGCACTTCGAAAAAATGCTCTACGACAACGCCCTCTTGGCTAAGACATATATTGACGGCTATTTATTGACCGGACGGGAATACTGGTTGAGAGTGGCAGAAGGAATTTTAAATTTTGTCAGCCGTGAGCTGACAACTAATCAAGGAGCATTCTATTCAAGCTTAGATGCAGACTCAGAAGGCGAAGAAGGCAAGTTCTATGTCTGGCGCCCCGAGCAAATTACAGCAGTTTTAGGCGAAGAAGAAGGTACCTGGTTCAACCAAGTATTTGGTGTTAGTGAGCGTGGTAATTTTGAACATAAAACATCAATCTTGCATCTGAGCAAATCACCAGAAGAGCTTTCACGCCAGTTCACCACCCCCTTAGACAAACTCTGGCAGCGCATCGAAAGTGCTTCGGCAAAACTGATGGCAGAGCGCGCCCAACGCATTCGCCCAACTCGCGACGAGAAGGTGCTTACCAGTTGGAATAGCTTGATGATTACGGCCTTTATTAAAGGCTATAAGGCCACTGCCAAGCCAGAATACCTGCAAGCGGCACTGAAAGCAGCTAACTTCATCTTAGACAACCTCAAAGTTGATGACCGCCTCATGCGAGTCTGGGGCATGCCAGTCAATGCCACAGATAGCCAAGGCATAGTCAAACTACAAGGTTGCCTTGATGACTACGCTTATTTCATTGAGGCTCTACTCAACCTGGCCAGCGTTGACGGTGATGCAAAATGGCTGAACACTGCCGAACAACTGGCGCAATCGATGATCAAGTACTTCAGAGATGAAGAAGAAGGCGGCTTATTCTTCACCGCTTGCGATCACGAAGAGCTAGTGGTGCGACCACGCAGTCACTATGATGGCTCAGTGCCCTCTGGCACATCAGTAGCCACCAACGTTTTGCTGAAACTCTATAAATTGACTGGTAAAGCAGAGTATCTGACATTAGTCGAAGAAATATTTGGTCTTTACGGACCCCACCTTAGTCGCATGCCTGATCAGTTTGCCAATTTGCTCAGCTGTCTCGACATGTATCTGTTTAATGGCCCAGAAGTGGCAATAGCTCTCGCTCCAAACCAAGACGGACAAGGCGAGATGCTCTTTGCCTTGCATCAGAAATACTACCCAAACAAAGTGGTGGCAGTGGCAAGCGCTAAGGCAGAACTAGAATTTCTCAAAGACAAGACAGCAATAGATCAAAAAACCACTGTTTATATCTGCCAAAACTTTACCTGTGAAAAACCAGTTAACAGCCTTGCTGACCTCAAGACCAAGATTTCAGGCTGGTAAGCTGACTTTACTCAGCCAATCTAAGGTGCGAGAAAAGTAAATTGAAATCGCTCAAGCCGATTTCGAATATACCGTCATCCACACCGTCAAGAGCTTTTTTTGAATCGGCTCGGCGCAGGTCACCCCGACCGAATGGATCCTTCAGTTTGATGGCACGCTTATCTGGGCTGTAGGCCAATAGACCATAGGCATGACCAGGCATCAGTCCGTAAGCCTGACAGTTGCCATTTAACTCAGTGGTGGCAATACCCAATAGTCGCCTCTGACTGCATTTTCGCAAAGCGCTGTCTTGTTCAGCGACAAAATCGCGACTAACTTGAGCACGATTAAACCAGCTACTCAACTGCCTTAAAGTGACGTAGCCCTTGCCAAAACCGAACTCTCCGCACTCAAAAGAAAGTGTTTTATATTCGGTGAGAGGCCTACAACCAAGTAAGACCGCAGCCTGGTCATCGGTGGCACCATAGGCAGCAGCAAAGCCTGGTAGTTCAGAGTTAGCAGTAAAACGACCCTCTAATATGGCATGCTTGCAAAAACGGCGAGTCTGATCAAAGAAATTCTGGTGCTCGTTGCGATATTGTCCATAAGCTTTCTCAAGCACGGGCAGCCAGACTCCGGTACTAAGACAATCTCCGTCTTTGGCTTTAGCATAGAGTAGAAGCTCATAAGGACTAAGTTTTGAGACTGTCACTGTCTCCTTAATACCAGGGAAATAGACGCTATAGCTACCATCGCTGCCAGCCTTAATAGAAGAGAACAACTGGCGGCGGCTACTTTCACTGGCACATAGCGAAGCCACAGTGGCAAGAAAGCGACAATCATAGACCGAACCTTGTTCGATAAACTCGGGTCTAAGAGATTCTAGACCGCGAGTAAAAAGAACACTTTCTGGCCGTGGTAACTTCAGTTCTTTTTGGACGTACATACTCTTCGGTACTAGCAGCTTCAGCCACGTAAAAATGCGCAGTCCTCTGACCGAAACATCCTGGCCTGTGTATTCAATGTCATGCAGCATTGAAACAACTGAGCCAAGGCATAAGACAATACTGATAGCAACCACAATCCTTCTTAGATATGGGCGCAAAAAAGCAACCGAGCTCAAAGCTCCAGTATTTGGTAGGTTCATTAGTAAGTTCCTGTCTAAGCCAAGCCGACTGAGGCTTTCTATTCTGAAGATTTCGCCAGGGTTATCAAGCGGATTTACCCTAGATAGAAATAGGCCTTATCACTTACCTAGTTTGCTCGGCCCCTGATTGTCTTCCCCGCTGGGCTTAGGCGGCACAATCAAAAATAGATGTACATGCTTATCAATCTCTGGATCGATCTTCTTTGCCAGGGACAGATAGGCTGCAGCAGCAGACTGATCGCCGGATTGCTTAGCTAGGCCAGATGCAATTTTATAGGCCTCAGCAGTAGGTTCTGGTGATCGGCCAAAGTATTGATTGATCAGGGCAATACCTTTACGAATTCGACCGGTTTCTAAGCATGCCCGAGCCCACAATAACGCGGCATTGGGAGAGTTCGTAATTTTAAATCCTGTGCGCGCAGCGCCATGAGCTACTTCGAAACGGAAGGGATAGCCAGTGTTAAGAGCGGCTCGCACATAGGGTTCGGTGAAAGCAACGTCATTGCGGTCAAAAATACGACCCCGGTCAAACTGGCGGCAAGCAAGCTCGGCTGATTCAGGTTTGTTCTCAGCCAAATAAGCTTTACCAAGTGCCAAATGCAACTTGGCCTTAGCGGGATAAAGAGTAAGCGCGCTTTTGGCCAGGTCTCGCATGTACGAAGGATTAGTAATTGTTTCTTGCTCAGCCATGGCCAAGACCAAACCAGCTTTTGCAGAAAGAATAATTTCAGAAGAAAGCCTTTGTTCTTCAGCCAACTTTAGAGCGGCGGCATACAAATTAGCTGCCTCAGAATTCATTTTCTGAATACTTTGATAGCTTGCTTGCGCCATAAGAGCCAAGGGCAATTTCTCGTCTTGCTTCAGGGCTCGCAAAGCTTCAATGTTGCCACGATCAATATTGGCGCCACCATCTATGGTGAGCAAAAATGCCAGCAAAGCCCTTAGCTTCGAATCATTTGCTTCAAGCCTCAGGGCACCGCGCAAAAGTGCACTATTACTAGAATAAGCACGATCGCGCCAGTTAGAGAGACCAACAAGAGTTAACAAGGCAAGCGAAACAAGCAACAGTGGCTTAACCGCCACCCCTATTAATTTACGACCACCTTGCTGCAGCATCCCTGCTAGCGGTGGAGCAAATAAGTCAGCGGCGACAAGACAAAGACCAAAGCACGACATGTAGAAGCGCTCAGCCGATGCATATTCTGGCTGTACGACCAGCGCCTGCGGCAGTAAGCCAATAAGAAATAAATACAGTCCAAAAAGCGTCATAGGCTGGCTTTTAAACTTCACCATTAAGCCCAAAGTAATGGCGACAACAGCCATTCCAGCTAAGGCACCAGGATCACCGTAGCCGCTGGCGATAGCAAAAATCGGAGCAATGGTAAGGCCAACTGGCAGAATAAAAATGCGCAGGTAGTACAAAGCTAGAACTTTAAATTGGCTGGCGAAATAGACTTGCTCAGGCAAAAGAGGCAAGCCCAGACCATTTCCCACAGGCAAAGTGCTCTTGAACAAAAACAAGAAGGGCAATCCGACGGTGGTAGCTATCAGAGCACCAAACTCCCAAGCTCTTTCGTAGAGCCAGTCCTGCCAAGAATAGCAACCTTCATTGCCATCATTGGCAGGCTTTAAGAGCAAACCAAGGACAATCATTGAAAGCGGAATAGTAATAGCCTGACAGGAAGTAAAAACGGAAAAGGCAACACAGAGATAAGCCGCCAAGTAGCCAAACACACCTCGCCCCACTGACTTGGCCATAAACCCGGTGAGAAATACATTCAGTGCCAGGGAGAAGGACAAGAATGTAAGCAGACTGCCTCGACTCATAATATGAGCGACAGAATCACTAGCTATAGGATGCACCGCCAGTAGTGCAGAGGCAAGAAAAGGAACAAGAAGGGGGTAATTACTAGCAGCGATATATTTACGCCCCGCCCTAAAGTATGCAGTTAGGCGACTAAGCAAGAAGAATGAGCTTATGACACAGCCAACGTGAAGCAGAACATTCACCGCATGGTATAGAGCCGGATTAAAGCCAGCGGACTGAAAGTCAACGGCAATGGAGGCAGTAGTTATTGGTGCAGAAAAAGGATGAAGAAAACCATCAGCGAATAACTGAATCCAGTATTCATTCCATTTTTTTGGTTCAATGCCACGCAACGGTTGAACCTGAAAATAATCGCTTAGAGTAAAACCATTCCAGATAGAGGCAGCATGAGCAGCCAGACATAATAGAAAGAGAATCGAACAAAAAATTAGTACCGCTTTGCGCCCTACCCAGTGTTGGTCGGCACTGAACTCGACGGCAATAGCACTATTAGTAGTATGTGGTCCAGGCGAAGGCTTCTTGGTCATTTAAAAATCTTTCGTTCCAGACTTAACCCATTCTTCGTACGAAGGCGGCTCGGCCGCACTGCCGCTATGGCGAACGAAATAATCGGCCAAAAGTTCATTGTAGCGAGCTATACCCTTTTCAGAACTAGACTGAGTGAGGGACGGCAACGAGGGAGCTAGGCTCTGAGGTTTGGCTGCTGGTTTAGATTCTTGTTTAGGCTCTGGTGCAATTAGCGCTGGTGCTAGCCCTGATTTATCAACTGCTTTACTCGAGACCTTACCTGTAGGCCCAGAGCTAGAACTAGAGCTCGAACTAGACGAAGGCACCACGGTCATAACGGCTTTCTCAAGTCGACTCATACTTTCACTTTTAGCACCACTGGCCTGATGCATCAAGATACCGACAGGACTAACTTCCCGTCCCTTATCTACAGTGTCAGCAGTGTCAGCACTGCCTGCAGCAGCGCCAAATATAACCGGCAGAGCCTTATCGGAATACTCGGCAATGAGCTTCAGCACTTCATCATGATGCTCAAAGCCAGGCGAAATACGGGAATAGCAGGTAACGGCGTCGCGATACTTACCCTGACTAACCATTTTAGCGGCCAGGGCAAAAAGGGCACGATCGAGCAAAACTTGCCGTTGCTCTTGCTTCGGCCTCTTTTCTTCTAAGAGGCTGCGCTCGAGTACGCTGACTGCATTGGCTTCATCACCTTTGGCCAAATAGCTCTCAGCCAGCCTGACCAAATCTTTATGACTGGCATCAAAGCTACTGCAGCATTCATAAACCGTAAGGGCGAACAAGCCAAGCAAAATGGTGGCAAGTAAACCACCGATAAGAAGCACTGGTGCCTTCAGCGGTGAGCCACGTAGTACCCGGCGCGCCTGAGGCGCCTCTACAGCTCGCTGACGACCGCTTCTAGACAAAGTCTTAGACGAATCGACAAAGTCGCCACAATCCAAGCAAAAACCCATCCGCATATTTACCGGTCGACGGCATTGCGGGCACAGTTTTTCTATCTCGGATCGGCTTTTAGACTTAGTCGGAAACTTTGACATCGTCACCAGTGTATCATCCCAGGCAAATTCTTTTAATGGTTGTGAGCCCGTAAGACTAAGCCAAAGAAAGCCTGAGGAAGCAATAAGGAAAGGGAAGCAGAGCTGATGCTAATATATAGTCAAGCAGCCACTAAATAGTGAGCGCATGAGGAGCATTATGAGTACAGGTGAGCTAGTGGAAGAGCGCAAACTTGACGGCCAAGAGCCTAAAGTTTCATTGACCGCCGAACAAATTGCCGCAAAAAAACAACGTCAGGCAGCCGAACTAGCAGCCGAGAAAGCTGAGGTCTGGCAGTCAATTAGCGCCCTCTATATTCCACTTTCGCTATTTCTATCCTGCGTCAGCTTCTCCGCCGGCGCCTTTTTGCTTTACAACTATCAAGAACCAGCTGGCTGGGGCTTCATAGTCCTAACCGTTGCCATAGCTCTTTCCGCCTTTATCGCCCTCTTTCGCTTTCAAAATAAATTCAGAGCCCAGGGCATTGTCGGCGGCAAAGACACTGAGATGATCAAGCCCAGTTCTGCCATGGTAGAAGCTGAGAGCGAAGTTAGCGACCAAACAGTCCAAGAATAGCTCCGAGTAGCCGGAGTAATCTGAAAATGGCAGAGTCTAAAAACTGCCATTTTTTTTTGGCAATAAAAAAACGGCCATTGCTGGCCGTTTTGATGTTTTGAATTAAGCTGCAATCTGCAGGAGCATAAGCTCCGACAATTTAACGCTTCGAGAATTGGAACCGTTTACGAGCTCTCTTACGACCAGCTTTCTTCCGCTCTTTGATACGTGGGTCGCGAGTAAGCAGACCTTCAGCACGCAGGGTCGGACGATTTTGCGGAGCAGCCTCAGATAAAGCCCGAGCGATACCGTGGCGAATAGCACCGACTTGACCAGCAATACCACCACCGCGGACCAAAACCATGACATCAAATCTGCCCATGGCGTCTGCCGCTTCAAAACCAGCATAAATTTCTTTAGCTAGACCGGGGCGACCACCAATGTAATCTTCCATAGTGCGGCCATTAATAGTGACCGTACCGGTACCAGGGATCAAACGAACTCTGGCTGTGGCGCACTTTCTTCGTCCTGTGCCGATGTACTGAATAACGCTAGTCATGTGGAACTCTTTTTCCTATGTATATATCTTCGAATGTTCTGAATTTTGTCTACCGGTCGCTAATTAGCTAGCGTGAACGTGTTCAGGAAGCTTCAAGTCAGCAGGCTTTTGAGCAATGTGTGGATGCTCAGCGCCGACATAGACTTTCAACTTGGTGAACTGGCGATCGCCCAATTTGTTGTGGGGCATCATGCCACGGATAGCTTTCTCAAGGATGGCGATAGGCCGTCTTGCTCTCAAGTGAGCAAGGCTTTCTTCCTTGAAACCACCTGGGAAACCAGAGTGGTGTCTATACATCTTTTGAACTTCTTTTTTACCGGAGACTTGAATCTTCTCGGCATTAACTACAACGACGAAGTCGCCGCAATCAACGTGAGGGGTGTATTCAGGTTTGTGCTTGCCTCTGAGTACATTGGCAACTTCACTGGCAACACGACCCAAAGTTTTACCTTCGGCATCGACTACCAACCATTCTCTGGTTACTTCTTCTGGTTTCGGGCAATAAGTCTTCACTTTAAAATCTCCTGGAACTTTTGCTCCCACAGCCTGAAGGCTTCGGGGTAATGGACCGAATCCAACGTCAAACCCCAAGGGGGAGCGTTAGGGCCGGCGAGCTCTCGATCTCTTTTCTCAAGAGCCTGAGAAACACTCTCCGCGTCCCTTTTGCCGAGCCCTATTTCTAGTAGGGTTCCGACAATAATGCGGACCATATTGTACACGAAGTGATCGGCCGCTATCCAGAACTCCAGCTCCCCTTCACGTAAATTCAACAATTCAGCACGGTAAATCAGGCAAGATGGGTTGGCATTGGAGGTGGTAGAGGAGCGAAAAGCACTGAAATCGTGTTGACCCAAAAGGCGAGAAGCCCCGTCCTGCATGGGTTTCAAGCTTAGCGGCTGACGCACGTGGAGGTGAGTATCTTTTAACAAGGCAGATCTTTGCGAACGGTTCAAGATTCGATAAACATATTGTCTTTTTGTCGCACTGTAACGAGCATGAAATGTTTCCGGAACCACCTGCAAATCCACCACCGAAATATCTCTGGGCAAAATTCCGTTCAAACTCCAGGCCATCTGATGCAAATCGAGCTGCTCATCAGGGAGGGCAAAAGGAAAATCAAAATGAGCCACCTGGCCGCCAGCATTGACACCAGTATCGGTGCGTCCGCTCATATGCACTCGCATATCAACTTTGGCCAAAACACTAACAGCCTTTTCTAATTCATGCTGAACAGTGCGAACGCCCCCCTGGAATTGAGAGCCGTGGAAATTCTTCCCGGAATACTCAAGCAGGAGGGCGATGCGTGGCACTTAGATAATGCCTACAGAATCTATGTCTAGACCAGTTGGATGATCGCCATTTCGGAGTTGTCTCCGCGGCGAGGTCCAATTTTGATAATGCGGGTGTAACCACCTTGACGATCTTTATAGCGAGGAGCGATATTGTCGAATACCTTTCTCACTACTTCTTTGTCGTAAAGATAGCTAGACACCTGACGACGCAAGTGCACAACACGAGCTACTTCTTTAGCGGCTTCTTTATCGCCGTTTTTAGCCTTCTCGTGAAGAGCTTTGTAATCGCCTACCTGACCGTGCTTACCTTTGGTGATGATCTTCTCAGCGTGGGAGCGAACTGCCTTTGCCTTAGCAAGGGTAGTTTCGATCTCATCGTGACGAAGAAGCTCGGTAGCTAGTGCGCGCAATACCGCTTTTCTTTGGTCGGCGGGGCGGCCTAGTTGGTGGCCGGGTACTCTGTGACGCATAACAGTTCCTTCTAATCTTGTACTTTTGGGCTATCTTTTAACGGGCTTTAACTTATTTGTCTTTCGGTGTATCGGCCAAGGTGAGGCCGAATTGGCGAAGACGTTCAATCACTTCGTCAGCTGACTTCTTACCGAAGTTTTTGATATTCATCAGATCGTCGTAAGACAATTTGAGAAGCTCGCCGAGTGAATTGATATTGGCTCTCTTCAAGCAGTTGTAGGCTCTAACCGAAAGCTCAAGCTCTTCGATAGAGATGGAGCTATGTTTGCCGTCTTGCTGTTGAGGCTGAGTAGCTGCCGGCACCATTGGCTTACCGGACAATTCAGCTATCGGTAGCAAGTGCTCAATAATCTGACGGGCAGCTTGAGAAATTGCTTCGGTAGCATCCATTGAACCATTGGACCAAAGTTCAATGGTCAACTTGTCAAAATCAGTTGATTCGCCGACGCGAGTAGGCTCAACGTTGTAGCTTACTTTGCGGATAGGCATGAAAACAGCATCGATAGGAAGAACGTCGATAGCTTGTTTGTAGTGGCTGTGTGAGTCAGCAGGCACATAGCCTCTGCCACGCTCAACAGTGATTTCAGCACGAATGCGACCACCCTCTGCCAATGTGCAAAGCTGCCAATCGGGGTTGATGATAGTAGCGTCGGCTGGGCACATGATGTCGCGTCCGGTGACAGCACCAGATCTATCGATATCGAGATGCAAATATTGTGGTTCGTTGCTGAAAGTCTTTACGACCAAGCCCTTAAGATTAAGCATGATGTCGATCACGTCTTCAACAACGCCAGGAACGGTGGTGAATTCGTGAGTAATGCCTTCGATTCTGACAGCAGTAACGGCAGAACCATCGAGAGAAGAGAGCAATACTCTTCTCACGGCGTTACCAAGGGTGGTGCCATAACCTTTTTCCAATGGTTCAATGACGAACTTACCGTATATAGAGCCATCAGCTCCGGTCTTGTTCTCAAGGCACTTGATTCTTAAAGGTTCCATATTATCTCCGTGACGAAAGTGGCTGTCGGCGAAGCTTCTAGTATCGATTGATGTGTTCATTAATTTGAATAGTACTCAACTATGAGGGCTTCTGGTGGCAGTAATAACGCTTAAAAGGTCAGTGACTAGACTCTTCTGCGCTTCGGTGGACGGCAACCATTGTGGGGAATTGGTGTGACGTCTTTGATCAAAGTGATTTCTAGACCGGAACTCTGTAAAGCACGGATTGCAGTTTCGCGGCCGGCTCCAGGCCCTTTAACTAATACTTCAACCTGTCTCATGCCCTGGTCCATGGAACGCTTGGCCACAGATTCAGCAGCTTGTTGAGCGGCGAAGGGAGTGCCCTTCTTAGCGCCCTTGAAGCCCGCTGTACCAGCAGAACCCCAAGCGATCACCTGACCTTGTGGGTCAGTAGAAGTGACGATGGTGTTATTGAAGGTACTTGAAATGTGAACGATGCCTTGCAGTACATAACGACGTTCTTTTTTCTTAGTTCTAGCCTTCGGTGACTTAGCCATAGCTTTCCTGCTTCTATCCTTTAGTTAATGCTCTTACTACTTAATGATTTGCTGCCTAGATTTATTACCTAGGTTTACTTACCGGGAGCTTGCTTCTTACCGGCTACGGTAACGCGCTTGCGACCGCGACGAGTTCTAGCATTCGTTTTAGTGCGCTGACCACGAGTGGGCAGGCCTCTTCTGTGTCTTTGGCCACGGAAGCAATTGATTTCAATCAAACGCTTAACGTTAAGACCTTCGACCCGTCTTAGATCGCCTTCGACCTGGTAATTTCCGCTCTTCTCAATCTCTTCACGAACGCGACCGACTTCTTCTTCAGTCATGTCTTGTACGCGCTTCGAATCAGGAATGCCTACTTTCTTACAGATTTTGGCGGCAGTTGTTCTGCCAATGCCGTGGATATAAGTAAGCGCGATTGGCGCTCTCTTGTTTCTCGGCAGGTCTACACCGGCAATACGGGCCATTTGTCCTTTAACCTCAAACAGATACTTAAAACAGATACGTAAAACAAATACTCAAAACTTTCACGCGAACAACTTCTTGCAATAAGAGGCAAGCACTCAAGGTATCAAAGTAGCGCAATATATGCGTCTAATATCCTAACAAGAGTTAACTTGTCACTTCTTAACCTTGGCGTTGTTTGTGCTTTGGATTTTCACAAATAACAGCGACGCGACCTTTACGGCGTATCACTTTGCACTTCTCACAAATCTTCTTTACTGACGCTCTAACTTTCATAATTCAGCTCTCTGAGCGGCTTTCACCGCATCCCTTATTTACTTGTTGTGTATGAAACGACGCTAAGCTTATTTCACCGAAGACGTTACCTGCCCGCATTTACATGCAAAACAAGTGCCCTTCAGACAAACGTCCCATTGTACCTCAAATCACCACAAATCAATCAATCTTTGATTCGGTATGTGATTCTTCCGCGCGTGAGGTCATACGGAGTGAGCTCTACACGAACGCGATCGCCTGGAAGTATCTTAATAAAGTTCTTCCGAATCTTGCCTGATATGTGAGCCAGAACTTTGTGTCCATTGTCCAGCTCTACCCGAAACATGGCATTGGGCAAGGATTCCCGGATGGTACCCTCGAATTCTATTACGCCCTGTTTAGTCATCCAACTACCTCGTTGGGACGCTTAGTAAGTATTTCAGCGTCACCATCAGTGATGAGCAAAGAATGCTCAAAATGGGCCGATGGTCTGTAATCTTGTGTTACAACAGTCCAGCCATCTGGTTTGGTGCGAACCTTGTCGCCGCCCTGATTGAACATCGGTTCAATCGCTATTACCATACCAGGTTTCAACTTGGTCTTGCTACCGGTGCGATAGTTGAAGATGAATGGATCTTCATGGTAGTCAGGCCCAATGCCGTGTCCGCCGTAATCTCGCACGATGCCGTAAGCGCCTTCTTTGCCAACATCTTCTACAGCGCCACCGATTTGATCGAGAGTAGCACCGGCTTTCGCTACTTTTATGGCTTCATACAAAGAACGTTGAGTAGCATCCAAAAGGTTTTGTACGGCTTTCGTTACAGTTCCGATTGGCACGGTTATGGCAGTATCGCCAATGAAGTTGAAAGGCTTGCCGTCGACCATGCGTCGCACAGAAACGCCAATATCAAGGCTTAAAATATCGCCATCTTTAAGCACTTTCTTCTTACTGGGAATGCCATGTACCACTTCTTCATTGACCGAGGCGCAAACCGTCGCCGGGAAACCCCGGTAGCCTTTGAATGTGGGAATGTGGCCAGCATCGGTAATGGCCTTCTCTGCCATTTGATCGAGCTCATAAGTGGTTATGCCTGGGACTGCCGCTCTTGAAATCATTTCAAGCACCGCACCAGCAAGGCGACCAGCCTCACGAATAAGTTCGATATCTTCTTCTTTAGTTAATATCATTGTCTAACTGGATACCTTTGACTGCAGGGCTTTCAAAATATCGGCAAAAATTACTTCTTGCTCGCCCTCGCCATTAACGGCTGATACTATCCCTTTACTACCGTAGTAATCAATTAAGGGTGCAGTAAGTTCGTGATAAACGCTGAGACGTTGCTTCACGAGCTCGGGCTTATCATCAGAGCGGTGCGAAAGCTCGGTGCCGCAAAGATCGCAAATGCCATCTTTTTTAGCTGGTGAAAATTTGACGTGATAGACCGCATTACAAGCCTTGTTAGGGCAAACGCGACGGCCAGTAATACGCTCTTCTAGAATCGAATCGCTGGTTTGCAAGTCAATCACTACATCGAGCGATGCTTTCAGTTCGGCCAAAAGAACATCCAAGCTTTCAGCCTGGGCTCGGTTACGAGGGAAGCCATCAAGAATGAAGCCCTTAGCGCTTTCAGGCTGACTGAGCTTTTCCCGAAATAGATCGATCAAAACTTGGTCAGGCACCAACTGCCCTTTATCCATATATTCTTTTGCAGCGAGACCGGCTTTGGTACTGTTTTTCACAGCCTCACGCAAAAGGTCTCCGGATGACAAATGCAGCAATGAAAACTTAGTCGAAAGTTTCTTGCATTGCGTACCTTTACCAGCTCCAGGAGCGCCTAAAAACAAAATGCGCATTTAGATTTCCTTCTTGTCTTGAGATTTGAATAAGCCACGCGCTTGATACTTAGAAGAAAGCGCATGGGTAAGAATCTGGCGCTGGGTGTCGATGGCGACACCAACCAGAATAATTAGAGATGTACTACCGAGGCCCTGCAATGTAGTCACCTGTGTCCACTGCTCGATGTGAATCGGGGCAATAGCAATGACAGCCACCGAAGCAGCACCAATGAAAGTCAAACGATTGAGGGTCTTTTCTAAGAAATCGGCAGTAGGCCGACCAGGACGAACGCCTTGAATAGCGCGGCCACTTCTTCTCAAATTCTCGGACATGTCGCGCACGGGCAAGATGATTGAGGAATAGAAGAAAGCAAAGAATAGAATCAAGACAAAGTAAACCAGCGAATGCTCCCAACGATAATAAGAGAAGGCATTAGCGCCCTCTTGAGCGAGGAAGCCCCAGGTGTCTTTGGCCCAAGTTTGCTGACACAGACTAACAAAAGCAGCACCAATTCCAGGAATATCTTTGATGACGTTGTAGAGCACCTGACCGGGATCGGTTTTCTGCTGGGCGAGGAACTGCATGATGGTCGAGGGGAACATCAAAAGCGAAGAAGCAAAGATGATCGCCATAACCCCTGAGGGGTTAACAGGCAAATACATATAGTCTTCAGGAGCGGCAAATATCTGCCTGCCAACATTTCGTCTGGAGCCCATTACCATTACCTTGCGCACACCCTGCTGCAAGCGAACGATAAAAGCCACCACTAAAAGGAAGAAGATAACTAGGGCCGTGACGCCCCACACAGGAGCTTGTCCTGTTTGTACTGATTCGACAGTATTTTTGATCATGACCGGCATACGAGCGGCAATACCAAGGAAGATCAAAAGTGAAGCACCGTTGCCGACACCACGCTCAGTAATCAGTTCGCCCATCCACATGATAAAAACGGCGCAAGATGTCAGGATAATCGTGGTGTTAATCAAGAATAGTGGACCTGGAGTAATTACTACTCCGGGAATACGAGACAACAACTGAGCCAACATGAATGACTGGAAGATTGCCAAGAACACAGTGGCTACACGAGATATCTGAGCTAGCTGCCGGCGGCCTTGCTCACCTTGTTCTTTCTGCAGATTCTCAAGCTTAGGAATAACCACAGTCATCAACTGCATAACAATAGATGATGTGATGAACGGTCCAATACCCATCGAGAAAACTGAAAGCTTATTCAAGGCACCGCCGGTGAACAAGTCGATCATGCCAAGTAAGTTCTGAGCCAGCTCAGGGTGTTTAGTAAAAGCACCAGGGTCAACCCCTGGAATCGGTACATGCACACCTAAGCGATAGAGAAAAATCATAGTCAGGGTGAAAATGATTCTTTCTTTTAGACCAGGAGCACTAAGCAGAGCGAGCCAGTCTTCTGGTCCCCCTATCTTCGCACCACGTTTGCTCACACTCTCTGACATTCTGTTCCCCTATTCTCTTTGCAAGCCCTAATTGGCTTAGTTAGCTTTGCAAGATCTGTTCGTCAACTCTTCAACTCTTAATTGTAGGCTCTATTACTAACAAAGCTCTGCTGCTGCGGTAAAAAATAGCAAAATATTAGAACGCTCCAGCAGGTAGAACCACTGGAGCGTTGCAATTTTGAACTAGATCACTACTAGCGATTTTTTGGATTACGGGTTGGTGCAGCTGGTTGAATTACTTCATAAGAACCGCCGGCAGCCTGAATCTTATCGATAGCACCTTGAGAGAAGTGGTGAGCACTTACTTTCACAGCAACTTTCAAATCACCATTGCCAAGTACTCTCAAACTGTCATTGTGCTTGCGGATAACTCCGTGAGCAACAAGAGCATCTGGAGTTGCTTCGGTGTTAGCTGGCAATACGTTTAGAGCATCAACGTTGATGATGACCCAGTCGCGTCCTGGCACTGCATCGAAGTTGTGAATCTTAGGCAGTCTTCTGAACAACGGTGTTTGACCGCCTTCAAAACCAAAACGTCTAGCTTCACCTGATCTCTGACCTTGACCATTGTGACCACGGGTAGAAGTTTTACCGTGTCCGGAAGCGCGGCCGCGACCTACTCTTTTTCTCTTCTTACGTGAGCCTTGATCTGGTCTTACTTCATCAATTTCCATCGTTTCTCCTTTGCCTCACGCCGTCACTTACTGTTTTAGTTGACGACTCGGCTGACTTAAATAACGTACTTAATTTCTGTACTGGTGCTAATTACTTAGCTTTCTTGGCGCTTTTTGCAGGAGCAGCAGCTTCTTTCTCTTCAACCACTGTGACTAAGTGATGAACTTTGTTCACCATGCCACGAATGGTTGGGCTGTCAGCGTGCAATACACTGCTGTTGAACTTGCGTAGTCCAAGCGCGCGAACGACTTTCTTCTGGTCGTCTCTCTTACCGACGAGACCCTTCGTTAAAGTTATCCGTAACATTTCGACCCCTCAATTGAACTTTAGATTTGTACGAGCCGCATAAACTGCGGTTCTTAATTATGAAAACAGTTGACGAATGCTTACGCCACGCAGACGTGCAGCATCTTCGAATGTTCTCAGACCTTTGAGACCAGCAACGGTAGCGCGAGCTACGTTTAGTGGTGAACGCGATCCTAGTGATTTGGAAAGTACATCACCAACACCAGCAAGTTCAAGAATGGCACGTGCAGCACCACCGGCGATTACTCCGGTACCTTTAGCAGCTGGTTTCAA
>JAUPUU010000201.1 GCA_030917395.1 Cyanobacteriota bacterium erpe_2018_sw_21hr_WHONDRS-SW48-000092_B_bin.40
CCAGCGCTTGCTGTGATGGAGAGCAAGGAGAGCCCAAAAGGCTTTTCTTGCTCTTTCTTTTTCTCAAACCCTGCCGCTTTTCTCTTTTATTTTTTCTACTACATTCTATAATATAACTAGCAGTAGTAGAACAACAAATACCAGGAGAAAAGAAGTCTCGTAAAACGCATCACTTAAAACTAATCACTTAAGAGAGCGGCGCGCCCCATAATCAAGCATTACGGCCTTACCACGAGCATCGATACCAACTTGATCTGTGGCCCAACTAACCTGATCACCCATAAGGCGATAGTTGTAATCGTGAAAAATTACTCCATCCTTCATCATTTGCTCACGCAACGCCGCCGCCTGTTTTTCAGTTACTGGCGTACGCAGTGGTTCTTGCAATGACAGGGCTATGACCGAACTAGCCCTGGGCCGATCTTGATTATTTACTGGCACTGCACCAAACAGTGCTTTGGCATCATGAGGCAATTTACCCCAATCAGAAAAATCTCGTCCCGTAAGTGAATTAGAAACCTTCAATACTGCACCGCTAGACAGCATGAAGGCACCACTTTCAGAGCCACTACCAAGAAATGCTCTAACCGGTTCTTTGAAGTTTTTCAAATAAGGTGCAACGTCTGCGCCATGGTAGTAACCAGAGTTCTTTTGCATTACCTGCAAAAGCGAATTAGCACCTTTATCGACTACCATTTGCCACGGTGCATGTTCATCGCCAGCAGGGCGACTAACAAATCTAATTTCTGTCTCCGTACTTTTGGGAGCAGAGCGGTGAAAAACGTTTGCTGCAGCCGACAGCCAATCAGTAGGAACCTTAGCTCTGCCAATAGAAAGTTTCTCAGCCTCACCAGCAACAAACCCTTCGGCCACAGGCTTAATAGAATAAGTGGAGACCTTGCCACCGCTATTGGCAATAGTCTTAACATCGGCAGGGTCGATAGAAACAAGCTTAAACTCACGCTCTCTAATGGCAGCAGCATTTTCCAATGCATAGTTGTGTGCATACAAACGCTGATTGCCGGGCGCCGCAGCCAATGAGGTCGAAAGGGCCGTAGCAATGGGATAAACGGCCAAACGATTCAATGAAAGTTCACCCTTATGATATTGACTTTGAGCTTCAGTAGTTAAGCCATCAGCATATCCGCGAGTAAAACTCATCGTCGTCATTGCTTTGAAAGTATTACCGGCCAGTTGCTGGGGCGCTAGCTTGACCAAGCCATGGGTCAGACCGGCGCTGGCTAAATCGCTCGCCAAAGCAATAGGGTCTATGGCATTGGTGCCAGTTCTAAGTAAACCCCGGCCAATCGACTCACTAGTAACTTGACCCTCTTGATTGAGATAATTAGCACGAGTAAGCAACGGGTCAACAACTCGGCTAGAGATACCCAATTTTAAAGACATCAAAGCTGGAGATGCCTGACTAGAGGCGCCTAGTTTTCCAATAATTCCCCTCAGGGTGAGGCCTTTGGCTAAACCCAAAGCGGCATCAGTAAACATAGAGTCATTCTGAGAAACTTCATCGAGGGCGTAGGTTGCACCGGCAACAAAAAATCCAAACTTTCCTCGTGCAAAGGCACCAAGTGTCTTTACAGCACCCGAAGTAATGTTGTAGGCATCTAATTCCTTTTCCCGAGCAATCTCTATCTTCTCAGCCGCTTGCCGGGCTATTTCAATACTTCGAGGCGAAGACGAAGAAGCAGGAAAAGAAGAGAAGCCTGCCCCTTTGATTTGTTGAACTGCTTGTTCAAGATTTTGCTTAGCTGCAGCTTGCTGGTGATAGGGCTCGGTGACAGCATCAATGGCGATGCGCAAAAAGCTACGACGAGATTCCTGCAACTGAACTTCGGCCAATTCAGCCTCGAGAGTCTTTGCCGCGTCAAGTTTGGAGGACAAATGTGCCTTGTTCGTATCCATAGACTTGCACCTTTCAGCCTAGCCTATATACCCTTTATCCTGGTTTTTCATATAAACGACTTTGCCGCAAGGGGCAAGCGTTCTCAGGTTCTCCCACAGCCAGCCCGTAAATAGGCTAGCTTGAGTGAGAAGAAGCCACAACCTGCAACAAGTCTGAAACAATTGTGCCCTAATCTGTAGCTATGAAGTTACTGCGGCAAGAGGGCAAAACCATGGGCTGAGGACCTCGTCAAGATTGTGGGCCAGTAAGATACGAGACGCCCCAATTCGATTCACAGTTTGTGAATCCAAATTTTCAGTATAGCCAAGCTCAAGAGCGGCAAAACAACCAGTATTTTAATCATATGCAGAACCAGTATCGTGGTAGTTTTCACGACCCTGGCTTCCAGATTTATGACCAATCAGCCTCACAAAATCGAGGCACCGACTCATACAGAGGCGCCGAGTCCGGCCGTGTCATTTATCCTAGCGACAACAAATTTGCTAGTCGCGAAAGCTATGATCAGTCAGTCTCTAAGCTGACCAGTTACGACCATACCAACGCACATGAGGCGGTGAAGAAAGCAGCGGCTGAGGGTCAGGGAGTGGCCTTTATTGTTGGCTCGCAGTCAACTAAAGATACGCAGAAATTGCTTGATCAAATGACCAAGATGAAAGAGCAAAATCCTGGTATGCAATTTGTCTTTATCGACAAAGATAAAGTCGACGAGCAGGTAAAGAACAATCCAAATTCAGCTCATGCAAAAAAATGGCAAGACTGGATTCAACAAAACACTAATGGCTCCGACTTAGCTTTCACCAGCCTACAGTCAGTCAAGCCCGGCGAAGGCGGTAAGCCAGTTGTCGATCGTGTCGTCAGCACTCACTGGGGTGGCGATATAAAAGAGAGCTTGCTTGACCAAAGTCGTTATGCTAAGAGCTTTACTGGCTCGCACCAGGGGCAATTCAAACTTACAGAGGAACCCACACAGAATAAACCTGCCGAGACAGACCAGGGCAAAGCCGATGGAAGCAGCCCCTCGGACAGAGCTGAAAAGCCAAACTCAAGCAATGACAAAGAAGAGCCAGCAGTTTATGGCATGAGCGAAGCTGAAAAGCAAGCTCTCAACAAAGAGCGCAGCGAAGGCAACGACACGAACTTTGACAAGAGAAACAAAAATCTCTTCGACCGAGCTAGAGAACATGCAAAGAAAACTGGCAAGCCACTGGTGATTAACTTTGAGACAGTTAACTGCGACCCCTGTCACAAGAAGCAAGCAGAGGCCCTTCCTGAAATGACCAAGGAGCTGGATGGCAAAGCCACAATTTTGAACATGGATCCAAACAGCGATGAAACCGCAAAAATGCTCGCACAGCATGGCATTTCAATGGACATCTTCAAAGATGGCTTTCCCGCAACAGGCATATTCTCATTTGATGCCAACAATCAGGCAACGCAAAGAGGAGAAATACTCAACGGCTATACAAGCAAATCAAAGATGGAAAAACTGCAGCCCGGAAGCGAAGCCTATCAAGAAGCTATGTCTTACGAAAAACTGATTAAAGCAATAAAAAGACAGCTATAGCGATTTGTAATTTCAAAATGGGTGCCGGATAAGGTTTGGAACAGGTATAAGTGCTCTACCCCTGAGCTACAGCGAGTTTGTTGCCAAACTCATTGGCAGGATTCGAACCTGCGACCCCTTCATTGGTAGTGATAACCTGAATCCTTCGACCCGGCTTTTCGATTATAGCTCATCTTCGTATAGCTCATCTTCAATTCAACGCTTGCGAAGCAAGCATTTGCCCAAGAGCTTTATTAATCGGGTTTAGGTGGAATAACAATACTGGTTCCTAGAGAGTTAGTTAATGGTCACACCGATGTCCAAATCAATAGCCAATCACCAATTGAAACTATTGTCGCTGGCCTGCCTTAGCCTATACAGCAATCTTCCGGTCTACGCGCAGCACAGCACACAACAGCTCGAGCAGATGCTTGATTCAGTAGAATCAGCCTCAGGCTACTCGGCAAGCCAGCGAGGAAGCGGCGGGCAATATCAAGCGCCACCGTTCAACCAGAATCCGGTTATGCAACACCCTTTCATGAACCAGGGCAACAATAACTGGCAGCCCAGCAGATCTGTGCCGCAAATGAATCCGACCCAGACAATGCAGAGCATGCAAGCCACAAACCAAAGCCCCTTTGCCAAAATCAACCGCGCTCGCCAGTGGATGAATGGCGGTCCAGAACAACAACAGATGCAGCAGCCAGTGCAGCAGCCACGCTCTGGTTTCGGTGGAATTTTCAAAACTATGTTCGGCGATTCAGCTGACTCGAGTTCCGGCGACGCTAGCGGCAACGCCAGTCGCGCCCAAACTCAAGCTAGCGTGGCCCGCAATGCGGCTTCTAGCTCATACTACGGCGATCATTACTCGCGCTCACAAAACGCAGACACAGCCTACTATGCTGCCGCCGAAGCTCGTCGCGAAGCTGATGCTGCTTATTACAAAGCCCAGTCGCCCAATGCTGATGCCGCCACCCGCGGCTACTATGCCACAGCCAGAGCCGCAGCAGATAGTGCACAATCTGCCGCCAACACGGCCAGAGCCAACGCCGACAGAACTTACAAATAGCGGTTGCAAATAACGCTTACAGCGAGCAAATACAAACAATGAGGGAAACAGAACATACTAAAAAAGCCGACAAGAAACAACGCAATAGAAGTCGCTCGCGCACTTGTTCTTTCGCTCTCAAGTTGTTTTAACTCGGCCGCTCGCGCCAATAGATCACTTTGATCCCTCATCAATGATCTCGAGCAGAAGCAGCACAACAGCCAGAAAAAAATCCAAATTTACTGTTTTAGGAAGAGACAAGCTACTGGGGCTAAAGAATTTTAGACCAGAAAAAGCAATAGCAAAAGCAACACCTCAAAGTATTAGCAAAGCCAAACTGCAAAAAGACATCCCGTGGATGTCAGTGAAAAATCTTCGCGGCAAACCGTCCGATAATTGCTATATCAATCTCACGGCCTGGAAGCAAATCCCCTACAAAGAGAGTGATTTCGCCTATCCCAAAGGCTATAGACGCACAGAAAATCTAAAAGAAATTATCCTCTCTCAAAAAAGCCGTCAAGCTCTTGAAGATCTTGTGGAAGGACTGAGTCAATAAAATTTCTTTTTTGCATCAAGATTCGACTTAATTGGTTTAGAAATTAAAAACCTAACTCTGTGCCATTTCCATTCTCAGCGAACCAAGTTTCTTTTTACCTTATCGGACACACTTTGTTGTCAACACTACAAAGCCGCCAATTTAATCTCTGCAAGGGTTTGGGGGAACTTGCCTAGTGGTTGAATACCTATAGCTATATCGAATATATACACGAGCGGTTTGCGAAAGTGAATGGTTGATTGACTATTTGCCTCGGTGTTGCTGCACGTGTAGACAAGGGTAACACCATGGATCAAACAAGAGCCACCACTGATGGTGATGGCTTGGCTAAGCACGATCGCAAACATTCGCTCGATTCAACAGAGCATGAGAACGATCACACAGAAAAAGAGCAAGACGGCGGCGACCCTTGGGCCAAAGTCAGCGCCTATTCTTGCACAGCCGGCTCGACCTCAAGCAACGATTCAAGTTGTTCTCCGACCAAATTACCTCATGTAGAGCTGATAACTCACGATCCCAGTGCCCAAGTACTATCAACCAACGATGCTGCGCGACAATTGAGCAACGATGCTAATGCAGCACGAAACGGCGAATCAGTATTGAAGAGGCTGGCAGCAGCCGCATCCCCATCAGGCGCCCTCGACGCGGCCCCATTAAACTCGGGCTTCCAAAGCGTCGCTCAAGTTTCGCTTCGACCAGAAGCCAGCGCCAACAAGTCAGCAAGTGGCTTTGAAGCAGTTCCGCAGACCTCAACTCGCACTGAAGTAGCGCAAACAAATACAGCTCAGACCGTTGATAAATCTGGTGTGCCTGTCATCAGAGCCAGCGATCTTGTAGTGAAAGAAAGCACTCCCGGAGTGAAAATAGAACCAACAGCTTTAGCCACAAACACTACTGTTGCCAGAGATTTGAGCGGTCCAGTTGCACCAGCAAA
>JAUPUU010000202.1 GCA_030917395.1 Cyanobacteriota bacterium erpe_2018_sw_21hr_WHONDRS-SW48-000092_B_bin.40
CAAATTGCGGCGGTGATGGCTGTTCATGTTGATTTTTTGTTCGAGGCCGTGGCTTGTCAGCACGGGTACCGTCGACATCAGCACTTGATGGGAAAGGTCTGTGCTTTCTTCGACAAATGAAGTTGCTCCACCCAAGGCTGTCTGGATGAATTTTGTCAGGGTTGGTGAATAGTCAAATAGCTCTGAATGGTTGTCGAAAACGTGAAAAGACATTAGGCCGGTTAATGACTGACGCACTATGGCAATGGCTTTATCGGTTTTGAGAAAGATTAGAGCGCCTGATAATTCGAGAAGATTTTCAGCTAAGCGGCCAGCTTCTACTAAGGTCTCGGCGGGGAAGAGGTAACCGCACAAGGTTGAATCAATGAGAATGGCATCGTACAAGCGTTTAGACTTGCTCAATGCGGCTATTTCGCTAAGGAGTTCCGGGCCATATTTGAGAACAATAATGTTCTGCTGTGAGCCGGTGCGGTCCTTGGTTAGCTTGATTTCGGTTGGTTCAACCGCCATTTTCAGCTCTTGAAAATCGGTGTAGTAAAGGCAGGCTGGGGTTTAGCCCCTAATATTAGTCCTTAATACCTTAACAGATTTCAGCCCCTACGTCTCATCGCTTGTCATAGGTTATACTTCTGTCGATTGTCAGAAGGCTAAATCATTGAGTAATACCAGCTCTATATTTCATAAGTCTCGTCGCTATGCCTCGGTGGTTGCCTGTTTGGCAGTAATTTGTCCGCTGGCGGCTCCTATGGCTTCGGCTCAGCGATTAATGGACCAACAAGGTCTCAGTCGTCCCATCGAAAACCCCGGTGATGTTACCAAGGAGCAAGAGCCGATCTTGCCTGGGCAAGCTCCTGAAGTCTCCCCCATGCGCCAGCGCATTCAACCTTTGCCTAAAGCTGGCCAGACTAACGATTTAGTGGTGAAAAAGGGCACAACCACTCCGCTTTTAAAAGCTGAAGTTACCTATTGTGTGCCCAAAGGCACTGGCATCAAGCTCAAGCTGTCTTCCGTGCCCACACAAGGCATGCACTTACTTGACCGCGACATGGACGGCAAGCTTCATCCCGCTCATGTGGGCGACATCATCACTGCTGCTACTTCAGAAGACATTTTTGTCGAAGACAATAAGGTCATTCCCGCCGGTACTGTATTTAAGGGTCGGGTGTCGTCGGTTAAGCCACCCCGGCGAGTGCAGCGACCAGGCTGGCTAGAGATTTCGTTTACCGAATTAGCTTTACCAAATGGCAAAAGATTTGCCTTTTCGGCCGAGGCCAATAATTTTAAAAAAACCACCCTTAAAGGCGTAGCCAAAGGAACCGGAATGGTCGCAGCAAATGCTGCGGGCGGCGCCATTGTCGGGGCTTTAGCGGCCTACCAGATTGTTGGTGGAATGCGGGGCTCGGCTGCCTGTCACTATTACAATATTGCTGGTGGAGCTGCTGCTGGTGCCTTGATAGCAGCTGGTCACGCCATCATGAAGAAAGGCGATCGGGCAACCCTTGAGCCTGGTGATGATCTCAATCTATCTATTGATACTGATTTGCTGCTGCCAGCCCTATCCGAACCAACCAAGAAAGCTGCCAACATGAACCTGGATGGCCTTTCTATAGAAGTAGGCAAAACCAAAGTTATTAAAGATGGCCTTGATGGTCACTTTATTCGAATGGACGTCACTATCGACAACAACAGCGATCGCAAACTCAGTGCTATCGACCTTTATTTGCGTGACACCAATGGCAATAAGTACCCTGTCGGTATGGGGCCTGGAGACGACTCGGAGTTCCTCTTTACCCTTGAGCCTTATTCATCACTGCAGACCAAGTTATTCTTTGCCACTGAATATCCGAAGCTCAAGCATGAGCTGATTTGGATTGACCACAGAACCCGCAAGGTCTGCTTCCGGCAGAAGTTAGAATAAATCTGAGAAAAACTAAAATTAGCGAAAATACTTTGCGTAATCCTACGTAGGGCGCCATTGACTGGCTAAATTAGCAACCTATAATGTATTTACTGAGTATTTCCGATTAGTAAAAGTATTTAGTAACTGATTTTCGCCACCAATAATTTGGTACCTTACACAAGACACCCTTATGTCTTTGCTTGTGTTGGACCGTCTTGTTTTACTGCATTTGTCTTACTAAGTTTTGTCTTACAAAATAACCCTTTATTCCTGACCAGTTCGAGCTTAGCACCCCAATGACAGCAACTTTAGCTCTAGAAACAAACTTATCTCTCAACTACGAGCGCGAGCAGCATGCTCATCAAGCGCCGCAATATAGTCAGGCTGTCAATCTTGACCAGTCGCTTATGCTCGAGTTAATTGCTCAGTCGCAAGTTGTTTCTAACGAAGTTTTGGCGCAAGTGGCTCAATTAGCCAGCATGCGCAACAGTCAGGTCATTGATGTTTTGTATGAAAGTGGATTTGTGGCAGCCAGTGATCGGCGGGCATTTCTTGATGCTGCCCAGGCGATTCGCTCTAGCTGGCTATTTAAGCCATGGGCTGTGCAAGCTCTCAATCGCGCCTTGAGCGATTTCTTGCCTTTCACACAAGTCTTAGAAGAACTCGATTTGCACCCAACCAATGCCTTCTCTGATAGTGCACTGGGACAATTGGCTCTATCGTGTCAATTGATTGATCGTGACCAGTTTAATCAGGCTAGACAATATAGTTTGGCTCGTGGCCTCACTGTTGGTCAAAGTCTGAACCGCTGCTGCGGTCTGCCAGTATCTATGTACAAAATTTTGATTGATGGCCTTGCTCGCCTTACTACCGGACAAATTAGTGCAGAGCAATTGCAGCAGCGCGTGCGCAACGCCCGCATGGAGAATACTCTGACTGGTTCTGTTGGCGCGGCCAGCCAATCTCTTAAATTCGCTCACAGCACCTTAGGTTTTGCTATCTACGCCAACAACCGCGACATCCTTGAAGTACTAGACCTCTTGGTTCAATCTAATTGTCTAAGTGAAGTAACGGCGCTGGGTTTGATGGAAGCTGCTTTGCAAAATAGACTTTCCTTTGAATCGGTTTGGGACGAATGTTCACCAATTCCAGCTGTGGTTCTGCAAAAAGCCAGAGCCTTGCATAGCTTAGTTGGCGTCGGCCAAATGACTCCACAGCAAGCTGTGGGACATTTGAGAGAATTCAGCCTGGCCCGCTAAAGCTAACTTTATGCCAGTTAAAGCTATCATTTGACGCTGTCACTATATTTAGTGGCAGTTTTTTTTCTTTTCTGCTGTAACAAAAAGAGCAGAGATCATCCTCTGCTCTTACCATGATTATTCTGTAACTAAGAAACTTATTTTGAGAAGACTAGGCAGCCACTAAGTCAACGTTATAGCTCAATCTAACAAAGTCATATTCCACTCTAATTGAGACTGTGTTCTGGGTGGCGAATTCGAGACGGACACGGCCAAGATTGTTGGCGCTATATTCGCTCCAGTGCTCAGGTACCGAGACGATAACATTTTCGGGGCCCCACTCTTCAACATAAGCTTTGAGCACTTGGCAGAGTTTTTCTTCATCGGCTGGGTGGTTGAACATACTCATCATGGTGTTGCTGCCTCTTAGTTGTATAAAGAGTGTAGTGAGGCGGCAAGCAATCAGCAATTGGTGGTAATCCCACAGGTTTCGTAAAATGCCCAAAGTTTCTCTGGGAGAAACTTTAGCGCAGGCTAATTAGGTCTGCCTCTAAAGCGACACAGTCTATATAGCGCTCGCTTACATCTTTTGCCGTAGCTTTTGCTAGGATTTTCTTCATTCCTTCGCTTACCGCGCTCACTATTGCGGCTTGCGACTGAGTGCCACTGCTAGGCTCAATGCTCGGCTGAGTCAAGGTCTCGCAGTCTAGTGCTGTGAGCATAAAGTAGAGAGTGCAACCAATTGAATAGATATCGCTTTGTGGCGAGTCATAGCCAGCGTACTGCTCCGGTGCCACATAGCCTTCCTTGCCGCAAACTTTTGACTTTCTCTCTTTCGAGTAGAAGTGAGCGACAGTAAAGTCGATGACACAGACTGTGCCATCTTTTTTCAGAATCAGATTCTCTGGGGTGAGATCGCCATGAATGATTGCTGGTGAGAAAGAGTGCATATAGCTCATTACCTGGCAGAGTGAAATGGCAATTTCTCTGGCTTCAGCCTCTGAAAATGCCCCTCTGTTGCTGACTAAATCGTGAATTGGTGTTCCTTCTACGAATTCAAGCACGAGGTAGCCCCGGTGATCTTCTTCGAAACAGTCGAGTAGTTTCACTACTCCGGGATGCTTGAGCTTTGCTAAAATATTCGCTTCGCTTTTATGTATCTCTTGGTCTTTGCTAGCACTGGCGCTGGCATCAACTTGGGTGGGCAGTATGTATTCTTTTAGCACTACTATGTGCTCAGAGTTTTCATTATTCTTCTTGGCCAAATAGGCCCGGCCCTGGCCCCCGGCGCCGAGTTGCCGGGTTATGGTGTAGAGGTTATCGGCCAGGCTATCGCCACCATCAAGAATGGATGTTCTCTTGCGTTTGCCGGCGCTATCCAAAGTTTCTAACCAGAGATTGGTATAACGCAGCATATGACTGGTTTCTAAATCATCTGGCAGGGCTAGCTGAAGTCTTGCCTCGGGGGCAAACTTGATCAGGCTCTCAATAATCTCTTCGCGCGACAGCCAGCGAAAAGCATTGGCGCTTGTTAGTTTGAACGATACATTGAGACTTGAGTTAATGATAAACCACTGTTTGAAATGACCACTGCTGTCTAGTTTTCCGCGTTCTTCGACCGATATAATCTCTTTCCAGTTAATCAGATAATCTACCGATTCGAAGGCAGCGTCTTCCATGCGACCGATTGATAGACCGCGTTCGGTAATGGCCAATATATTGAGTAGCCTATGCTGTCTGCGGTAGTTCAAAAATAGTGTAGTACCAGTGACGAAGATAGCAAGAATGGCCCAGGCTATGGCCTGGTGCTTTTCGATAATGGCCAAATAGGAGTGGTTTATTAGCAGTATCGAATAGATGTATAAAGCTGGAATGAGAACTATAAGTGAGTTTCTGCCGAGCTTAGAATAGTCTTCTGGCACACAGGTCAATTCTTCTGGGTGTCTTTGAGCTTGAGGCTGAGATTGAAACTTATCCTTCAGCATGGCTTACTCTGCTTCTGTGGAGTGATTCAAGTCGGTCGATAATTTCTTTGGTGCGAATGGTTCTATCTTTCAATTCAAGCTTGAGGCAGTCATCGACTAGCTTTCTCAGATTGATTGACTTGATTGGGCCATCCTTTGGTAAGACATTCTCTTCGTAGGGCTGCGGGTTTCTGCCGGTGGCCAGAAAATACATCAGGCCACCAAAGGCATAGATATCACTAGCGCGGTTGGCCCTGCCTTTAATTTGCTCTGGTGGCATGAAAGCAATTTTGCCTACAACTGTTCCCGTTGCCGTGCCTAAGAAAATGCTTGAGGCACCGAAATCAATTAGTCTAATTTTTGCGTCTTCAGAGATGATGACATTTTCTGGAGTGAAGTCGCGATGAATTATGGGCGGCTCCATGTTATGCAAGAAATCGAGAATCTGGGCCATCTGCAGGCCCCAATCGATGATTGTTTTTTCGCTCAAGGGGCCGTGTCTGTCGACAAAATTGCGCAGTGTTTTGCCTTTAATATGCTCTAGCAATAGATAGTGGCGGTTATCTTCGACAAAATAGTCGAAAATTTTGACTATGCGTGGATGCGAAATTGTGGTTAAAAGAGTAGCTTCGCGCTCAAACAATTCAACGGCCTTGCGAAATTTATCAGTGTCACGGGAGCCTGAGAAAACTGATTCTTTTAGCACCACCGGCCCTAGTTGGTCGTCTTTGGCCAGGTAGACCGCCGACATTCCGCCACTTGCCACTTGGGCCAGCACAGTGATACTTTGCTTTAATCTCTGCCCTTGCTCTAAGGGGATGAAGTTAGTCGAGGCAAAGCGTTGCTCTAGATTGCTTTGCCAGAGTTCTGTGAAATCTAGAGGATCAATCAGCTTCATTTCTTTGATGCCCAAAGCTGAGAGGGTTTCGTTTGGATAGATCAAGACTTTGGGGCGAAAATAGAGGGCCAGGCTGATCAGGGCCTCTAGATTCAATTTCGATATGGCATTTAACTCTAAGACAAGGGCTGGTTGGCGGTGAAATTCTAGATAAAGCTGGTTGGGCTCAAGGGAAGGTTGGCCATTTCTCAAAAATGTAATTCTCGTTAGGTCTGACCAAGCGTAGAGTTTCTCATCGAGGGAGCCCAAACGGCAAAATTCAATGCCACGGCTATCGATTTTGATTTTGCCTAGTGAGAGAAATGCTAGTGTCGGTAGGGTTATGCCGACGGCAAGAATAGCGAGCATGATAGTGAGGACGAATAGTTCAGGGGCCAGCAGGTAGAGCACTGGCAGACAAGCTGTGAAGACGGTGGTAGCAACAAGGGCTAGATTTACCAGCCAGCCTTCTTGCTTGTGACGCTGATAGAATTCGCTAAAATTTAGTTCTTTGAAAAATCTACTGGCCGTAGGCATTCCGCTGTAGCGATTGTAGCGAAACTGCACCGCTGGTGGTGAATAGAGCGATGAATCGTTGATATTCAGTGCATCACTAATAGCTAGTGCATCCCTATGGCTGAGCTGTACAGCAGTTTAATTGAAGCCGCATCACGAGGGCTGAGGCTGCGGTCTTGATCTGTTACCCGTGTAGAGAAGAACATCATGTCTTGAGGATCTCTTGTGTGTCCGCCGAAGCCTAATGCATGGCCAATTTCGTGCAGGCAGATTTGTCTGAGGCGATTATTGGTGAGGGGTAACTCTGCCATTTGGGCTACGGTCAGTATTTTGATAGTGCCTTTGACAATGCCCTGCGAATTGGTGAAAACCACCGTTTCTCCAGCTTCTGCTCGATTGGTGAATGAATTGGAGTCGTTTGTCCAGGAGCAGACAAGATCCGCTTGGCTTGGATCTTTTACGCTAATAAATGAAAGTTTGTCTTGGGCCCCTTGCTGCCAGGTGGCAAAGCTTTCTTCGAGTATTTGAGTATATTGTGGCAGATAGCCAGGCACGCCTTTACCAGAGGCTATATAGACCTTGATTGGCAGCTTGCTTTCGGGCCATCTGGTTAAATGCCCGGCCAGTTCGGCCAGATAGTTGTCTTTTGAGGTGGCGTCGGGTGCGATGTAACGCGGGATTGTACCGTTGGCTAGCTCTTTTTTTAGGCCAGCTATCAGGCTTGCTATTTTGCTGGAATCTTTGTGGCCAGGGAAGCGTTGCAAAAATTCGCTATAGGTAGCGATGGCTTCATTAACTTGCCCTTGCGATTGGTAGAGACCACCAAGGGTGAGCCAGGTGGCTGCCAGTTCTGGCTTCAGTTGTTTAGCTGCCTCTAGCTCTTGCAAGGCTTCGCCGTTGCGGCCTAATTTTGCCAGGGCCAAGCCAAGGTTATTGTGAATCTCAGCCATTTGCGGTGCCATTTTTTCGGCCTGCAAAAGCAAATCAATCGCCTCTTGATTGCGATTAGCCTGGAGCAAGGGAATCGATTGGTTGAGCATTTGCAGCGCTTGGTAGCGTTCTTGCGAGATGGGCTGTCCGTCTACATAGTACTGCTGACTTTGTGTCTGATTCTGATTTTGATTCTGGTATTGATTCTGGTATTGAGCGAGAGTCGGCGGCATTGAGCCAATAAAAAAACACGCGCATAGCCCGCAGAAAAATCTTGAGACAATGGTTGAGCTTTTATTAGTGGCTAAAGGCATCTGTATTTCTCTCAGTGCTCCCCTAATTATGCCTTATTTGCCACTGTTTCTTTGTTATCGAGAGCGGCAATACCTGGCAGTTCGATGCCTTCCAGAAACTCTAGTGAAGCGCCGCCGCCTGTGCCTACGTGGGTCAGCAGTTCGTCGGCTACACCTTTCAGTTTAAGGGCAGAAACCGAATCGCCGCCACCAACAATTGTTTTCGTACCGCTCTTGGTCAGCTCAACTAAGCAGTCAATCAGCGTCCAAGTGCCGTGCTCAAAGCCAGCCATCTCGAAAACTCCCAGAGGGCCGTTCCAGAGAATGGTCTTGCACGGTGCCAGGGCGGCCACGATCAACTTCAGTGATTCTGGTCCTAAATCTAAGCCGATATCATCGCTCTCTATTTCACTGACTTTTACTACCTTAGTAGCGACGCCAGCTTTCATCTCTTTGGCCACGACTACATCGACGGGCAATATCAGCTTGACGCCTTTGGCTTTTGCTTTTTCTTCTAGCTCTTTGCAGTAAGCGAGACGGTCTTCTTCAACCAATGATTTGCCAACATTGAGACCCTGAGCTTTGAGGAAGCTAAAGGCCATGGCTCCACCGATTACCAAGACATCAACGCGGCTCAAAAGATTTTCTAATACGCCGATTTTGCTAGATACTTTGGCGCCACCAATTATGGTGGCAAAGGGGCGGGCTGGGTTGTCTAGGGCCGAAGAAAGCATTTCGATTTCTTTAGCGACTAGCATACCGGCTAGAGCTGGTTTTAAAAATTTAGTGACGCCTTCAGTTGAGGCGTGGGCACGGTGAGCTGTGCCGAAAGCGTCGTTAACGTAGATTTCGCCTAGTTGCGATAGCTTTTTGGCAAAGCCTTCTTCGTTCTTCTCTTCTTCTTCGTGGAATCTGACATTTTCCATTAAGGCAATGTCACCGTCATGCATTTCGTTCACTGCCTTCTCGGCCTTGACGCCTATGCATTCGTCGACAAAATGAACTGTTTTGTGGCCCATCTCCGCTAGTAGCTTTTGCAAATGCTCGGCCACTGGCTTTAGTGAGTATTTAGCTGCTACTTTGCCTTTGGGACGACCGAGGTGGGAAAGCAAAACTACTTTAGCACCAGCTTTGGCCAACCAAGAAATGGTGGGAAGAGCTGCTTTGATGCGAGAATCATCTGCTACTGTGCCATCTTCATTTTGCGGTACATTGAAATCTACTCGTACCAGTACCTTTTTGCCTTGGAAGTGCTTGGCGCCTTGATCTTGAATAGTTTTCTTCATCTGTACCTGACTGTTGAGTGGTGTGTGTGGCGTGGTGATTAGACGTAATTGCTTAATATACAGAAAGACGCCCCCAATTTGAGGGCGTCTTCTTGTTTAAGACTAGGCTTTAGCGGCGACTGGGAGCTTTTTCGCTACCATGGTTGCTAGTTCGACCAAGCGGTTGCTGTAGCCCCACTCGTTGTCGTACCAGGCCAACACTTTAACCATGCGATCACCGACTTGCATTGTCAGATCAGCGTCGTAGATGGAAGAGTGCTTGTTGCCTTGGAAGTCGATTGAAACTAGTGGAGTTGTGCAATAGGAGAGAATGCCTTTGAGAGGGCCTTCAGCTGCTTCTTTAACACATTTGTTGATAGCTTCAACAGTGACTTCTTTCTTCAAGGTGATGGTCAAGTCAACTACTGATACGTTTGGTGTAGGCACGCGCATGGCAAAGCCATTGAGTTTGCCTTTGAGGTGTGGCATTACCAGACCGATAGCCTTAGCAGCACCGGTGCTTGAAGGAATCATGGACATCGCAGCAGCGCGAGCGCGGCGCAAGTCGTTGTGAGCGCCATCGAGCAGTTTCTGGTCGAGGGTATAGCTGTGAATTGTTGTCATCAAGCCTTGTTCGATACCGAAAGCATCGTCAATAGCTTTAGCTACAGGAGCCAAGCAGTTGGTTGTGCAGCTGGCATTAGAGATGATGTTGTGCTTTTCAGCGTCATAGTCTTTGTCGTTTACACCTAGAACGACGGTGATGTCTTCGTTCTTAGCTGGAGCTGAGATCAATACTTTCTTGGCGCCAGCGGTAATGTGGGCTTTAGCTTTTTCAGCATCGGTGAAGACGCCGGAGCATTCTAGAACGATGTCGACATTGAGCTTGGACCATGGGCAATCAGCTGGAGCTTTCTCGCGGGTGAACTTGATTTTCTTGCCATTGACAATCAATGATTCTTCATCATGGCTAACTTCATGCTTTAGTTCGCCTTGTACTGAGTCGTACTTGAGCAGGTGAGCTGATTGCACCAAATCTTGCATAGGGTCGTTGATTGCAACGATTTCGAGATCTTTTGGCGCGCTCTCGAGGTAGGCCCTGAATACGTTACGGCCGATACGACCGAATCCATTAATAGCTACTCTTGCCATCTGTCCAACTCCTTATTAAATCGTCTCAAACCGTCCCAATCTGTTCTAAATTAGTTCTATCAAGGGCCGGCGATTGGCAAAGCATATAACAATATAAGGGCGAGGCGCCCAGCCTTTATTTCAGCTTAAGATGATAAGTAGCAATCTTGAAAGGTTTCGTTACTCATTCATTATTGAGTCTTCGGTTACGATAAGAATTGCCAGATTAAACACCAGGAGAAAATATGAGAGACAAAGTAGAAGCCATTCTCGACAAGTTGCGCCCGATGTTAATGATGGACGGCGGCAATATTGAGCTAGTAGACGTCAAAGACGACGAAGTTCAAGTACGCTTAGTCGGTGCCTGCGGCATGTGTCCAAGTTCGACTATGACCATGAAGATGGGTGTTGAACGCGCTATTAGAGAAGAGTTGCCTGAAATCAAGCGTGTGGTTTCAGTCTAGATCTGACTGACAGCTTTAGGGGTCTTAAGGCTCAAGAGCCATGCGGTTGCGAAAATCGCTTGACAGGTAGCCCACGATTGCTCTTTCTTGCTCGCGTACATGATTGTTGAGCCTGGCAATTGAAGCTTTTGTTGCGGCTACTGTCAGGCTCGAATTGGCCAGTATGGTTTTGGCAAATTCAAGGGTGTGTGCCTCTAGCTTGTCGTCTTCAACGGCTTGATTAATCAGGCCCATAGTGGCTGCTCTGGTACTGCCTATAGTGGCGGCGCTAAAGAGCAGCTCTTTTGCTTTTGCTTGGCCAATCAGGTTTACCAGTCTTTGTACATTGCTGTCATCTAGTATTATGCCGAGGCGCGCAACGGGGATGGCGAAAATGGCAGAGTCAAGGGCGGCGAAGCGCAGGTCGCAAGCGTTTGCAAGCAAGCAGCCTCCGCCCAGGCAGGGGCCGTTCACCATAGCAATAGTGGGAACCTCTAACTCGGCAATGGTTTCTAGGGCGGTAGAAATAGCCTGCCAGAAGCGCGCGGCGCTGGCATAGTCGACTATTTGACGCAGATCTTCAAAATCGGCCCCGGCGGCAAAATATTTGCCACTCCCTGTAAATATCAAAAGTCTGCTGCCATCTTCTATAAGTTTGTGGATTAAGCGCGGCAGGCTTTCCCACATAGCTGTGCTGATGGCATTGGCGGCTTTAGGTCTATTGAAAGTTATTGTGGCGATGCCACTGGCTTGGTCAAGCTCTGAGATTATCTCTTGGTTTGCCATTATTTGCTGGCAAAATCAAATTGAACGCTATCGCCTTCTTTTACTCCGTGTCTGTCGCAGTAGCCGCCATTCACTTCTATTACCTCAGAGACATCAATTGTGCTTTCTGCTGGATAGGTGGGGCATTTGCTTTGATCTTCTGATTTGCAGGGAGGCACTTGCTTGCAGATTTTTACAATCTTGCCATCTCTGACAAAGAGCATGTCCAGGCTGATCAGGGTGTGATACATCCAGAATGCCACGGGGCGATGGGGGTGAAAGAGAAAGACCATGCCTTGAGTCTCGGGCATTGATGTGCGATACATCAGGCCGTTCTCAATTTCTTCTTTAGAGCTGGCTACCTCTAATTTGACTTCTTGGTCACCCAGTTTGACTGTCGGCAGCATGGCCAGCGCCTCCCTGCAAGTAAAGGTAGTGAAAAGAGTTACGAGAGTGGCTGCAAGAGCGAAGGTAAAGGAGATTTTGTTTGTTTTCATAGCCAATGCATTCTGTTAAATGGGGTTTTTGAATAGATGAATTGTACCGTGTCGGTAAGTACCCCGCGCTGTAAGGCGTATGACTTACTGACTACCAGGCCGGCTGGGTCGATCACCCCAGAGATGCCGGTATTGGTTGAGAGCACTAGAAAGCGCTTGTTTTCAACTGCTCTGAGAGTGGCGCAGGCAAGATATTGTTTGTTCAAAGAAGAATTATGAAACCAGCCAAGATTTGCTAGAACCACAATCAGTGAGGCTCCGTCTCTAACTTGATCGGAAACAATTTTGGGGAAGATTACTTCATTGCAGATAGCCACTCCAATTTTGCCCCAGCCAGAGCGAATTATTTGAGCTTTTTGAGCCGCTAAGAAGACTTCAGAATTAGTTGGCAGTTTGTCCCGCAGACTCTCTGGCACGATTTCGCCAAAGGGCACTAATCTTTGTTTGACATAGGCACTTTCTCTATAACCAAAGGGGCTGACCAGTCTGGCTACATTTATATGGCCATTTTTTAGTGGTTCGATGGCGCCATAAATAATTTCTTTGCGCTCTTCCTGGCTGATATGCTTAAGGGCTGGCAGCAGGCCGCCTTGACCCATCTGACTGAGGGTGACGACACCTTCGGGCAGAACTACCAGGCTTGAGCTAGTGTTGGCTGTAAGCTCGTTGTAGCGGCCGCAGAATTCGGCTGCGGAGATTGCTTTAAAGCGCTCATTTTCTATTGAGACATTGCCTTGCACAATTGTCACCGGTATTGGTGGCGTCTGTGGATTGAAGCGAATGGCATGTTCGGGTCTGACTTCGTCTTCGATTTGGGCGATTCGCTGGCCGCCCCAGTTGAGGGCAAAGGCAATGGCCAGGCAGCATAGAAAAAGATCGAGAACTGAGCCAAATTTGATATTGAGTTGGTCAGTGCGCTCGCCAAGATTGCGGGCTATGCCAGTGGTTTCAATGATCATTTGAGCGCAGGCAGCGTTAAACATGAGGATGACAAAATCAACCAAGCCGCTGCCACCAACTGCAGCCAGTTGTATTAATGGCAGGTTGCGTGACTGTGTGTAGGCCAGTTGGCTTAGTGGCGAACCGAAAAATAGAGGCGAGGTGGCCACCACCCACTGTAGAAAAACCCAAATAGAAGGTACCGCGATGAGGTAGGGATAGAATGGCCGGCGATGGTTAGGCAAAAAGCTTGGGCGCAGTGGTAAGCAGAAGACAAAAAGAGCAAACAGTGCTGTGAGAGATGAATAGTGGATGACTTCAACTAACCAGGCTAGCCATACTATTTGAAAACTAACAGCGTCATGCAGACCAAGCCAACGCAGCGGATACATACCGGTGAAGAAACTGAGGGCAATGGCATAGTAGCCGGCTCCAAAAGTAAAGCCAGTAAATA
>JAUPUU010000203.1 GCA_030917395.1 Cyanobacteriota bacterium erpe_2018_sw_21hr_WHONDRS-SW48-000092_B_bin.40
CGAGTTCGCCATGCACGACTACAACAAGGCCAGTCGCGATTTCGAAAACGCCGTCAAAGAACTCAAGAAGAGACCAGGCGACAAGCTATTCCATCAATCAGTAGTGACTATGTACCAACAAACTGCCATATTGCAAAAACAATCAGACCGGCTTTTCGCCTCCATCGGATCGTCTCTACAAGCTGGTATCAGCAAATACTTTCACGAATACAAATAGCACCAACCGGTCAGCTAACAGTCGGCTAGATATGACTTGCTTCCATATCGCTCGAAAGTAAATCCATTTCAGACTGTGAAGGCTTGAGCCCTTTGGGTAAAGCAAACTCAGTATCGGGAATAGGCCTGGCCTTAGCAAAATGCACTTCAGATAGAGTAACACTCTGCGTTGTGCGGCTTTCTCGGCCTTGAATATAACCAGAGCGCACCATTTTAAATGGCAGACCATAGCTATAAACGGAATAGAGAACTGATTCGAGTACAGTATTTATTTCTGGCTCAAAGTGAATCTCAGAACTGACAATTAAGTCATCGCGAAACTCTACGTTTTTTGGAGTTCGCTCATTGGAGATACGCTTACCAATGCGTACTAACATAGTAGCAGGATGCCCCAAATATTCTGTTTTACCAACGGTTTTAGGAGAGGCAAAAATATATTGTTGCTTGGCGCGATAGATGCCAATGCGCTTGGCGCAATCTCTTAGTGTATAGGTGCGATAGCGCCGACTCTTAAGAGAATAAAGAGTAATTTTATTGGTCTTGCGATTGATGATCATGCAGAGAAAAGAGCCGCTCATCTTGATCTGTTGATCAGTTATATACCAAACGCAACCGCCCACCTGATAGCCACGCTGACGCACAATCCAGCCACTACGGCTGCCGTTGGGATTATTTATCGGCGGCAAAAAAGGATCAGGAGCACTGGCCAAGGCCGCCGTGCCCGGTGCCAAGGTAGAGACATTTAGGAAGTCTGAGACATTTAGGAAGGCTGAGGCCGTTAGCAAAGTCGCTAGAAAAAGAGCGCGAAACTTGAATGTGCTAGTCATTTTTAGATGCAACAAACTGACTCTCAATTTGAGCGCGCAAGTTATCGGCATTCTCGACATTTGGAGCGCCAAAACGGGAAACCAGACGCTTAAGCCATTTTTGAAAATCATCTACGTAGGTGAAAACCACAGGAATCACTATCAATGTAAACACAGTCGAGGTGACAAGTCCACCAATCACCGATATGGCCATGGGCGCCCGAGCCTCAGAGCCAGCACCGATACCAAGAGCGATTGGCATCATACCCGCAATCATGGCAATTGTTGTCATCAGAATAGGCTGCATGCGAGTCTCGCCCGCCAACATTATGGCCTGGCGCTGATCAATGCCGTGTTTCATTGACATCAGGCCATACTCTACTAAAAGAATGGCATTTTTGGTGACCAGGCCCATCAGCATGGTGATACCAATAAGAGCATAAAGACCAATAGACTGATGGAAGAAAACAAGCCCAAGAAGAGCACCACAAAGAGAAAGGGGAAGAGAGACCATAATCGTCAGGGGATGAAGGAAGCCACCAAAGAGCACCACTAGTACGGCATAAATGAGCAGCACCGCTGAGCCTATGGCAGTGGCAAAGCCGCCAAAGATATCCCTCTGAATTTCAGCATCACCTAAAGGCAATTCGTTTATTGACTTAGGCATGGTCTTGAAGGCCGGCAAAGCATGAACACTCTTGATTGCTTCACCAAGGGTGGTGCTGCTGTCTAAGCCTGACTCTAAAGTAACCTGTCTTTGACGATCAAAGCGGTCGATTTGAAAAGGTCCGCTGCCAAACTTCACCGAGGCCACACTGCTTAGCGGCACCAAACGGCCGCCATTGGCTGAAACTTTCATATCTTCAATGATACGCAGGTCATTGCGATACTGTGGGTCTAACTCCACTCTTATATTGACCTGGCGATCGTCAAGATTGAACTTGGCTAGATTGGCCTCACTATCGCCAAGAGTACCAATCAAAGCTGTCCGCGCAATCGACTGCACTGAAACCCCTTGCCTGGCGGCCTTATCAAAGTCAGGGGTGACGAGAATTTCCGGACGCAATATGCCAGCAGACGAGCTAACATCGTACAAGCCTTTGACCGAGCGCATCTGGTCTTTGATCTCTTCGGCCACACGATCCAATTGTGCCGCATCAGATGAAGTCAGAACCATACGCATGGGCTTGCCGCCCATACCGCCAGAGCGAGAGAAGCTCAAACGAGCACCAGCAACACTATCGAGCTCGGCCCTAACTGATTCTTCAAACTGCTGCTGAGTTATTGAGCGCTCTGTACGGGGCTTCAATGAAATATAGATAGTAGCCTTAGTGACATCACCTTGATTGCCACCAGACGTGCGCTTAGCCGAAGTGGGAGTACCAATGAAAGCCACCACATTGACCGCTTCTTTGTGCTTAGCAATGATATCGGTGCATTTTTCCGAAACGGCCTTTGTATCTTCTAGGTCAGAGCCCGGTGGCATTTCCACATTGAGCAAAACTTCGCCCCGGTCAACGTTGGCCATCAATGACGTGGGCATTGATTTGAACAAAACAATAGAAGCAGCGAAGAGCAAACAAGCACAAATGACAGTAATAAGTCTGTGCTTCATGGCTAAACCAAGCACCGGCGCATAGACCTTCATAAACTTCTGATTGACGGCTTGCTCTTCTTCTTGCCCACCAACGCTACGCATGCCATAAGCGGCAATCATAGGCGTAATCATGCGGGCCACGAGGAGAGAAAAGAGCACAGCGACCGTAACTGTCAGACCAAACTGCTTAAAGAATTGCCCGGGAATTCCGCCCATACTCGCCACGGGCACAAAGACCACAACAATAGTCAAAGTAGTGGCAATCACAGCCAAGCCAATTTCTTCAGCGGCCTCGATAGAGGCTTGATAGGCTGGTTTACCCATGCGGATGTGTCGAACGATATTCTCAATTTCAACAATGGCATCATCCACCAAAATGCCTATTACTAAAGCCAAGCCAAGCAACGACATGCTGTTTAGAGTAAAGCCTGCCCACTGCATCACAGCAAAGGTAGGAATTACCGATAGAGGAATAGCAATGGCCGTGATTGCTGTGGCTCGCCAATCTTTTAAGAAAACCCAAACCACAAAAACGGCCAGCAGAGCGCCAAGAATCAATGATTCGAGAGAAGCATCATACGACTCTTTGATATAGCGGCCATTGCTGCGCAGCTTAACAATCTTCAGTGAACCAGGAAGATTTTCTGCCAGCTCTTTAATTTTGGCATCGACGCCTTTCTCGACATCGACTAAATTTGAACCCGTGCTGCGCACCACTGAAAATGCCACCACCGGCTGATTATTCAAAAGAGCCATCTGCCGCACTTCGGAAGTGCTATCTTCAACTTTACCTAAAGTGTCTAAGCGGGCGCGCTTGCCACTGGGCAAGACAATATCGGTCTTTGCCAACTGCGGCACGGTCAGAGCACTACCAAGAAGGCGAATAGACTGTTCGCCCTCACCCACCTGACCGCGACCACCAGGCAAGTTGATATTTAGTTGCCGAATCTGGCTGCTGACCATATCAGCTGTTATGCCGAGAGCCTCAAGGCGAGTGGGGTCAAGGTTGACACGAATCTCCCGATCAACTCCCCCGGCTCTCTGAATCTGACCAACCCCAGGAATCGACAGTAAAGCACGAGCGACGTCATTATCGACCACCCAAGACAACTCGGCTGGGGGCAATACTTTCGAATCAATTGTATAAGTAACAAACGGTCCGCCGACAAAATCAAGGCGCTGAATAATCGGCTCTTCAATGCCCTGGGGCATATCCTGGCGAATCTTAGAAATAGCATCGCGCACATCATTGACGGCTCTATCAGTATTTGTGCCAAGATTGAATTCAATTGAAGTAGACGAAGCACCATCAGTAACACTAGAGGCAATATGCTTGATATTGCCAATTCCAGCAATGGCGTCTTCAATTTTTCTGGTTACCTGGGTCTCAAGTTCAGCTGGCGCAGCGCCAAGTTGGCTCACCGCCACAGTGACTACGGGCACATCGATATTAGGGCTTTCATCAATACCAAGCTTGATAAAAGAAGTAATACCCATCAAACTCAAAACTAGAAATAGCACCACTACCGGTACTGGATTTTTAATCGACCAGGTAGAGAGATTGAAGTTCATGGCAGTCTACTTAGCCTTAAGGACGTTAACAACGTCACCATCTTTGATAAAACCAGCGCCTTTAGCGACCACTTGATCGCCAGCCTTCAAGCCACTCAAGACCTCGATGTAATCACCGTCTCGTCCACCCACTTCGATAAAATGCATCTGCACTTTCTTGCCGCTGCTATCGAGGGTATAGGCAATAGCGCGGTTGTCTTTATAAACCACAGAAGAAGAGCCTACTGAATTGACCTTGGTCTTGCCTAGACCAATTTCACCTTTGACGAAATTACCCGGCCGCAACTGAGTATTGAGAGGCAAATCAATACGCACCATCCCCAGACGAGTATCTTGATCAATCATCGGACTAATTTCACGTACATGGGCATCGATGTTACCAATACGCACAACCTGACCAGGCTTGACTAGACCAATATCAGCTTCAGGAAGATTAGCCCGAAGCTCAAGGCGACCGTCGCGAACCAGGTCAAACATTACTTTGCTAGTGCTAGAAATGTCGCCAATGTGCACGCTGCGCTTTAGCACAAGACCGTCACAAGGGGCCTCAATAGCAGTTTGAGCTAATTGTGAATTGAGCTCCGAGATATTGGCCGAAATCTCAGCCAACTGCGACTTTGAAATTTCAATATCTTCGCGGCGGCCACCCGATACACCCATGGTCAAACGATCATTAGCTTGCTGCGCGGCAAACTTAATCGCCTTCACTTTTTGCTCGCAGTTATGTACTTCAGCTAGAAAAACTTTGGCCTGAGTATTGCGGTTATCAGCGTCTTCAGCGCTAACCGCCCCCTGGCTAACGAGCCAGGTATAACGCTTAGCATTCTCAGCAGCTTCTGAATAATTGGCTTGAGCTCTAGCTAAATTAGCTTCTTCTTGGGCAATATTGGCCTGGGCTTGATGATAGGCATAACGAAGAGAAGTGAGGTCTTCGGCTCGATAGGGCTGTATGGCCTTCACTAATGAAGCTTCTGCACCAAGCAAATTAGCTTTTTTCTTGGCCAGCTGAGCCTCAATTATGCTGCTGTTCAGCTTGGCTAAAAGCTGACCGCGCTTAACATGGTCGCCATCGTCAACCAGAACCGACTGAACCTTAAGACCGTTAACTTCAGAGCCGACTTGAACTGGATCCCATGCCCAAACAGTTCCGCTTACCAGCAGTTTGCGCTCAAAATCGCGGGGCTCGACAGTTGTTAACTCGACAGTTAATACCGCTTGACTGTTCGCTCTCTCAACTTTGGTAACTGCTTCGCGAGCGCCAGGATTCAAAGGCAACTTGTCTTTCAAGACATAGGCAGCCAAGCCAAGAACCAATAAAGCCCCAACAATTAACTGCTTGCGGTTACTGCTTTTGGGCAAAGCGGGGCGCGGCTGAAGGGTAGTTTGGTTTTCGAGCTTGGTATCCATATTAAAAGAGCCTAAGTAGTCAAGAAATTATAGCAGCCTACAGCCTGTTCTTGACTTCTAAAACACCACCATCAGCCCGTTCGATTAAGTACGATGAAGTTTCGCCAGTAAGCAGACCTGCTATCAGTTTATATGGAATCAGGTGCCGCAGGCGCAGGTGGCTGATATCGTAGACCGCTAAACGGTCAGCTACACCGCTGGCTACACTGGCCTGACCCAACCGCAGATAGTTGTCGTGCACAGGCCTCGGGTCGTCAACAAAGTTATAACCAGCCCGACGAATAAACGATGAAAGCTTGAGATTGATATCGTTTCTAGCACAAAGCAGCATTAACTTGCCAGAAAAATTCTTCAAGGCGGCTTCTGAAGTTTTAAAGGAACTGAAGTCAACATCAGGGCGACTCAGTATCACAGCAGAAAAGACTTGGGTAGCTTCCGGCTCAGTCTTCAGCGCCTGCAAACAATAATTTTGCACAGCGTGAATCCCTAGACTGTGGGCCACAATTACTATTTTGTCCCGACCAAGCTTAGCGACCAGGCGTTCAAGAAAGGCCGTAAAGTTCGTACGGCAACCAGGCAGTTTAGCCAGAGAACCAGCATAGTTATAACAAGGAGTGGCCCAATCGTAGGCCAATAATGGGCCATTCAAACCAGCAGCTTGCAAGGCTTCTTGAATATCGCTAGCCTGAATCAAATCTTCAGAGAAGCTTACACAACAGCCGTGAACAAAAAGAGTAAGGGGCCGGCCACTACTTTTGATGTCGGCAGCTAGGCGCTCAAACAACTGCTCTTCAGAATAAAGGGAGTCGCAATCGACAGCCCTGTCACCGTACGAAAGAGCTTTACTAGTTTTCCCCAACCAGTCAGAAGCCTTTATTCGCTTTCCTTTGAGCGCAAGCTTGCGTTCACAAACAAAATATAGGCCACCGTTCTTTTTAGCAACACTATTCTTAGAAACACTATCTTTAGAAACACTATCTTTAGAAACACTATTCATGGCGGAACCATCTTTTGAGATAGAAGACTGTGCGGCTAAGGCGACAAAGCCGGGGTCGACAACGGCAAGTAATATAGTTAAGGATAGGAAAAAGCATCGGAAGATATTGCATCGTTTCAGTATGGCAAAGCTGGCCCCGGGCGGAGGAGCAGCAGAAACACTTGCAAAACTGATTGATGGTTTAGGCGAAGACATAGCTACATACTAATGCAGAAGCGTATTCTAATGCACGAGCTTATTTTAATGCATAACCTAATTCTATTGCAGCGCCAAATTGCAATGCATAGACACAATTAAATAGAGCGACGCTCCCTAGTGAATGTGAATATTGGCAGTCTTGCGATAGGCTTCCATCTTGTCCCACTCAAGTACTTCAGGTTTGGCCTTGACCAGTTCATTCCAGGTGGTATGAGGTCTACCAGTGTCGATTTCAACCATGGTGATGCAGTCATCCACGGGGCAAACCCGTGAACAGAGATCACAGCCTACACAATCTTCTTCCCTAACAACTGGCCACAAACGCTCTTTAGCTTCGTCAGTAATTTTCAACTCTTTCAAGTCAATACATTGGTGTGCCGCATCATTACAGGCAATGTAGCAGAGGTTGCATTGAATACATTTATCATGATTGATGCGCGCCACTGACTGGAAGCCAAGATCGAAGTCTCCGAAGCTTGAAACTCGCGGCAGCGACTTGCCAATAAAGTCATTACAAGTCTCAAAACCTTTATCTTCCATCCAATTAGACATACCTTCAATCATGTCTTCGACGATGCGGAAGCCCCAGTGCATAACGGCAGTACAAACTTGAACCGAGGTGGCACCAAGCAGCATAAATTCAACAGCATCGCGCCAGGTCTCAACACCACCCATACCAGAAATAGGTAACCGTGACTTGAGAATTTCAGGATCGCCAGCTACCGCGCTCAACAAATGCAAAGCAATCGGCTTCACCGCCGGGCCAGCATAGCCACCATGGCCACCTTTACCGCCAACGTTTGGCTGTAATTCAAAAGTATCAAGATCAACTCCCATGACGCTATTGATAGTGTTAATCAGGGAAAGAGCAGAAGCACCGCCCTTCAAAGCCGCTCTAGCAGGCAATACGATATCAGTGACGTTCGGTGTTAACTTCACAATCACCGGCTTGGTGGCAACAGCCATAACCCATTCTGTAACCATCTCTGTATATTCTGGAACCTGGCCCATGGCAGACCCCATGCCGCGCTCAGACATACCGTGGGGGCAACCAAAGTTCAGCTCAAAGCCATCGATGCCAGTCTCTTCAGTGCGCTTGATGATTTCTTGCCAGGCTTCTTTTTTTGATTCAACCATAATTGAAGCAATCACAGCATGGTGAGGAAAATTGCGTTTGACCTCGGCCATCTCACGAAGATTGAGTTCTATAGGTCGATCGCTGATAAGCTCAACGTTATTGAGACCAATAATTTTGCTGCCTTTATAGTCGATGGTGCCATAACGGTTGCACACATTCAGCACTGGTGCACCGATTGTCTTCCATACAGCACCACCCCAACCTTGCTCAAATGCCTTCTGAATCTGATAAGCAGAATTGGCTGGTGGAGCGGAAGCTAGCCAGAAAGGATTTGGTGACTTGATACCGCAAAAATCAATCGATAAATCTGGCATTTAATTTCTTCCTAAAATTTTAGACAGAGGGAGAGACAAGAAACAAGTTTTTATCTCTTAGAAACAGCTTCAGCTAACGGTTTAGCTGCACCCAAAAGTTGCTTAGCAATACTGGCAGCAGCAATTTTGCCGTCTTGAACAGCCATCACAGTTGATGCCTCGCCATGGCTGCGAACACAGTCGCCTCCGGCGAATATCTTCTCGTGAGAAGTGCGGTTGCCCTCATCGACCTTAAGATAGCCTTTCACTTGCTCAACACCAAATGGTGCCAACATAGCCAGAACACCAGTCGGCTTGTTTTGACCGATGGCCTTAATTACCATGTCACAAGGTACGACAAATTCGGAATCAGGCACTGGCACAGGGCTGCGGCGACCAGAGGCGTCCGGTTTACCCAAATCCATTCTTATGCATTTGAGACCATCAACTTCACCTTTGGCATTGCTTAAAATCTCAACCGGCTGAGTCAAGAACATAAAGCTCACGCCTTCTTTCAAGGCAAACTCATACTCGAAGTGATAGGCCGGCATCTCCGCTTCGGAGCGGCGATAAATCATGGTCACGCGCTCAGCACCTAGGCGGCGAGCAATAGTGGCACAGTCAATTGCCGTGTTACCAGCGCCGATGACACAGATGCGCTGCCCGTGCTTGATTGAATCCAGACTTTCGGTCTTAGTTTCTTCAACAAATTCAAGACCATCGAGCACACCAGTAAGCTGCTCACCAGGAACTTCCATTTCCGGTACGTTGCCTAAACCAATGGCAAGAAAAACAGCATCGTGCTCTTTTATTAATTGCTCAAAGCTCAAATCTTTGCCAATCTCAATGTTGTTCTTAAAAGTGACACCGAGCTCTTCGATCATCTTTACTTCGGCCAAGCTAACTTCAACTGGCTCACGGAACACCACAATGCCATAGGTAGAAAGACCACCCGACCACTTTTTCTTTTCATAGACTGTCACTTCAAAGCCAGCCTTGGCCAGCTCCCCGGCGCAAGAAAGGCCAGCAGGACCAGCTCCGACCACAGCAACTTTCTTGCCGTTCGGCTCTCCAGCCTTAAAGAAACGAATGCCTTTTTCGCTAGCATAGTCAGTGGCGTAGCGCTGCAATCTGCCGATGGCAATTGGCTTATGATCGGCAGTAAGCACACAGTCGCCTTCGCAAAGTACATCAACAGGACAGACCCGAGCACAGGTAGCGCCCATCAAGTTCGATTCTAGAATTGTTCTAGCAGAACCCTTGGTGTTACCCGTGGCAATCTTGCGAATAAAAGTAGGAATATCGATGCTGGTAGGACAGGCCACCATGCACGGTGCGTCGTGACAATAAAGGCAGCGATTAGCCTCTAAAACGGCCTCCCGCTCTGAAAACGGTGGGTAAACTTCCTGAAAGCGCTCTTCCAGTGTAAGTTCCCAGGCCTTGTATTTATTTGGCTTGTAATGCTCTGCCATGGTTCAGCCTCAGATTTCAAGTTTCTTGTATTTGACTCTGGTCTATAAATTGGAAAATACTTGAGTACTCAAGTATTTTCCAATTTGGATCAATGTATCTCTAAATCATGTTTTCAAGTCACGCTTCTAGGTCACGCTTCTAGGCTGTAAGAAACAGCTTAAAGCTTGACGAGAGTGTCATAAGTCTCAGGTCTTCTATCACGGAAGAACTGCCAGGTATTGCGCACTTGTCTGATTTGATCGAGATCAAGATCAGCCACTAAAAGCTCTTCTTGATCTCGACTGGCGCAAGCGACAATTTGGCCACGCGGATCGCAGAAGTAACTAGAACCATAGAACTCACCGATGTTCCATGGTGCTTCTGTACCAACGCGGTTGATAGCGCCCACAAAATAACCATTAGCAGCCGCATGAGCTGGTTGCTCGAGCTTCCACAAGTATTCAGACAAACCAGCCACAGTAGCCGATGGATTGAAGACAATTTCAGCACCGTTCAGGCCAAGGGCGCGAGCACCTTCAGGGAAGTGCCTGTCATAACAGATATAGACACCAATGGTGGCATAAGCTGTTTTGAAAACTGGATAGCCAAGGTTACCTGGCTTGAAGTAGAACTTCTCCCAGAAACCTGGTGCTACGTGAGGAATATGATTCTTACGATACTTACCTAGATACTCGCCGTTAGCATCGATAACAGCAGCAGTGTTGTAATAGACTCCCGCTTGCTCTTTCTCATAAATTGGCACTACCAAAACCATCTGGTATTTCTTGGCCAACTCTTGCATCTTCTTGATGGTTGGACCGTTAGGAATTTCTTCAGCGGTGTCGTACCAACAAGTTTGTTGCTCAGCGCAGAAATATGGTCCGTTGAAAATTTCTTGATAGCAAAGAATTTTCACGCCTTTATCATGAGCTTGCTTGGTGTATTCAATATGCTTCTTCAACATATTGTCTTTGATTTCTTCAAGCAATTTTTTGTCAGTGCCACCAGCCGGTGAAATCACTTCGTTTTTTGTTTGAATCAAGCCGCAGCGAACTACTCTTGAGTTGCCGTTATTGCTGGACATTCTTTTACACTCCTAAGTATTCAGTAAGGCTCTAGTTAGGCTTTAGCGTGAACTTTGACCACGGCTTCCATGCACTTCTTCAGTACTTTAAGCATGGTATCAACGTTGTCTTTAGTGATTGAAAGTGGTGGCTTGATGCGAATGACGTTGCCCCACATTCCACCTTTACCAATTACCACACCTTCGTCTTTAGACATTTCGACGACACGCATGGTCTCTTGAGTCAATGGCACTTTGTTCTTGTCGGCCAGCTCCATGCCTACCATCAAGCCCTTACCGCGCACATCACCAATCATGTCAGGGAATTGCTTCTGCAAATCTTTCAGACCAGCCATCAGATACTCGCCGACGACCCGGGCATTCTCCATCAACTTCTCTTCTTCGATGGTTTCAAGCACAGCCAGAGCAGTTGCTGCTGAGATTGGATTGCCACCAAAAGTATTGATAGTTTGCTTTTGCAAAGCCTTAGCTACAGCTTCAGTGGTCACAACCGCGCCAATTGGCAGGCCGTTAGCCAGACCTTTGGCCATGGTGATAATGTCTGGTTGCACGCCATAGCTGCTGATACCAAACCAATGCTTGCCTGTGCGACCAACACCAGTTTGCACTTCATCAGCAATAAAGAGAGCACCGTATTTCTCTAGAATCTTCTTCACTTCAATGAAGTAATCATCTGGTGGCGTAATAGCGCCGCCCACGCCTTGAATGGGCTCAGCAATCATCACCGCAGGCTTACCGCTAGTTTGTGATTGAATAACCCGCTCAACATCTTGGGCACATTCAAGACCGCAGCTATCAGGCGACTTTTTGAATGGGCAACGGTAGCAATAAGCATTAGCGGCATAAGCCACGCCAGCTGCTGGCATAGTATCTGGGCGCCAGTTGTGGTTAGCAGTCAAAGTCGAGGCCAGGTGCGACTCACCGTGATAGGAATGCTCAAGGGCAATTACTTCGTGACGGCCAGTAGCCAAACGGGCAAAACGAATAGCGGCTTCGTTAGCTTCAGTACCAGAATTGGTGATAAACGACTTACCCATGTCTCCCGGGGTAATTTCGGCTAGCTTCTCGCCGAGATCGACCATAGGTTGGGTCATAAATATAGTTGAGGTGTGTTGCAGGGTATTAACCTGGTTAACCGTAGCCTGCACAACCTTTGGATGGCAGTGCCCGACTGATACGGTGACGATGCCAGCGAACATATCTAGATATTCGCGACCGGTTTCATCAAAGAGGTATTGGCCCTTCCCTTTAACGAAGTGAGGTGGGTCAGCGTACATTTGCTTAACACCAGGGATGATGAATTTCTCACGCTTCTTCTTAAGCTCTTCGCGATTCAAGGGAACTGACATTTATTTCTCCTTGGAAAAAACCAGGCCGATAAAAATTTGGAATATATCCGGCAACAAATAAACTGAGCTAACCGCCAGCCCGCGGGAAGCCCTTGATGAACAGGGGTGCCATAACTCAATTACTGAATATATCAAATGGTACTAATGTATCTTTTGTATAGTCAACATCTCGTAATTAATGCTAGTTAATGGAAGGCGATTGAAAAGAGATTATTTACAGGCACCTGTAAGCCTGGGCCATCCTCTTGTATACTCACAGGTTCTTGCTGTTACTTGTCTGGCATGCCAGCAAATAGGAACCGAATGATCTTCAGCAGCGTTCAATACCTGATCTTCCTGCCCATAGTGGTCTTCCTCTACTGGCGCCTGAATGGGCTACCTCGTCTGATTTTGACTGTGGTGGCAAGCTACGTCTTCTACATGAGCTGGCTACCTATTTATGGCGTCTTACTTGCTTTGATGACAGCCATCAACTGGGCCCTATCTATAGGTATAGAAAACTGCCGCACTGCAGAGCCAGCCGTAGCAGAGAAAACTGCAACAGATTCAGCGAATTCAACGAATGCGACAGACTCAACAGCAGAAACAAGCAAACCGAAGTCTAAGGCGAAACTGGTTGCCAAATACGACCATCCTAGACTTGCCAAAGCAATGCTTCTTTTCGGCTTGCTCTTAAATGTCGGCGCCCTTTGCTACTACAAGTACATCAACTTCGTCATCGAGAACGTCAGCGCGATCATTCACGCCGCAGCCCCAATCATTCCTCAATATAAAGCTCAGCTCTCCGGCCTGCAATTACCTCTGGTAGAAGCGCTCTTACCCCTGGGCATCAGCTTCTTTGTCTTTGAATTCGTGCACTATTTGAGCGATGTCTACAAAGGCGACAAGGCCGTGCGCTCATTCTTTGAATTTGCTGCCTTCGCAGTCTTCTTCCCGTCGCAGATTGCTGGACCAATCAAACGCTACCAAGATTTCATTCCAAAACTGCGCAATCCGCTGCCCCTAACCAATCCACTTATGATTGAAGGCACCAGCTTATTTATGCAGGGGCTCTTTAAAAAAGCAGCCCTGGCCGACCCCATTGCCGCGATCATCGCTAAACCCTATGCCACTCTCGACCCTCTATCGTGCCCAGACGCGTGGATAGCCGCCTTCGGCTTTGTCATTCAGGTCTACTGCGATTTCTCGGGCTACACCGACATGGGACGAGGCTCAGCACTATTGCTTGGTATCAGACTACCAATAAACTTCGACCTACCTTTGCTCTCCACCGATATCTCGGTATTCTGGCGCAAATGGCACATGTCACTGGGCAGCTGGCTAAGAGACTATGTCTACATTCCTTTAGGTGGCTCACGGGCCGGCATCTGGAACCAGCACCGCAACCTCTTTATCACCATGGTGGTCTGCGGCATCTGGCACGGCGCCACCTGGCACTATATGTTATTTGGTGCCACTCAAGGTATTGGCCTGATTGTGCACCGCGAATGGTGCAGAGTCTTAGAAGGCGCTCCTAAACTGAAGCAAGCCTGCGCCAGCCAAATTGGCACTGTCCTGGCCATCATGTTCAATACAATATTTGTAGTTCTGACCTACTCGATTTTCCGCTCACCAGACATTCCTCACGGCCTTAACCTCTGGGCTGGAGCTTTCAGCTTCCAGGGCGCAGCCACTCTTATTGAACCGCTCTGCAAATCTGGAGTGCTCGTGATTGGCGCAGCCTACTTTATATTCTGGCAACTAACTGAGTATCTGCGGCACCATCAAACTGCCATCGATAAGTTCATCAAGTCTCCAGATCAGGCCCCCGGTCAGGTGACTTTCTTGAACCCGCTCAGGCTGGCTACCTACACCGCAGCAGCCATACTAATGGTAGCCTCGAAACCGCTTGAAGCTGTTCCTTTTGTTTACTTCCAATTCTAGAGTAGCCAATGACCACCAATCTAGCAGCAACAAAAGTAGAAAAAGAAGTGGAACTGAAGGTTCCACAAGAATACAAGCAGCCTCTGTTTAAGAGACTACTTCCCTACGTTGCCTGGCAATTGGTGGCACTATTAGCGGTAGAAGCGACATTGGCATTTGCCGGTCTGGGCGAAGAAGAGCTCTTCAAGCTCGACCCCGAAATTGGCACCGTACACATGACCAACAAGAGCATTACCTGGCGCAAAGAAGGCTATGCCCGCTCATATTTGCACGCCAACGGCTTGCGTGAAAGCGGCGTAACCGTAGCCAAACCAGCTGGCGTATATCGCATAGTTTTACTGGGTGACTCGCAAGTAGAAGGCATTCAAGTAGCTCTTGAAGACACAGCCGGACAGCTATTAGAGAAGCGCCTGACCAAGATGCTTGGCCGCCCCGTACAAGTGCTCAACTTTGGTGTATCAGGCTATTCAACAGTACAAGAATTTCTGCTGATGAAGCGTGAAGTATTTAAATACTCACCAGATATGGTGCTAATGGGCTACGATAGCCGCGACATGTTTGAAAACTGGTCAGCACCCGATACAGCAATCGCTAACCTCCGCCCCTATGCTCTCAAGCTGCCCAAGCAACCAGTGCTAGTAGATTCTGGACCAGTCAAAGCTTTTATGAAATCGCCGCGGGGTAAATTTCTCAACAGCATCGCCTGGCTTAGAGCGAATTCGCGTATCTGGGGCCTAATCTCGGCCTACGAAGCTGAAGCAAGCAGCCACAACGAAGTGTACAAGGCTGTAATTGGTTTCTTCATCTCACCTGTCAAAGTGACTAAACAATTCCGCGAAGATTCCGCCAAGAAAGATTACTGGCCCAATGTCGGCGCCCAAATTTACAAGGCCACAATTGGTTCAATTCAAATGCCAAACTGGCAATCGACTAAACCTGTTGCGGCTGTAAAAGTGGCAGTCAAACAAGATCTTTCAAAAGCAGCAGAAGAAGCCCAAGAGCAACAAGAACTGGCTGAAAAGAAAGCAGCATTTGCTAAGCGCAAGGCGGCCTTAGAAGAACAAGCCAAAGTGGAAGCTAGCAACAAAACCTTCATTGGTGTAATTACAAACACCATGGAAGCACTGCTGCAAGAATTCAAAAAAGAGACAGCCAGCCACAATTGTCAATTTGTTGTTTACGCTCTGCCATCGAGAGCTACACTGGCACCAATAGCCGGTATGGACCAACCAATGCTGGGAGTCAACCACGGCTCAGAAGTAGTAATTGTGAAAAAGCAATGCCAAGAAAACGACATTCCTTTCATTGACTCACAACAAGTAGCCACTACCTACAGTGACGACAAACTGAACTCACTCTTCTACACGGCTCACCTCACACCAAGCGGTCAAAGGTATGTGGCTGACCAGCTAGACGTGCCGCTGGCCGAGCTAATTCGCCAGTCGAAGTAGCGCTTTGATAGCGCCGCAAGACATTAGCAATCTCGAAATAGCGCGCCGAATGGAGCGCAACTATATAAGTGGCTTTCGCCTGCTAAGCGGCATCAACGGCACCATATTTAGTGAAGATGAAGACACTGCAGAATTCTGGTCTGGCTACAGTGCTGCCTGGATCAATGGTGTATTCAGAACCAATGGCAGTGCCAAGAACCTGGACGAAATCATCGCTCGCACCCTAAGGAAGAACCCCGCAGTGCCCATGCTCTGGCGGGTGGGCGTGCTCACCAATGAACCAGAGCGCGTTGGTGAAGCATTGCTAGCTCGCGGCCTGAGAGACGCAGGCAAAGTACCAGCATTAGCACTCATGCCGGGGCAGCTCGTTGCCTCGCAGCAGTGCTCCGAATTGACAGTTAGAGTAGTAAGCTCACCCGCCGAAGTAATAGACTGGCTAGAGCCATATTGCACCGGTTTTTCACTCAACGACACCATCCGAGAGCACTTCAAGCAATTCATAACTGGCAGACTAAACTCAACGCATACGGAAGCCTGGTTTGTGGGCTACGTTGAGAACCAGCCAGTTTGCTGTGCTTATTACCTCACGACCAGTGAAATAACTGTGATCTACAACGTTTCCACCCTCGCAGACTTCCGCAACCGTGGATTTGGTCGTCTTCTGGTAGAAGCAGCCATAAACCACGCCTGGCAGTACTCTTCCTATCCAATAGCTCTATATTCTTCCGAGATGGGGCTCTCTGTTTATCGTCGAATCGGTTTTACCGATGTGTACGAGCTAGGAGAATACGTGCGTGAGTAGATTGTTCGAGATCGCTGGCTAAGTCTAACAATTAGCATCCCTCAAACGCAGATGGCGAAGTTCCTAAAACCTTATAGAATAAGGGAAAAGGAATCCCTAAGCTCTCATGCCACTATCTACTTTCCTCAAATTGAGCACCTCGGTGCTTACTATCGTTGCAGTATCCACTCTGCTGCTACCGGTTTTCGCTGCTCCAGCAATTACAGGCACGAAGAAACCCATAGCCAAAACGGTGCCATTCCACAGCCCGAAGAAAGACAGATACGGCCTTCCCATCGCTCAAATTGAACAGCTACTTGAGGCAAGAAATACCAAAGGAGCCAACGCTGCACTGGCGAAAGTGCCACGCTACAAGGGCGATGAAGACAGAAGAAATATGATACTTGGCGCGATACTGGCAACAGATAGCAATTTTGACGCGGCGTTGCCACTATTTTCGAAAGTCAAACACCCGGAAGAAGCCGTCGACTGCGAACTTTACCTGGCCGCCAAAGCATTCGCCTTAGCGCAAAACTATCCCAAGGCCATCGAAATTGCCACCATCGCAATTGAGCGCAACAATGACCAAAAGTGCCTTGAAATCAGGGCTAGTTGTTATTCGACCCTAGCTCGTTTCAGCGAAGCCATGCAAGACTATGAGACTCTAGCGAGAACAAAACCTCTCTGGGCATCTGATTATCTGGCGAAAGAAGCCAATCTACTTAGCCGGATGAACAAGCCCAATGAAGCCTTAGTGGTCGCTGAACGTGCCGTCAAAGCAGATCCTACTGATAGCGGCGCGCAGATTGTTAAAGGTGCATGCCTGGAGACACTGGGACGCTACGGCGAGGCAGTAGAAACGCTGACCATTACTCGAAACCTTGCCAAGAAAACTCTTTCAACAAAAGCCGAGTCAACATTTTTTCTCATTCGCAGTTTGGAAAAGAGAGCAAACTGCTACAAGAAAATGGGAAAAATAAGCGAATCAGAGCGAGACAAACTTGAATTGAAAAGCTATTCAGACAAGCTGATGGACGATCTCGTCGGGAAGTAACACATCTACAAAGTCGAATCAGACACCGCCCTAATTCAATATAGACCCTAACAATAGACTAATGCATTGCCCACCGAATCTCGCCTGAAGGAAGGCCACTGGGGCTCACCTCCACACTCAAATCCCGCACAGTCATTTCGGCACGCTGTGCTTCTTTGGGATGCAGATACAATTGATCAGCAATAAATGGCGACATTGAAACAGTACAAGTGATGTCGCGCCACTGATTGAAGTCCGCTGGCAACAAATTCGAATATTTATAGTTCCGCCACTCAGGGCCGGCCTCAATACTGGCTGGCTGCCACTGAGACCGCCAGGTAACTGGCTGACCAGCCTTAGTGCCCGAAAAGGCAAGTTCAACTTCTACAGGCCGGGTGGTCTTACTCTTACCAACTTCAAAAGAAAAATCAAAGCGCATATTGGAGGCTAGGTGATTACCAGAAACTGGCTCACTCAATTTGAATGTGCGTGGATCAGCTCCAGTAACGACTTGCTCTCTAGTGTGAGCGAAGACTAAATTTGTAGTATTTTCCGGGGCAGTCTCTTGTGTCTTCAAACAGGGGCAAGCCAACTGAACGCGATATAGCTTCTCAATCTTGCGACTCGCAAATGGCTTAGGTTCGGGACTAATTAAAGTGGTACAAGGCTCCGCCTCATACGGCCGCGAATCTCTATGATCAAAAGTAAGGAAGCCCTTTGTCCACGAGAACTTGGTAAGAGATGGAATCAGCAGAGTAGAGTTGGACGGCGTAGACTCCAGATCAGCAAAAATTCGCACCGATGCAAAACCAGCCGGAACAGATAATGTCACTTCATTCTCGTCATTCTCTTTTAAGCATTTAGTCGGAATACGAATTGCCCACCATTGCCTTAAGAGTCGCTTGTCCAAAGACATTGCCCGGCTCTGCAAATCAAGAATGACAGGCACATCTTTCTCAGCAGGAAGTAGTTCATTCCACATCAAAGCAGATTGTGGCGGCAGAGAAGTGCCATTGATAGCAACAGCAAGCACCGGTGGCGGTGCAGAACTTTCGCAATCAATCAAAACAAAACTATAAGGAGAGGCTAACCCTTCTTTCTGCAATTCAGCAGCGGGATATGGCACAAGCTTGGTCACTTGTGCAGCTAAACCTAAGTTATCATCTACTGCAGCACCACCTGGTATTAGCAGCGTCGAGCACTCGCGCAATGCTGGATCTTGCAAGAAGAAAGCTGCGGTGCAAGAAACTGTAAGCAGTCCAGCAACCATCAAAGAAGAAAGCGAGGCTTTCGACAAGGCCCCAGACAACTTCAAACACTGCCCCAGCAGCCCAAGTATCAAAGCGAAATAAACACACCACAACAATGCTGCAAAGATCCGTATCTGCTCAAAAGAGCAAGCAGGAAAGAGCCAGACTAGCTGTGGAACGAAACTAACGAAGCGATAGAGACAACTAAATCCGCATAGAACCAGAGCAACAAGCAGCAACACCGAAGCTCGTTGAAACAGAGTTTTACTCTGAGCTATAGCACCACAAACAGTCAGCAATCCCTGAGCTGCGAAGGCCATGAGTAGCGGCATAGCAGTAATGGCGTAGCGCGGCACGGGCTCGAAGCAGGCGTATATAAGATGGAAGAGAATAACAGCAGCAAGCGAAAGTGCCAGAGCCTTTGCCGAATTGTTGTCTTCTCCAACAGCGTCAGCGCCAGCTGCATCCACAGAAGCTGACGCATCCTTCCTCCCTAATATGGCAGCCAATCCCAAGCAGCCAAGAAGTAGCAACACCCCTTGCCAGATATTCTGCTCGACGATAGTGAACATACCCAGAGGATATTGAAATTCATTCCAGACACCGGCTGTCAGCCTCGCTATCTTGCGCAAGAACAAACCAATCAAGGCTAGTGGAGAAGATTTAAACTCGTCCAAAACAAAGGCTTTAGCATCAGCCATGGTGTTGGGAATATTGGCTTGAGTGGGCCAGGTCTTCCAACCATCGGTGCCAAGATAATTGCCTATATATAGGTTGTATTGTGGGGCACGGTTCACCACCAGCATCATCTGACCACTGACACTACGAGTGAAGCCTAGCCAAGGTGCCAGCGCTAGAGCCAGCCCCAGAGCGAATGTCAAAAGCGCTAGTAACAACTTACTTTTATTGATGCCAGCAAGGCGCTTACTTCCACCTTTATATATAGCTAGAGCCACTAGATAAACGGCCATACCCAGCCAGGGTAGAAAAACAAAGGCCGGTTTAGCCAGCATAAGCAAACCACTGAACAGAGCCAGCAAAAAGCAGTTCAACAGGTAGAGCTTGCTCTCACTACTATTAGTACTGGACTTTAATCCAAGGCTGCGGCTCAGCGCTACAAGAAGCAAGGCCCAGCAGCAGAGCAAGAAATAAGCAAAGGGTTCGCCGTAGCACTGCTGTGTATTGATTATCGAAGGCGCATAAAGAGCCAGACCAATGCCAGCAAGCAAGCCAGTCTTGCGACCGAAGGCCAAACTCGCAAAAGCGCAGACCAAAGCGCAACTAAAAGAATCAACCACACTGTTAGCAATGGCATAGAACTGAGAATGGGCATTAAGAGCCAAATTTGCGGCGGCACCAGCCTGAGCACCAATTAACAAAAACAAGCCAGCCAAATATGAAGGAAAGATTGGCCCGTCGAGAAGCAGACGATCACTTAAATTTGTAGATGAGAAGGATTGAAAGCTACCAGGTATGACACTGGTGGGCTGACAAAGACGCACCAGAAAATCACTCAGATGAGTTTCATTCCAACTTGCTCTAATCAAGTCAGCAAGCGCTTTTCCTGCAGTCAAATAGTAAGAAGAGTCACCGATATCACAGATGCGATGCTGAAAGAAGAAGAGGTTGTAAACAACTCTGATAGTTAAGGCGAGTAACAGCACAAGAATAGGCTGCCAGCCTGTTATTTGAAAAAGTGCAGTGCGAGCGTTAGTAAAGCGATTCATAAACTTAGGAATATCGTCACTTGTTCTTGACGGAGGCATAAGAGCGCTGATAGGATGAGTCCTTGTTGCAAGGTACTAACTTGTTGGTACCAGTTGCATGTGGGTCCGTAGCTCAGTTGGTAGAGCACTCGGCTTTTAACTGATTGGTCGTGCGTTCGAGTCGCACCGGACCCAAATTTTCCGATTAGAAATATCTCAGCAGATATTTTACGGACGAAAAATAAGAACTGCCCCGGCTCACACCGGGGCTTTTTTTTGCTCTTACCAGGGGAAGTTGAAGCGGGCAAACATGGGCACGCTGCCAGCAGTCAGACCTTGGCGGAAGTCGAGAACTCCAATTTGTACGCCTCTATCATCGAACGATTCAGGATAGAGATAAAGCGAAACCGAGAACTGCTCTACTTTGCCACGAGCGGTGGCACCAGCGGCGAGCTCAAAGACAACTTCGAGGCCACGGGGAGTTCTCACCGGCTCGGCTAGCTCGAAATATTTTTCAAGCATAAGGTCTTCACCGTAGGGTGGCGGCTCTTCAAAATCAACAGGCAAAGAATGGGTAGTCCACTGCCAAAGGGTGTGGTCTGACCCTGATTTTTTCAGGCTGACATTAAGCCTTGGGAACCAGTCGTCATTACCATCTGACTCACGATAGACAGAGAGCCGTCCTCTGGTCAACAAGGGCCTATCAATAAGGAGTTGGCGCCCCTGGGCGTCGATCTCTTCCATTTAAATTACTCCTTTCAATACAGAGGAAAAGAATAACACCTGAAGACAGATTGACCTTAATCGGATAATGTTTGATTGTTATGAACGGCATGACTGAAAGACTACTGCGATTCCCCCAACGCTTTTCAATGGGCGGGCTCTACACAGCTCCACTCTCCCAACCGGAGACGTGGGACCTGTTTGCGACCCCACTTGGCCTGATTGTTAATCCTGAAAACCAGCCAATTAATTGGCAGTGGCTCGACGAAGCTCGGGGTGATGTAATTGTGCCCAGCCCAGAGAGCTGCAAAATTCAGTTGAAGGTGTCGGCCAGCGCGGCCAACCTGCTTTCCCCCCTAGAAAATTTACCGTCCGAATCTTTGCATGTGCTCGACATGAGCAGAAGCCAGATAAACGACCTCAGCCTTACCCATTTTTCGCACTTGAGTTCTCTAAGAGTACTTGAGCTGGCCTATACGCCAATTGGCGATGCCGGACTGGCATTTGTGGCGAGACTGGAAAACTTGGAGTCTTTAGGCTTAACGGCCACCAGTGTCACGTCTGATGGCCTGATTCACCTTACCGCTCTGCCGCACTTAAAAGAGCTTTGGCTCAATGGCACGCAAGTTGATGACTCGGCAGTGGAGCACATTAGCCAACTGAGCGAACTGCGCTTACTCGGGCTTTCTGGCACGGCTTTTACCGATGCCGGGCTGGCTGGCCTTGTTGGTCTTAAAGACTTAGTCAGACTCTATCTCTTTAATACCAGCGTCACCGAAGAAGGTATTGCCAAGTTGCGCGCCCAAATGCCGCAGTTGAGAGTTAAGTGGAAGCGAGCAGCGCCAACGAGGCCCGAATATACCTTGGCCGACTTAGTTGACCTCTCTATTAAAGCGGCACCGCCAGAGGATGGCAAAGCAGCGAAGCCAGCGGCCAAGCCCAAGCAAGACTCTGTATCTAAGCCAGAAAACGTGCTCAGCCAGGACGATTTTTGGGACATTATTGACTTACTTAACTGGGACGAAGAAGGCAACGATGATGCCGTGGTAGCACCAGCGGTGCAGCAACTTTCACAATTGTCGAAAGAAGAGATATTAGCCTTCCAGGAAATATTGAGCGAAAAACTCTGGCAACTCGATGGCGAAAAGTATGCAAGAGAAATCGGTCGCGATAGCTTCAATGGCAACATCAAGCAATTTTCAAAAGATTGGTTCTTGGCCGTACGCTGCTGCGCCGTAGCAAACGGTCAGCTCTTCTACAATGATGTTTTACTCGATGCTACCAATATGCCAAAAGACTTGGGCTTTGCCGCCCTCGTAACGTTGGCACCAAGTGCCTACTGCCGCAAAACTGGCGAAAATTTCAACTATAAGACAAAATATTCAATCGATTCGTGTACTAACGAAAAAGGTTGGCCCGCACTTCATGGCTGATAGCAAGACAAAAGTCAGCTCCGGCAAAAGAAGCGCCCGCACAGCCGGAAAAGCACCTGACAAGAATCAGGCCGAAGCCATACGAGACCATTTATGCCAGGCTGATCGCAAGTTAGCTAAGGTGATTGAGCGGGTTGGGCCCTTCACTCTTACAATTGACGAGATGCAATCTAGCTACGGCGCCCTGGCTGAATCGATTGTCTATCAGCAAATTACAGGCAAGGCCGCTCAATCGATTTGCAACAAGATAATGAGTAACTTTGAAAGTACGACTTTTCCTGGCCCCAAACTAATATTGGCCGCCGATATAGAAGCTCTACGCGCTTGTGGTCTATCGCGGGGCAAGGCCATGGCACTACAAGACCTGGCACTGAAAACTCTAGAAGGAGTAGTGCCAGAAATTGACGAGATGCACAATCTGTCAGATGAAGAATTGCTTGCACGCCTTACGGCTGTTCGTGGCATTGGGCCGTGGACAGTACAGATGCTTTTGATGTTTCGCCTCGGCCGATTAGATGTACTGCCATCGACCGATTATGGTGTGCGCAAAGGTTATGCTCTAACTTATTACGGCAAAAATAGAGCGCAGTCAGAAGACTTACCAAAGCCAGCTGAAATTGCCGAACGAGCAGAGCGCTGGCGGCCATTTAGATCGGCAGCCAGTTGGTATCTATGGCGCTCTCTCGAATTAGACAAAGTCACTGTCGTGAAAACAACAAAAGAGCTGAAGGCAGCTAAGAATCCAAACGCCAAGGCCAAAGCTGCCACTAGAAGCAAAAAGGCTCTGGCAGCTGGACTCGCGTCACTGATGTCACTCGCCAGTTTTTTCTCAGTACTAACAGCAGCCTCAATGTCACTTGGTTTAGCCGCACCAGCCCAGGCCCAAAACCGTCAAGCTCGTGACTACAACCAAGACCCCGATGATGAAGATGATGACGCCCCAAGAAGACCGGTCAAGGCGCCACCAAAGCTGACCGTGCCCGCTTATGTCACCTACTGGTCTCATGACGCTCTGGGCTACCATCCTTCTATGGCCCTAACCATTGAAAATGTCAGCGACGTTAGTTTGCTAGGAGAAGTGATTCAACTGCAGGCGCACTTTCGCTTAGTATCAGAAGGAATTTTGACGGTTTATCGCTGGCAGACTCGCCTTGATACCATTAGCGGCAAGCAGCAGATCAACACCATTGCCCACAGCAAGCGCCCCTTCGAACTGCCAATAGATCCCGCTGAATGGCCGATGATTGAGTGCAAAGTGATTTGCAAAATTGGCGATGCCAGCAGTGACGAAACCCAAAATTTGGTTGTCGCTCGTATTGAGCCTGTGGCAATGAGTGATGAAGATGCCCATACTCAGCTCAATTCGCAGCTTGGCCGCAACCGCCTTGCCAAAGCAAAAATGGAACAGGGCAAGAAAAAATTCGAAGCCGAACATGCTGCAGGACGCAAGCACAACGACACCACACCAGCTCCCGTAAAGCCGCTCAAGGCACCGGTAGCAAAAACCCTGCAGTCGACTACACCTGCTGGCAGCGCCAACAAGGGGGCGACGGCCACAGCGGGCTCGCTTTCGGGCCAATCTAGCCAATCTAGTCAGGCCCAACCAATTCAACCGCCCCAGCCCCTCAAGCCATTGACCGCAGTGGCGAACACTCTGGGCGGCAGCTTCTATGTTGGCAGCAACAACGTTGAACAATTTTTGACCAAGAGCAATTTACCCGGCCTAGGCGATGACTTCTATCTCTTTGAAAAAGCCATGGGCATGCCTACAGCCACCGATGCCAAAGACAAGAATTGGATCTGGGCTAATTACAAAAAGCATCCCCAGGTGCGCATTATTGCTGGCTCTAAAGGGCGAACAGGCAAAGCCGATGTGGTTGTATGCGCCATTAGCCAAGATACTGGTTTGAGCGACTCTCAATTTTCCACCTTCGCCAAAGCTCTGGCCGGCAAATTCAAGGCGGAGAAAACTTCGGCCACCGAGCACTCGGTGCGCTATACCGGGGACGGTCGCATCGAGCTAGTTAACCTCACCAGCCAAAGCCTTCGCGCTGTTTATTTCACCAGCAATGATGCCGGACAGAAAGTGGCAGTAATTGCGGTCAGCCGCCTGCCTGGTTCAGTCAGCGAACTGCTTAAAGAGGAAGGTCAACGCTCTGAACTCTTACGCTTTGCTCTCAGCGGCTTGGGCGAAACACCCCCAAGCGAATGATAAACATTTTAGAGAGCCTAAATTGTGCGATAAATATATAGTTGAGATCTATAATTCGGCTTGAAAACTCGTTCACAGTTTTGGTAAGACCAACAGGACTTATATGCCGATACAAACTCCGGTTAAGAATAAGATGCTTCAGGGCGACCAATCTACAGCAGCAAACACAGCAGTGGCCGCAGCCCCTCCTTCGATCTTCGACAAAATACCAGTGTCACTGGTTTTGATGTTGGCCAAACCTTATCTGGCCGGAGAGACAGCCAAAGAAGCTTTAGAGCTAGCCGAACAGCTCTATAAAGAGAACAAATTTAGTTCAACCCTCGACATTCTTGGCGAAGATGCAGTATCTGACGCTGACTGCGATCAATCTGTCGAGCACTATAAGCAGTTGATTGATCAAATTGCCGCGCACAAGCTCCCCGGTGATGCAAGACAACAACCTACGGCATCGTTCAAGCCCTCTATGTTCTCCACAGCGGCGCCTAAAGTGGGTCAGACCCGCTCTAGTGAGCTAGACCGAGCCTACAACCGCATTGAAGCAGTAGTAGAGTATGCCAGCGTGCGCAACGTCAATGTCACCCTTGAAGCAGAAGACCACCGCTGGACAGATTTTCAACTCGAGACTTATTTTTCATTGATCGAATCGGGTTACCGCAATCTTGGTACGGTTTTGCAAACCAGATTGTTCAGAACCGCGCAAGACATCAAACGTTTTGATAGCCGCATGCGCACCAGACTTGTTGTTGGTATCTACAACGAACCAGCCACAGTTGCCCACACACAAAAACCAGTAATGAAAGATCTCTTGGTCAAGTATGCACGGGAACTGTTAGCGCGTGGAACTTATGTTGAAGTAGCCACTCACGACACCAAATGCATCGAGAACTTCTTCAACACAGTAGTGATACCAGATAAGGTGCCAACCAATCGTTTTGAAACGCAATACTTGCATGGTGTTCCGCGCAAACGCTTCCAAAAAACCCTAGTTTCAGGCGAAATTTTCCAAAATCTTGAAGCCAAAGGCAAGAGCGATGCTGTATTCCAAAAGCTTGCCGCGGAAGGAATACTAGTGCGCATGTACCTGCCTTTCGGCGAAGGTAAAGTAGCAGGCGCATATTGTCGCAGGCGCTTGAAAGAAAATCCAAACATGGCAGTCTACGGCATCAAGAATCTACTTAAGTTAGATTCCTAAATTTAGCGCAAAGTGGATTCTGCTAGCCTAATCAATCAATTCTTGCTGGTGCTCCGCAATGGCGGCGGCATGCAAGCCATGCTGGAATTTGCCTGTAAAAGTTTGACTGAGACTTTTAAGGCATCACGTACCATCGTCTGGTTAGTTGTCGGTGACGGACTGCGAGCGGTTGAATGCTTTTCCATTGACAAGGAAGAACAGCTAAGTGGTCTAACTCTCAGCAGTATCGAATCGATGACTATTGTCATGGCATTTCTCTCGCGCTTCCCCAACGAAAATGGAACGGGCGTATTCGCACTACCTGAAGAATCGTCAGAGAAGACGATCTACAGCAACAGCGAAGTTGTCGACAAAATGGCATTTCAGTCGCAAATTTTGGCACAGTTACGCTGGCGCGGAATATTTGCCGGATTCATCGACATTCAAAGCGATCAAGCAAGAGTATGGAGCGACGTAGAGCTAAAGTGCTTGCAAGAAGTTTCAGTCGCCCTTTCAGTTTTAGTTGGACAAATCCGCGATGCATCGCAGTTAGCCGCTGATCTTTGCGAGCTAAAAGCAGCCCAAGTGGCGGGCTCGGTTATAACTTCTGCCGACTTGACTTAGACCACTAGACCGTTAGACCAAGGCCATGCTGGCCTGCTCATCAGCGTGGTAGGAACTGCGCACCAGCGGACCAGCAAAAACGTTGGTGAAGCCCATGGCCATGCCTTGCTCTTGCAAGAAAGCAAAGGTCTCAGGCTCGACGTAGCGCTTGACTGCAAGATGATTTTCTGTGGGTTGCATGTATTGGCCCAGAGTAATCAAATCGACACCAGCCTTGCGCCAGTCTTTCATCACTTCCAAGACTTCTTCGTCGCGCTCACCTAAACCCATCATCAAGCCACTCTTGGTTGTCAAACCAGTTTTTTTAGAGCGGGCCAAAACTTCAAGGGAGCGATCGTAGCGGCCCTGAGGTCGCACTTCTAAATAAAGACGGGGGACAGTTTCAATATTGTGATTGAGCACATCAGGGCGAGCATCGAGCACAACATCTAGCGCTTGCCAATTAGAACAGAAGTCAGGAATGAGAACCTCAATTGCCGTGCCAGGGTTGAGGGCACGCACGGCCCGAATGGTCTCAGCCCAAACGGCAGCACCACCGTCTTTCAATTCGTCGCGATTGACCGAGGTAATAACAGCATATTTGAGCGAAAGCTTGCGTACGGCTTCGGCTACACGAGCTGGTTCTTCTAAATCTAGTTCGGTTGGCTTGCCAGTAATGACATTACAAAATCCACAGCTTCGCGTACAAACATTACCCAAAATCATAAAGGTAGCAGTGCCGCGAGCCCAGCACTCACCACGATTTGGACAAGCTGCCGACTCGCAAACGGTATGCAAATCGTGCTGGTCAAGCAGCTCCTTGACGCGCCAGTAAGGCTCTCCTGTGGGTAGGCGAACCTTGAGCCAGGGCGGCTTGGGTAGCGATTCTTCTTTCTCAACAAAGACTTTATGATTCATATTTGCTTCAACGAATTTTTCTGTAAGACTGCGCCATTAAGCGAATTTTCCACAAACCTTTATAGACCCCTGCGGTCTATATATGACATACTTTGCCTGGTCTGTAACGGATCGTCAAGTAGAAGAAGTTAACGCGCAGAGCCAATCGCTATGCCAGTTGACACTACAAAAGACGACCAAACAGCTGATTTCCCTAGTTTCACCCCAGTTTTACACAATAGAGTGGATTCTATGCCAAGAACAAAAATCGAGCTTCCAAATATTGAGTATCTCTCCATTCTGGATGAAGACGCCAAACTCGATAAAGCTCTCGAGCCCAAAATTGCTCCTGAAACATTGAAGACCATGTACAAGTACATGTTGCTTGCTCGGCGCACCGATGAGCGTATGCTCTTGATGCAAAGACAAGGACGCATGGGTACCTTCCCCCAGTCTTCTGGCCACGAAGCAATTTCGATGGGTTCAGCCATTCACCTTGGCAAAACCGACTGGCATGTGCCAGCCTACCGCGAGCTAGCTGGTTTGCTCTATCGCGGCTGGTCGATTGAAACAACCTTACTCTATTGGAACGGTTTTGAAGAAGGCGCCATGCCACCAGAAGGCGTCAACGATTTGCCTGTATGCGTGCCAATCGCCAGCCAATTGCTACACGCAGCTGGCCTGGGAATGGCGATGAAGTTGCGCAATGACAACAGCATAGTGATGACCTACTTTGGCGACGGTGCCTCATCAGAAGGCGATACGCACGAAGCCATGAACTTTGCTTCTGTCTATCAAGCACCTGTAGTTTTTGTCTGCCTCAACAATCAATATGCCATCTCAGTACCGATTGCCAAGCAAATGCGCAATGAAACAATTGCCCAAAGAGCAATTGCTTACGGCATGCCTGGAATCAGAGTAGACGGCAATGATGTTCTAGCCGTTTATGTTGCCACCATGGAAGCCGTTGAAAGAGCTAAGCGCGGCGAAGGCCCAACCTTGATTGAAGGACTAACCTATCGCTTCACACCACACACCACTGCTGATGATCCAAAACGCTATCGCAGTGATGAAGAATGTGCCCTCTGGACAAAGCGCGAGCCTCTTGCGCGCTTCAAAAAATATCTAGTAGCTAAGGGTGTCTACACTGAAAAGCAACTAGAAGAACTAGAGCAAGAGCTCGACACCATGATCAAAGCTTCTATCGTCAAAGTTGAAGAGATGGCACAAAGCGAAGAACTAGCCAACCCTCTCAGCATGTTCGACTATCTCTACAGCGATATTCCTCCTTACTTGAACGAGCAAAGAGAGGAGCTGAAGAAGCATTTAGAGCAAGTAAAAAATTCCACCAATTCTGGTGTCAGCCCGCAAAAAGCAAGCGCTCACTAAAGCAATCTATTTGAGATGCTGATTTGCTTATTTTGCTTACAATTTTCAGGAGAATGACCAATGGCGCAAATGAATATGGCAAAGGCGATTAACCTAGCCCTTTTCGAAGCAATGGAAAGAGATGACAAAGTAATCGTCATGGGCGAAGACGTTGGGCCCGATGAAGGCGTATTTCGCATCACCGAAGGTTTGTACCACAAGTTTGGCGACAAACGTGTACTCGATACTCCACTAGCTGAATCTGGCATCATGGGTACAGCAATTGGTATGGCCATTTATGGCCTCAGACCAGTTTGCGAAATGCAATTTTCTGGTTTCGACTACTACGCTTTCCACCAACTTGAGTGTCACGCCTCCCGCTTCCGCAACCGCACCAGAGGCCGTGTTACCGTGCCAGTAGTAATGCGCGCACCATACGGTGGTGGCATTCGCGCCCTAGAGCACCACTCTGAAAGTCGCGAAGCAATCTACGCTCATACTCCTGGTTTGAAAGTAGTAATTCCTTCAGGCCCAAGAAATGCTCGCGCCCTACTTCATAGTGCTATTCAAGATCCAGACCCAGTGATCTACTATGAGCCCAAAGCAATCTATAGATTGTTCAAAGAAGATGTACCAGAAGCAATGGAAACTCTTCCTATTGGTCAAGCTCAAGTTGTCCGCAAAGGCAAAGACATCACTCTTATTTCATACGGTGCTAGCCTGCGACCAACTCTTGAAGCGGCTGAACTGTTAGAAGAAGAAGATGGCGTGCAAGCTGAAGTAATCGACTTGCTGACAATTTCTCCAATGGATGCCACCCTCATTATCGAATCGGTGAAGAAAACTGGTCGCGCTGTAGTGGTGCACGAAGGCCCTAGAACTTGTGGTCTTGGCGCTGAAGTTGTGGCTCGCATTAACGAAGCCGCTCTACTTTATTTAGAAGCACCAATTAAACGAGTAACCGGCTTCGATGTACCAATTCCTTACTTCTCGAAAGAACGCTTCTTCTTGCCCGATCCAGAAAGAGTACTGGCTGCAAGTCGCGAAACACTCTCATTCTAAATTCTAGTTTTGATATTTGAAGGTGGAAAATGACGGTTGAATTTAAATTGCCTGACCTTGGCGAAGGCATTCACGAAGCAGAAATAATCGCAGTCAAAGTCAAAGAAGGCGAAATGGTCAAGGAAGACCAGATCATCTTTGAAGTTGAAACCGATAAAGCCGTGGTGGAAATTCCATCACCTTATGCCGGTGCAGTGGCAAAAATTCACGTGGCTCAAGGTCAGACTGTAAAAGTTGGCTGCGTCATGATTGGTTATGACATTGCTGGCAAAGGCCAAGCTCAAGCTCCCGCTGCAGCGGCTGCCGCTCCAGCAGTGGCTCCAGCGAAGCAAGCAGTGGCCGCCGGTAACAACGGGGCAGCAACTCAAGCATCAGCTCACCCTGCTGCTCAAGTAGCGACAAAGGTAGCGACAAAGGTATTGACTGGACCAGTTCCGGCCACACCAGCGACACGTAGGCTAGCTCGTGAGTTAGGTGTTGATCTGCATCAAGTGAACGCCTCTGGACCAGCAGGAAGAGTCTTAAAAGAAGACGTCATGGCCTACGCCGCCGGCTCACTTGAATCAAGAATTCAACCTGCTGCTACATCTGCTCCAACAGCAAACTCAACACCTAGCAGTAGTTATAGCAAACCAGCTGCCCCAACCAGTATGAAAGACAAGTACGGCGGCTCCAGTGCCGATGCTTCTCCTCTTACAGGGATGGGCGGCATGAATGCAGGGCCAGTAGAATATCCTGACTTTGCAAAATTCGGCGATGTCGAGCGTTTGCCACTTAAGTCTATTCGCCGCAAAATTGCCATGAATATGACTCAAGCCTGGACTCATATCCCGCACGTCACCCACTTCGACGAAGCTAACGTTACTGAACTCTCTAGCTTGGTGACTAAATACGAGAAAGAATTTGCGGCTCGCTCGGGCGACAACAAAGTGCGTCCAACTCTAACTGTATTCACTATCAAGGCTCTAGCTAGCGCTCTTAAGCTCTATCCTCAATTCAATTCAAGCCTGGATGAAAACACTGGCGAGATAGTAATTAAGCACTACTACAATATCGGCGTGGCTGTGGCAACTGACCGCGGCTTGATCGTTCCTGTCATTAAGAACGTCGATCAAAAGAGCTTCTACGATATTGCCGTAGAACTAGCCGATATTGCCGCCAAAACCAGAGCTGGCAAAATTGAACTAGAGCGCCTCCAGGGTGGCACCTTCACACTGACCAATATTGGTGCGATTGGTGGCACTAGCATGTCGCCCATGGTCAACTTCCCTGAAGCCGCCATACTCGGAATGGCTAGAGCCAGCCAAAAACCAATTGTCAAAGATGGTCAAATTGCCATTGGAACAATTTTGCCATTAGCAATGTCATTCGACCATCGCTTAGCCGATGGTGCTGAAGCTGCTTACTTTGTGCAGCACGTAGTGAAATTACTGGAAGACCCCTTCAAATTTGTTTTAGAAGCCTAGGAGGCAATATGGTCGTAGGAGAGATGGTTCAGGAAGTTGAACTTGCTGTTATTGGTGGTGGCCCCGGTGGTTACACTGCAGCATTGAGAGCAGCAGAACTTGGTATCAAAACTCTTTTGATCGATGCTGCACCAAAGCCCGGTGGTGTCTGTTTACACATGGGTTGTATTCCTTCTAAAGCCTTACTCCACGCTGCTGAAGTAATTCATTCGTCCAAGAGTGCCGAGAAAATCGGTATTAGTTTTGGCCCAGCAAAAATTGATATCGATGCCCTGAGAACCTGGAAAACCGGAGTGATCGACAAACTTTCCCAAGGCATTGTGGGAATGTGCAAAAGTGCCGGTGTAGAAATATTGCATGGCAAGGCTACATTTCAAGATTCGCGCAGTGTGAGAGTTGATTGCCCTGGCGAAAGTGCTATGCGCATCAAATTTAAGCACTGCATTCTCGCCACTGGCTCTAGACCAGTAAAGCTGCCCAAACTCTTTAAAAACGAAGAAGACATCAATAGCGACAAAGTACTAGATAGTACTTCTGCTCTCAATTTGGCCGACATTCCTAAAAAGCTAATTGTTATTGGTGGCGGCTATATCGGTTTAGAACTCGGCACAGTCTACGCAGCACTAGGAAGCGAAGTGACCGTAGTAGAAATGACCGACGGTCTACTACCTGGCGCTGACCGTGACCTCGTCAGACCACTGGCGAATAAATTAGGTGAGCAATTTAAAGCCATCCACTTGAACACAAAAGTAAACAATATATCAGTCACCAAAAGTGGTGTCGAAATAGAAGTGACCGGCAAAGATGTTCCTGAAAAACTTACCGCCGATAAAGTATTGATCTCAGTTGGCCGAAGACCAAACTCTGATGGCATTGGCTTAGAAGCAACCCAAGTTGAAATTGACCAATTTGGCTTTGTATTATCAGACGAAACCTGCCGCACAAAAGACAAGCGCATCTTCTCAATTGGTGACATTTCTGGTCAGCCTATGCTGGCCCACCGGGCAATTAGACAGGCTTACGTGGCAGCAGAAGTGCTGGCTGGCAAACCATCAGCGTACGACAATCGCTGCGTGCCAGCTGTGGTCTTTACTGAGCCAGAAGTGGCCTGGTGCGGTTTAACCGAAACCGAAGCCAAGGCTAAAAACATCAGTTTCTCCACAGCCAAATTCCCCTGGTCAGCTTCCGGTCGAGCCATGACTATCGCCGACACCAATGGAACCACTAAAGTGCTCTTCGACCCCAATACCACCCTAGTTTTGGGTGTTGGTATTGTCGGGCCACGGGCCGGTGATTTGATTTCAGAGGCGGTTGTAGCCATAGAAATGGGCGCTGTCTTAGAAGATTTGGCTGTAGCCATTCACCCACATCCGACACTTTCTGAAACAGTTAATGAAGCTGCCATGTCTGCCTTATCTAGACTGGATCGCCAGGCTAAAAAGGACAGCGAAAAACAAATCAGCTCAACTTAAATCAGAGTGTTGCTTAGTGCCCTGAAAAAGGGGGCATAATTGGCTAGACTGATACTAAGTAGTACTGAAAACAGGAAGTAGAGGAATAGATGGCTGAGGAGAGTTCTCAAGCGAATCGGTCTGAAAGTTTTGGATCAGCTGCAAATTTGATGATTGAAGCCTTAGAAAAGGCTAGCGCCGAATTAGAGCGCACTGTCACTCTATGTCTAGACCAACTTCATGCCTTCAGCGAAGGTATCGATAGTAGCTTAGCTCTCCAGCTTGACAAAGTTATTCAGCAAAGCGAGCACCTTGTTGATTCACATGGCAATGACCTCGAAGCCAAGCGAGACGAAACTCTCGATACTATCAGTGCACTCGAAACAGCTGAAGTTGACCGCTTGATGCAAGGGGCAGCAGCCATACGCAGACGTTTTGCTGACAAAGTTCTAGAAGCAACCGACATCCTTACAGAGATTATGGAAGAGCAGTTGCATGACTTGGCCTCAGTCATTGATGCCCCCAGTGCCAACCTCTATGAAATCAGCCGTGAGCGCATTGCCCGGGTCACTGAGTTGGCTAGCTCAGGAAAAGATCGGGTCGAAACCGTAAGCCAGAGCTATGAAAACGGCATGTCCGATAAAGCAAAGACCATCGACGACTCAGCTCAATCGGTTATCGAGTCATCAAAAGCCGAAGTCGACAGCCATCTCGCTCTATATAGCAGTCAGTTTGACGAAAAAATCGACGGCGTACAGAAAGAGCTAGGCGAAATAGTTGAGGCTGCCAGTAAAGACATTCGAGCACTAGCCCTGCGCGGCATTAAGACAATTGATGAAACAAGAATGACCAATAGCCAGGTCTTGGACGAACATATCAGTCACTGGCAAACACAGTTGTTGGCCATGAAAGACCGCTTCAAGCAAGGCAGCTTTGAGTCACAATCGCGTTTTATAAAAGATTACAGCAACGAAGTAGAGAAAAAACTGCTCGCTGCTCAGGACGATATTAATAGAATAGCTTTTTCTGCCAAATCAAGAATGGTGGTCAACCAGAAGCTTGTACACAACTCACTAAGGCGAGTGGAAGGCAAACTTTCAGACGAAATCGATAGACTGTTTATCAAGTTCGAAGCCGCCCTAGCGCAAGAGTCGAAAATCAATCTCATGGTCTCAGGTAATCGGCTATCAGCCAACCCTGAAGTGATAGACAAGCTCAATAGCAGATTAAGGGCCCATGGTGCTGAAGTAATCAAAACCTTCCGTCGTCAGGTAGAACAAACCGAGACAGAATTTGCGCGTTCATCAGCAGGTAGCAATGAGCGCATTGAGAGTATTAGACTCTCTTCAGTAGAATCTCTAGAAAAACAAGTACGCATAATGCGTTCAGACCTAGAGAGAATCACGAGAAACTTCCACAATGAACTTTCAGAATTGAACTTAAAGACTCCGGTCATAGAAGAATCAGGGCGGGCAGCAGCACTAGCTGTGATGGCATACAAGAGTGCCATGTTGTCTCTAGAAAACGATTAACAAATCGAGGAAGACGTTAATGACTTTTGCAGGTAAGAAGCTTCAAGACATCTACGACTCTGGTTCAGCTCGGCTGAATGAGCTAGAAGAAGCATCAACAGCGAAGCTAGCAAATAAAGCATCAGCCCATGTCAATGAGCGGCAAGAATCAGAACAGCAATCAAAAATGGAAGTGGCCGCAAAAGCTGCCGCTGTTGAAGAAGAGATCAAAAGACAGGCAAAAGAAGCGGTTGAACGCATGCGCAATGCCGCGGAAAAAGAACGCCAGAGTACAGAGAACCATCTGCAACAGTTAACTGAGCGCTTGGCTCTCTTTAATGATGATCTACGACGAGCAATCACCGAACTCAAAATTAGTCATGAAAGCACCTTAGATGACAACTTCATGCGTGCCGCTGACCACTATTCTAGTGTCGTTGAAGGTGCGGCAGTGGAGCTGGAAACTCAACACTATTTGAGTGGCCAAAGGCTAAGATCTCAATCTAGTTTCTTTTCTAATTCACTACAACAAAAATTAGATCACAGTTTGTGGGAATCACGCGGTAGCGAGAAGCAATCGAACAGCGCTCTATTTCGCAACTACATGCAGAAAGCAAATAGCATCGAAAGCCATTTCTCGACTTTGATGCAGCGCTTTAATGCTGATTTCCAAGCAGAGTTCAGTAATCTCGAATCTCATTCTAAGTCTTCCGAAAGTGGATTAGAAGGCGATTCCGAGGCTCTACATCTTAAAATTGACGACATCTTGAGAGCTATTGAGCAAGATGTAAACAACGTTTTTAGTGCCGCCAGTGACTCTAACGTCAGTGCCCTAAAAGCCAAGTTTGAAGGCGTCTGTGAGCAGATCGAAGACCTGGCACAAGATACATCAAAAAAACTTACTGATGATACCACCACCGCTACCAGTCGATTGACCCAAGCATCTCAAAGCAGCAACGAAGCACTGAAGAAAAAATGCGATGACGTCAAAGAGCGAGTGCAGATGGATATGCAAGCCTTTGTTGCCCGCATGAATGGCAAAGTGAGCGAGACCGAATTAGTAAGGGCTCAGCTGGAAGAGGCTAAGTCGCGAGTAATTAACGAGATTCGTTCTGAACTCATTGCTATTCGCAATGGCTTCGAGACCAAGCTGGGCGAACTAATGAAAGACGCAGTGGCATCGCTAACCAATGTTGGTGCCGAAGTTGATAGTGAAATGAAAGGTGCCTATGAGCGCTCATTGTCGAAAATCGTTGCCGATACCCAGAGTGCAAAAAATGAAATAGAAGAATCGACCACTAAACTGGTTCGACAAATTAACGACCAAAAGGCTGCCGCACTCAAAGAGATAGCGCATGCAGCAGGAGCTCCCGATTAAATCAACCTCACCAGTACAGATAGAGAAATCACACTCCCAACCAGGACTCTTCACAAGATAACGCCATGAACTCAATGCTCCGCCAACACCACTTGCGAATACCCGATGTCAAAGCCTACCTGCGGGTTTTTGACAAGAATAAGCCGAGCTCACCGACAGAATGGGCCGCTCAAGAGAGCATGCTCTATGAACCAGGCTATTTGATCTTTTGCCTTGAGCAAGTGGCAGCACCAGCGGGTCTCTCATCCTTCTCTAAAAAAGCAGAAGACCAAGGAGAGACGTTCAGAGTAAAAGACCTGTGTGTTGTGATTAGCAAAGACGAAGGCCAATGCATGGTCGTCAATGTCACGGCCTCAGCTTATGAATTCAGAGTACTCGACGCCCTAATGCAAGAGAAGGCAACTAAAGCCATTCTCGACGGCAAAGACTTCAACTATTTAGCTTGCCGACCAGTGACAAGATTAGGGGCAAACCAAGTCAAAGCCCTTTATCAAGTTGGATCGAACTATGCCCAAGGCGGCAGCAGACGGAGTTTGACTGTAGAAGGTTCAACTCTTGAAGAGCCAGTAATTGCGTTATTGGGTCAACTCGGAGCCAAAATTACGCCTCAAGTAGGCAAGCCCGTGATCGACATTGGTTCGGTTTGCCATATGGTCTTTACTCCAGAAGGCCGTCAAGACGATAGAAATAAAACCATCTTGAAGTCTTGCTTTGCGCCTCTTAACGCTGAAGAGCTTGCCTTAGGCGAGCTAGCCGTGCAACATGGCATCATGACGCAGCAAGCAATCAATGCAGAACAAGCTGCTTCTCCTGCGGCTTTCGAAAGCAATCCTTTTAGGCCAACTCCTGCAAATGAAGCTGCTCAAGCTCCGGCAGTAGAACCACAAATCGCTGAGTACACACCTCAAGTGGTGGCGCCACCGCCAGTCCCTGAGCAACCAGCCTTCGATATGGCACCAGCTCTGCAACAGCTCTCATATTCAAACCTGCAGTTACCGCCGCAGGCTGAAATGGTGGCACCAGAATATCCACAACAGCCAACTTCATTAACCAGCGATGCTTCTGAATTTGCTTTTGAAGCTAACACGGCTTTTGTACCTTCAAGCCCCGAGCCTGCACCTGAACCGCCGGCGACTCCGACGCGGACGGCCAGCCGCTATGATGACACACCGCCTTGGGCTACAGCATCAGCAGATGCCCTAACTGCAATCCTCATGACTGGCGATCATATTCGTATCGACCAGCAATTGACCACAGTTACTATGGCTGCGCCCTGGTATGAAATGTCGCACGACACTCACGATGCCCCGGCCGAATCTGCCACAGCTGTACTCGACAATAACCTGCCCAAAGAAGACTTTTCAGCACAGTTCTTTAACGACTACCAACAAGGTTTCGCTGGTGAAGCAGCGATAAACTACGCTGAGAATGAATTTGAAAAAGAAAAGCGTATAAGAGCAGAACAAGAAGCAGGAAAACAAAAACGCCTAAAAGAATATTTTGGCGATGAGCACTACGACAAATTTGTCAAAGGCGAAGCGCAGGCCCCTGCTGTGCCCGAGGCTAAATTTGATAGCTGGGATCTCGATCCAAATGCTTTTGCTATGCCAGTTGAACCAAGCGTCAACAACTCTGATTTCAATGCCGATATATTCTCCAACGCCGCCCGCGGCACAATAGAAACAAATCCAGATGCTATTCCACCGGCTGTGATCGAAGCACCTGTTGTTGCCGATCCAGACTCTTGGATGGATTACAAGCCGGATGCTGAGCCTGCTGTCGAAGCAGAAGGCCTGGCACAAGTCGAGACACCAGCACCGCCAGTGGCACCACTCGAAGCAGTAGCACCTGAGGCAGCTGAAGTATCGGCTCAACTGTCGAGCGCAGCCCCAACCACATTTGTGCAAGAAACATTTATTCCAACCCCTGTGGAACTGCCATTGCCAGAGGCTCTGGCCGAGCACTCACAAGGATGGGGCGCTAGTTCACCGAGCGATTGGCATGGAGAAAAATCTCCGCTGCCTGAACTAATAGAACCAAGCTTGATGGCAGCCGAGCCTTTTGCGACAGAGAACCAGGCTACAAGTGAAGCCGAGTGGTCAACAGCTGTTGAATCGTCCTTTGCTCAACCAGCCGAGCCGACAGCAGACTCAAACAGCCTCTTCGAAAGATTAACTCAGCAGCTTTCAAAAGACAGTCCCGCGCAAGAGTTGCAAATGGGCGCAGCACCAAGTGCTGAAGAACAGGCCAGCGAGCAACAGATTTGGCACCAAGGCACTCCATTGAGCGAAATTGCCACTCCTGAAGCAGCCAGCAGTTCTACGCCTTTGACCCAAGATGTTGGAGCGCTCAACAGTGCCACCGACAGCGCAGGGTTCTGGTCTACCATGGACCCCACCACCTCATTATTCACAGCAGCGGATGAAACCACTACAGAAGTAAGTTCGCAAGTAGTTGAGCAACAGGTAGAGATACCAGCTCCAGCGGTAAGCCAAGCACCAGAGCCAGTGGCAGAAGCTCCCGTTGCGCCAGCAGAACCAGAAGCTCTGCCAGAGTCTATGCCAACGTCTATGACAGATTCGCAAGTAATGCAGACCCGCGTCAGACCACGCGATTACAGCAGCCCACTGCGTCGCAGCAGTGAACTTGCTGGCGGTTCTGAAGCTACAGCATTGCCACTCCACGCACCAGTGCCTCAGCCCTCACCGCTGAGACCACAAATTGAGATTGCAGCACCAGCAGCTCAAGATTATAACCATCCGCCAGAGCAGCCAGCAGTAGTGGAAGTAGCTGAGGTAGCCGCTCCACCAATGGTAGAAGCACCAGCACAAGTAGCTCAGCCTATTGAAGTAGCCCCCGCTATTGAAGCTCCGGCTGTTCAAACCGCAGCCTTTGAGGCCGCGATTACACCTGTGCCAGAAGTAGTTCCAACACCGGAACCTTTTGTCGCGCCTGTGTCAGAAGTAACTGCAACACCGGAACCTTTTGTCGCGCCTGTGTCAGAAGCAACTGCAACACCGGAACCTTTTGTCGCTCCTACACCCGCTCCTACACCCGCACCTGAACCTACACTTGCACCAGCTCCATTTGTCGCCCCAGCGCCAACACCAGCTCCATTTAGAAGCGCCCCCGCCCTGGGCGAATTTGATTCAGGCGTAAGACCGGCTCCAGCTCAAGACGCTCGCTTAATGATGAACGAGATGGCGACCTTGATGAGCAAGCTTGAGCAACAAGTTGCTAAAGCTGCTAACAAGATGAGTTCGCGTGCCGAAGAGCTAAAAATACGCTTAAACAGGCAAGTTGAAGAACTACTGCGCGAGGGTCAAGACCTTGAAAAACACGCAGAGGTAAATCTGACAAATCTTTCTAGCGAACTGAGAAGTCGCCTAGAAAATCTAGCAGTAGATGTGCAGAATAACATTTCAAAAGAATCCGAAGGCGCCAGAAGCTTACTTAGTGACCTAGACGCAAGTGGCTTAGAGCGCTTAGAGTCAGAACAGAATCAACTTTCGTCCGCCATTGTCGATCAGTGTGAGCAATTCAAAGGCGAACTGGAGAAACTCACTGGCTCTGTTCAGGGTCGTCTCAACAGCTTGATTGCCAGCCGCAATGATGAATTGGCCAGATTGAGCGAATCTATCCTAGATCAGCTGAAAGAAAGCCACGATAGCTACAGCGAGAAAGTAACCCAACGATTTGAGCGCTTCCGCGAGCGCATGGGCGAAGAAAATGCATCAATCACTCAATCTCTAGAGCGGAACATGCGCTCCATGATTGAAGAAATTGACAGCTCCCTGGAAAGAGCCTGCGAGAAGCTGCGCTCTACCAAACTTGATCTAGAGCAGACAATTTCGCATACGGTGGCCGTATGTGAGATGGCCGTAGCACAGAAGACTAAAGAACTTCTTGCCGAGTCAATCTTGCCTAAACTGAACGAGCAGAAAGAAATCCTTCGCACCATGATTCACGACATGGGCAAGCAGGTTGCTACAGAATCAAATACAGCAATGCTGTCGCAACTGGCAAAACTAGAGGAAAGCATCAATCTCTCTTCTGAAAAGCTGAAGCGCACAGTAGAAGATTGCCTGACCGAGCTAGAGAGCTCTGGTCGCGGGCTTAAGAGTGGTCTTGAAGAGACATTTAGACGCTCAAGCCAAGATTTAGTTCTACGCACTCAAGAAGTGAATGCTTACCTCAAAGATACAGAAAAGCGCATGCTTGAGAGCGATCTTACTCTCAAGAGCTTAGCTGAATCTTCTACAGTAGATGCTGAGCCGGAACTGAATGAAGAGCGCAACCATGCTCTAAACAAGCTGGGAAGCTTAAAACAACAAGCGAACAAAGATCTTGCCAGCGCCATCGAACACAACATCGACAGCATGGAAGATCAAAGTGAGAAGCTCTTTGCTGAATTAACCAACAAACGCTCTGAGCTAACAACCACTATCCGCGACAGTGCCGAACTAAACCTAGACCGGGTCCGCCAGGCATTGGCCGCTGCCACTGCCGCCATCCAAGCGGCTCGCGAAAAACATATGGAATAACCGTAGCAGGGCTCCGAGCACTCCTCCGAAGCAAAACAATAGCAAGGTTAGACACCTCCAAAACAAGGGAATAACACAATGAAAGGTGCTTTCCCCGATGGGGCTAGTAAAACTAGGGCTTGAGTATGAGAGGAAGCGGGTGGACAGCCTACGTTACCATGAAGTTCCCCCACCGCTTGCGGAGTTCGCCGCTGGCCATGGAAATTTGGACTATAACCAGCCAGAAAACGAGATTTTCCTCTATCACGGCACCAACTGCTATCGACGCTGGGAAATAAACAAAACCGGCTTCCTTGAGCCCGGCCGCAATAGCTACAGCTTTTTCACAACTAGAGCGCAAGATGCCTACGCTTATGCCAGAGCGGCGTGTATCCGCGATATTAAGCCAGACAGCTTCAATTCATTAATATGCGAACCTGTGGTTCTGCGCGTTCGTTTCACAGCAAGGACCTGGCTACAGGTAGATTTCTTGCAAAACGAAGGTGAAGTGCGCGATGGCCAAAGCCAGGCCTTCACGGCGGCAGTACTTGGCCCTGTGCAAGTTAACAATATAGTAGAGGTTCTTCATTGTAATCATGGCTCCAAACGCCTCATGGGCGGGTTTGAGCGCATGAGAACATTCGAAGATGGCGAATTTCTCTCAAATATCAAACATTTACGAGAAACTTTGCAGAAAAAACGCGTAGACATGTGGTTTCTACGAAAGCTGGGTCTTGTGGCCGACAAAGTCGGTGTTACACTGAAAGGTGGAGAGGTTCCGACTCTCACCCATGACGATCAGCTTAGAAAACTCAGGCAATCTAAGGCTTGAGGCGCTGATCTTGTACAACAGGATCAAAAATGAGTCAGCAAAATAGAGCAATATTCAGCATAAAGAAACTTACTGCATCTATATCAGTAATTTCTCTGTTTATTCTGCAAGCCATAAGCTGCCCCGTGCAAGCTCAAAACTTCAACTCAATTTTCGAAAATCCTGGTTCTGGCAACACCAACTCTGGTTCCTATAACGGCGGCAATTATCCCGGCGGCTATAGCACTCCTCCCGAATCTGATTTTGGAAACTACGGCAGCGGCGGCAACACGAATACCGGTGGATACGGAAACAATTACGGAAACACTGGAAACACCGGGGCCAACCCTAGCTATACCCCCGTCAACACTCCCAGCATGTGGGACACCATATTAGAGAAGCTGATGGGCAAATCTAAAAGCCCTGGCGAATTTATTGTTTTCCCTAAAGACACACCTTTAAATCCGGGAGCCGGTGGTCAGAACGACACGACTAACAGAACCAGCAATAATGGCACGACAAACAATAAAACTTACAAGCAAAGCTTGATGGAATCGCAAAATCAAAATCGCGCTGGCAACAATGCCAACAATTTCTCTACTGGCCAACAGTGGGGCAATGTTCGGTCAACTTCAGCTAATGGTGGCGGCGGCGGCGGCAATTTTGGCTCTGGCGGCTCTAGCTTTAGCGGCGGTGGCAACAATGGCTTCAATGGCAGCTCTGGCCAGAATAACGGCTCTGGAATCAGCACTGGTTCTGGAATCAGAACAGGAGCTGGTAACAATATGAACCAGACCAATTTCAACCAGATTTTCGAAAACGGCGGGAGCAATCAAGGCCTCAGTGCAAAAAGAACCACTCCAACATCGACACCTACATCTACATATGACCCCAAATCTGTGCAAGCCAACTTTGCTGGTATTAATTCGCAAGTGCAAGGTCAACTAACCCAAACTCAAAACTATGCCGCTTCGGCCCGCAATTCGCTAAACCAGGCCCTTAGCTCAAACAACAGCAATGCCATACAACAAGCGGCCAGCGAAGCTCGTTCTTACGCCAACAGCGCTCAAGCGGCAGCCGAGAGCGCTAGCTCCCTGGCCAGCACCACAAGCTCACCAGTGGCAAAGACCTTGGCCAATCAAGCTCGCGAACAGGCAAACCAGGCCATGAACTATGCCGACCAAGCCATGGCTAAAGCTTCAGCCAGCTATTAAATACGCTCCACCTATTAGAAGATTCTCAAAGAGCCATTGTTTGAGGGTTTACAGCCCTCTTCATATTGCTTAAAGTAGGCCAAACCGATATTCTTTTGCAGATTATTTAAAGTGCAAATTATGTGAAGCTTCACCAGCTTTTGCAAAAAATCGGAGGGTGGAATGGTTGCAACAAAAACCGGCACTGCAACAGTGTGCAAGCTCTTGATCAATGGTGACTGGGTAGATTCAACGGCCACCGAATTTCAAGACATCTACAATCCTTCGACTGGTGAAATCATTGGCCGCACGCCACTCGGCGGCAATGCCGATGTAGATAGAGCCGTACAAGCAGCTCACAAAGCCTTCCTCGAATGGAAGGAAGTGCCAATCATCGAACGGGCCCGGGTGATGTTCCGCTTCAAAAACTTGATGGAACAACACTATGAAGCAATTGCCGAATGTGTCACTCGTGAGCACGGCAAGACCCTTCCTGAGTCAAGGGCTTCAGTACAAAGAGCTATAGAAGTAGTTGAATTTGCCTGCGGTATCCCCAGCTTGATGATGGGCGAAAGCATGGAAAACATTGCTCGCAACGTCGATTGCGAGACCATTCGCCACCCAATTGGCGTCTGCGCGGGCATTGCGCCCTTTAATTTCCCAGCCATGGTTCCCCTGTGGATGTATCCGATTGCCCTGACCTGCGGCAATTCATTCGTGCTCAAACCTTCCGAAAAAGTGCCGTTGACCAGCATGATGATTGCCAATCTGCTGGCCGAAGCTGGACTACCCAATGGTGTATTCAATATCGTTCACGGCGGCAAAGATTGCGTTGACGCCTTACTGACCCACCCACTGATAAAGGCAATCTCCTTTGTCGGTTCGACCCACATTGCCAAATACATTTACACCACAGGCACAGCCAACGGCAAGAGAGTACAAGCTGCCGGTGGCGCCAAGAATCACATCATCATTATGCCTGATGCCGACATGGAGCAAACAGTGCAAGCCCTTCAGGCATCAGCCTTTGGCTGTGCTGGTGAGAGATGCATGGCGGGTAGTTTAGCCCTGCCGGTGGGTGCTGCTGCTGAAGCTTTGATACCACATTTAGTGGAAGCATCGGCCAAGATGAAAGTTGGTCCAACCGACGGAAAAGGCAGTGCCCATCCAGACATGGGGCCGTTGGTGTCAAAAGAGCATTTAGAAAAAGTGCGCGGCATGATCAATAAAGGCGAAAGCGAAGGAGCTAAAGTGGCTCTGGACGGTCGCAACATAGAAGCAGCAAAATCGAGCGGATTTTTCTTAGGACCAACTATTCTTGACCATGCTAAGCCAGAAATGTCTGTGGTCAAAGACGAAATATTTGGGCCAGTATTATCGGTGGTGCGTGTCGATTCACTAGAAGACGCCCTTGCCATTGGTCGCGACTGCCCTTACGGCAACGGCGCAGTGATATACACTAACTCCGGTCGCTCAGCCCGCGAATTCAAACATCACTTCAATGCTGGCATGATTGGCATTAACGTTGGCGTCCCCGCTCCCATGGCCTGGTTCCCCTTCACGGGTTGGAATGCTTCGTTCTATGGCGACTTGCACATTCAAGGTTCAGAAGGTATTCAGTTCTACACCCAACAGAAAATGACAATGACCCGTTGGTTTGAACCAAGTAAATCGAGCAAGTTCCAAGATCCAATATGGAAGCCAAAAAACTAGATTAGGGTTATGATGGAGGCATGAAAGCCTACCTAATCAGACTAGTTTTAATTGCCGCTGCCTTTCACTGGGTATTCCCCATGATTAAAGGCATAGATACGCACGGCAGCTTTGTCAGCGCTCTTGCAGCTGGCTTTGTTTTTGCCTTGATCGGCTGGATCGTTGAGGCTCTAGCCATAGTGCTAACAACTTTCCTCACGATCACAACCTTCGGCCTGGCGCTGCTTGTGCTCATACCGGCATGGATTTTAGGATTCTGGCTCATCCCGGCCATAACCTTAAAAGTGCTTGCAGACCTCATGCCTGGCTATCTAACCATTCATGGCTGGGTACCAGCTCTCTGGGGTGGTCTAATGATGCTATTCATTGGTGTCATAACTAGCCCTAAGAGTCATCAATACGAATAGGCGAATCTAACTCTTCTTGAAACAAAAAAGGGGCACCATTATTGGTGCCCCTTCAATTTCTTGCAAACAATAATTGGGATAGCCTTACTTTTGCACACGCTTCTCTAACTTGAGCTTTTGAATTTCAACACTGATCTTATTGAGATCACCTTCTAGCTCAATCTGATTTTCTTTGGTCAAAGTATTCTTTTTGTCAGCCTTAGCTTTCATATTGGCTTTTTTCTTAGCAAGATTGGCCAAGTCCTTGCGCAGGCTCTTAGCCTCTTTTACGGTCAACTCACTTGCTTTCTGCCCTTCATTGATTTGCTGCATCAGGGCTTGTTGACGATCGTCAATTGACCACTCTTTTGCTTCCGCGGACAAAAATGTGCTGAAGAAAGAACTCAGCGCCAGAGCAAGGGCACAAACTACCGATAAGAATCTCATTTAGACCAGCACCTCTTCAATCCAAAACTACAGTTCAATTCTAGTCTATTCAAAAAAGAAGCGCTCCATTTTGGATGAAGCGCTTCTCAGATTTTGGTGATTAGAGCGAAATTGCTCTCACTAGATTTCTACTAGCTCTTTCTCTTTAACAGCTTCAACAGTCTCGGTTGGCACGTTGACGAGCTCAGCGCTATCAGCAGTAGCTGCCGATACAGGAGCAGCAACGGTCTCTTTGACTGAACGCGCAGCTTTTGCTGCTTTGGCAGCGGCAATTTCCTCCGGAGAAAGCGTTGGAGTAGGTCTGATTACATCAGTAGCCAAGCCAATTTTCTCGAAGAATGAAATCATCATCCAGGTAGCGTCTAACTCAAACCATCTAATGCCATGCCGAGCAGATTTAGGGAAAGCATGGTGATTGTTGTGCCAGCCTTCACCCATGGCCATAAGGCCAACCCATGGCACGTTGCGGCTATCATCGCGCACTTCATAGTTGCGGTAGCCCCAGCTTGGCAAATGGCAGAAAGTGTTGACGAATTGTGGGCTCCAGAAGACGAGCACCGAAGCAATCAAATTAGCAGTGAAGGCCACAGGTCCGAAAGCCAAAAGTATGATTACGCGGGCAACAATATTGACCCAGAGGCAAAGCTGAGCTTGTTTAGCCGAGTGATCAGTACCGAGCATGCAAAGTACTTTGTCTTCGAGCAAGTCTGGAACTTGCTTTCTGATTTCTTCAACCGACTGGCGCTTTTCCATATCGAACATCCATTTATATAGAGCGTGTTCGAAACCATCGCGCGGGGAGTGGGGATCTCCTGGTTGGTCAGACTTCTGGTGGTGCAGTCTATGAACGGCCACCCATGAAATCGGAGCTCCCATCAAGGCGAAATATCCACCAGAGACGATGAAGTATCTCAACCAGTTAGGCACTTTGTATGACTTGTGGGTGAGAAGCCTATGGTAGCCACCGGTAATGCCGATTGCCAGGTATACGTATGAAACGCAGAACCAAGCAGCGAATGTCACCCAAGTAGTCGGAGTGTTCCAGGCTGAAAAATCCAAGTTGCGAGCCCCCTAATATTCTTTGCCTTTAATGCCCTTGCCCTAAAAATCCTGGCACTAGTTTCGAACGCTAGTTGCCGGTTGGCGCCAACAAAGATGAAGCGCCGGTAAGCTTTAAACCGAAATTTCAGTGATCCTGAAAGCCCGCTTTAAGACCTTGCAAAGTCCTTTATTTATAGCATGATAAGCGGTTGTCAATCTCTCATACTTAAGATTGATTCTAACCGAGATTGCGGCGCGGGGCCAGTAATTGGCCAATTCTTGAAGTTCGTTAATATTAGAAGACTAGACAATCGCGTAATAAAACCGGTTACAAAAGTAAAACTTGGACTGTTGCTTTAGCAAATTCTGTCAATTTGGAGACTATGACATACCGACTTACTCGCAGCATCTTACTGGCCTGTATTAGCTATCTTGCATCACTATCACCATTACAGGCAAAAGAAGCCCATCAAACCGATGTAGCAATTTGGCAACAGAAGAAATTAGTACTCGCTCTCGGCGGTGGTGGCACCCGTGGTGCCGCTCATGTGGGTGTATTGAGGGTACTGGAAAAGAATGGCGTAAAAGTTGACGCCATTGTTGGCACCAGTATTGGTGCTATTGTTGGTGGCTTTTACTGCTCGGGCCTGAGTGCCGATGACATAGAAAAGATACTGCTAAAGAAGTCCTTCCTGCGCTCCTACCTAACCGTGCCTATTCCTGTGCGCATCATGGCTGTTCCCATATTCTTCATTCCTCACCTTTTCGGCTACCATCCTTATGACGGCCTCTACCGCGGCAATCGCTTTAGAAACTACGTTAATGCCCAGGTGCCTCTCGAAAGCAAAGCAATCGAAAGCCTGCCCTTGAAGTACGGCGCCGTTTGCTCTGACCTGCTTACGGCCAAGCCCTATGTCATCAGAGGTGGCGACTTAGGCAGAGCCATCCAGGCCAGCTCTGCTATCCCAGCCCTGCGCCAGCCGGTACCGTTCGATCTAAGTAACCCAGAAAATACAAAGATAAAAGATGGCGAGCCCTCCATGGCTCTGCTAGTAGACGGCGGCATACAATCCAATTTACCGGTAGAGCAAGCCCGCGCCATGGCGCAGGAACTGGGAAGTGAAAAGGAAGTTGCCATAATTGCCATCAATATAGATGAACCTTTCGAGAGCGAGAACGGCAAGACTTTTCGCAAAATTGGCAGCGTTAGCAAGCGCGTCATCAATATTTTGCTGGCCAGCGTCGACAGATCCCAGGTGGGCTTGGCCCAGCTAATCATCCAGCCACGCACAAATGGCATTGCCGTCCTCTCAACCAAAACTAGCGATGTCAAACTGGCCATAAAAGCAGGGGAAACGGCGGCAGAATTAGCCATGCCCTCAGTGAAGGAGCTACTGAAAGCGACCCCGTCTGACAAAGATCATTAGAGCTAAGGGGGAGCCTTCCCACGAATATGAGAAATCTCACCTTGTATAGTGCCTAAAAAAAACATACAGTCCTGATAGCACCTGAAAACCCCTACAGTGAGTGTTGGCAACATGAAAGCAGTGATCACAGGCGGACCGTCGGTCGGTAAAACCACAATCGTCAATGGCCTGGGTCAACTGGGATATCGAATAGTCAACGAAATTGCCACCCAAATCATCAAAGAAGGTCGCATTCTACCCTGGGTAGACAGACAAAAATTTCAGGCTGAAGTCTTAAAACGCCAGCAATCAGCCGAGGCCTCGATTCTCGATTTTGATCAGACTGTCATTCTCGACCGGGGCTTATTCGACGGTGAAGCCTATTATTTGCACGACAAACTGCCAGTACCATCAGCCTTCAGTAATTTAGACGCCTCACAGTATGACGTTGCCTTTTTAATCGAGCCCTTGTCATTCTTCGAAGCCAATGAAATTCGTCAGAACGAGAGTCTCAAGTTCACCAAAGAAATCAGCGTGATATTAGAGCACTGCTATACGTCAAGAAACGTCAGAGTAATTAGAGTGCCAGCCATGCCAGCGGTGGAAAGAATTGAATTTGTCAAAAACCAAGTCGACACCCTAAAAAAAGGCAAAGCCACGACTGTCGAACAAGCCGCCCACCAGGCCGCCTATATGTTCAGAGGCTATGCGCCGGTAGCAATGGGCAGCTTTTAGAGCCAAATCTAAAAATCGAAACCAGCAGATTTCTTGCATTAAGTCTTGAGCTGAGCAAGAAACCAAGGTGCTAACCTATTAGAAACCTAATGGGAGGCAGCGATGCGGGCATCAGAAGCGACCAACTATTATTTCAAGCGAGCAGCTAAACATTTGCATGTTGGCTCGATGCTAGAAACTGTTTTAATGGCACCAAGGCGCGAAGTCAAAGTTGAAGTAGTAATCGAATTAGACAACGGCGAACTAGGGGTTTTCAACGGATTTCGTGTACAACACGATAACAGCCGCGGCCCCATGAAAGGCGGACTGCGCTATCACCCTGAAGTTGATCCCGATGAGGTCAATTCACTAGCCTCACTAATGACCTGGAAAACAGCCGTAGCCAATATTCCCTATGGCGGTGCCAAAGGCGGTATCAACTGCGACCCCTCCAAACTTTCCCACGCTGAACTACAGCGGATCACACGCTCATTTGTTGACCAGATTCACGACATCATCGGGCCCGGCCTCGACATTCCCGCCCCAGACATGGGCACAAACTCACAGACAATGGCCTGGATAGTTGATCAATACTCTAAGTATCACGGCTGGACACCAGCAGTGGTGACCGGGAAACCAATCGAATTAGGCGGCAGTGAAGGCCGTGAACAAGCTACCGGTCAAGGCATCGCCTTTGTCTGCGAAGCTATTCTGGCTGACTACACTATGGATTTTGCTAAGACCAAATTTGCCATTCAAGGTTTTGGCAATGTTGGCTCTTGGGCAGCCCAGTTCATTCATCAAATGGGTGGAATGGTTGTAGCGGTAGCCGATTTGACCGGCGGCATTTACAACGAAAAAGGCTTAGATGTAGAACACCTGATGCGTTATGTGCGCGAAAACAACGGTGTCAAAGGTTTCCCCGATACCAAAGAAATTTCAGCCGATGCTATCTTCAGCTGCGACTGCGACGTGCTTATTCCTGCCGCTCTCGGTAATGTAATTACCAAAGAGAACATGAAAGAGATCAAAGCCAAATTCATCATCGAAGGAGCCAATGGCCCTACAACTCCGGAAGCCGACGAATATTTGATCAAACACGACAAAGTAATCGTGCCAGACATTTTTGCCAATTCTGGCGGTGTCATGGTCAGCTATTTTGAATGGGTGCAAAACGTGCAGCAGTTCCGCTGGCGGCTTGAGCGCGTCAATCAAGAACTGAAGCTCTTGATGCTCGATTCGTACAAAGAAATAAAGCACTTAGCAAAATCAAACGAATGTGATTTGCGCACTGCCGCTTTTCAGCTCGGCATTACCCGTGTAGCCAGAGCGACATCGCTGCGAGGCCTCGATAACGAAGGCTTCTGCATGCTCAATAGCCCTCATAGTTAGAATGGCTTGAGAAAAATAAAAGAACAAGAAAAGCAAAACAAAAGTAGAAAAAACAAGATGGAAGAAAAGTCGTCGCCCCTAGATCACGGCAGTATCACCCTCGAACCTGAAATTCCTGGCGAGAGCACTGACCAGCTCTGGCTCAGAACTGTCTATCAAGGTGACACTGTGCCGCAGTTTACTTTGCGTGCAGTGCTCATGGGCGGCGCACTCGGCATGCTCATGTCGATTTCAAATTTGTATACCATGCTCAAAGTCGGTTGGGCCTTTGGTGTAGCAATCACAGCTTGCGTACTCTCTTTTGTTATTTGGCGCGGCATCAGAATAGCTTTCCCAAAAGTATCTGATATGACCATCCTAGAAAATAACTGCATGCAGTCAACGGCTTCGGCTGCAGGCTACTCTACTGGTGCCACCGTCGGCATTGCTTTTGGTGCGTTGCTATTAATCACTGGAGAACACCAACCATGGACAACTCTACTACCATGGACATTTGTCTCAGCCATGATGGGTGTGTTTCTTGCTGTACCAATGAAACGACAGATGATCAACGTCGAACAACTGCCATTTCCCTCTGGCATCGCCGCGGCAGAAACATTGAAGAGCCTGCATGGTCAGTGCAAAGAAGCAGTGACCCAAGCCTATTCGCTAGTGGCTGCCCTGGTGGCTGGAGCCGCCGTGGGTTTTCTTGGTAAAGGTGATTTTGCCTGGCAGATCAAAGCAAATCTAAAGATCCCGGAGCTAATTCCTTTTGGTGGTCGCAGCCTCGGGGTCAATCTCAAAGATACACCAGGCTTTGGTTGGGAACCCAGCTTACTCTTGCTTGGAGCAGGAATGCTCGTTGGCATGCGTGTATCACTTTCTATGTTGGTTGGCTCCTTAGTACTCTATTTGTTCTTCGGCCCTCAAGCACTCAACGCCCACGAAATCAGCGCCCCAAAGGCCATCATCAAAGAATGGGCTCTGTGGAGCGGCACAGCCATCATGGTGACCAGTGGTCTTACTGCTTTCGCCCTTGAATGGAAAACAATTCTGCGCTCACTAAATATAGTGCAGGTGAAGAAAGGGGCAAGCACCGTAAATATAGACCCTCTAGCCGACATCGAAGTGCCGCTAAAATGGCTTGTTTGGGGCATCGTCCCCCTTGCTATCGCCAGCATAGCGCTGCAATATTTAGCTTTTTCCATCTCTCCTCTGGTCGGAATAATGACCATTGTGATGAGTTTCTTTTTGGGTTTAGTCGCCTGCCGTGCCACTGGTGAAACTGACGTAACACCAATGAGTGCCATGTGCAAAATTACTCAGTTAACCGTGGCAGTAATGGCACCAAAGAATATTGTCACCAACCTTATGGCCGCCTCGGTCACTGCCAATATTGCCTCAAGCTCAGCCGATTTGCTCACCGACCTCAAGAGCGGATACCTGCTTGGCGCCAATGCCAGAAAACAATTTCAAGCGCAGCTTGCTGGGGTCTTCTTTGGCGTAGCAGCCGTTGTGCCGGCCTGGTACTTAATGGTGCCAAACAAAGCCGCACTCGAAGCCTTTGAACCGCCATCAGTGAACATCTGGAAATCAGTTGCTCTGGCTCTCAGTCAAGGCATTGAGACAGTTCCGGTGACTGCGCGCTGGGGCATGCTCATTGCTGGTCTAATCGGTATCGCTTTGGCCCTGCTCGATAAGTATGCTAGCAAAAAATGGAAACCATACGTACCATCAGCCATGGGCCTGGGACTTTCGTGGGTAATGCCATTTAGCAATGCCTTTGCCTTCTTTTTAGGTGCTCTAATTGCCATGATCTGGCGCTGGGCCTCAAAGAAAGGCGCTGACTTGTACGTAGTACCTGTAGCCTCTGGGGCGGTAGCTGGCGAGTCATTAATGTGCGCTGTGATCGCCATCATTCAAGCCTTGGGAGCCCTTACCGCCAGTCACTAAGAGCCAAAACTTGAGCAAGCCTGCTGACGATAAGCAAATAGTAATTCGCGCCATCAACCAGCTTGGCCGCAGAGTAAGCGCTGCTGATGTAGCAACTAAGACCGGGCTTTCACTCAACGACAGCAACCGTTTGCTCAACGAAGTTGCCTCAGACGTAGGCGGCCACCTCGAAGTATCAAAGCTTGGCTTTGTTGCCTATCAATTTAGCCCGGGCTTTCAAAACAACTACCTGGCCACTGGTTTGCGGGCATTTGCCGAAAAAGCAGGCAGACTGTTGTTCGAAATTTGTTTTTTCATAGTCAAAATTTCTTTCGGTTTAATACTACTGGCCTCTCTGGCAGTTGTGATTTTTGCAGTGATGCTGACAATTTTCGTTACTACTTTTGGCACAGAAAAGAAAAACAAAAAGCAACCGTTTCTAGATTTACTGATTTTGCGCGACCTTATCTTGTGGCAACCAAACAGAGCAAAACGCCTGCCAGGTCAACCCCTAAGCACCACCGTTGAGCAAATCAAAAACGACAATTTTTTGATCAATTGCTTCTCGTTTCTATTTGGTGACAAGAGCCCCAATACTGACATTGAAGAAAAACAATGGCGTCTCATCGCCCAACTGATTCATGACAATAAAGGTGCCGTCACAGCAGAACAGCTAGCACCATTTATGCTCAGGGAAATTTCCACAAAAGACAACAACGAAGATTTTGTTTTACCAGTACTCTGCCGCTTTGATGGCCGACCAGAAGTAAGTGAAACGGGCTCAATCATCTATCTTTTTCCTTCGCTGCAAGTTAGCGCGGGGCCCACCGCAGTGCCAGATATAGCGCTACCAAACTTTCTCCCGCAAGCCTTAATAGAGTATGAAATACCTTTCTCGGAGCTTTCAAAAGAACAGATCAGACCGGTTCTGGCCATCGCTACACTCAACCTAGCTGGCACCTGGTGGCTAGCTTTCACAGCCAATCGCCTGGTACATATCTACAGTTGGCAAGCAGACATACTCGCCACCTACGGCACTCTCTTTGTACTCATCCCTCTGCTACGCTGGGCCTATCTTCATTGGGTCAATGCTGGCATAACTATGCGCAACGCTGAGAGATACAAGCTAGCCGAAAAGCTAAGAAAACCAGATCAAGCTTTAGAAGCAAAGCTCTCAGAGCGCGAAATAATGACTCATAATCAGGCGATCGGCCCTACAATAGATGCAGCCTCAGTGATATACACCAGCGAAAAAGATTATTTAGAACAAGCAATTGAGGAAACGCAGCCATGAGCAGCACTGCACTGACAATAACTTCTCTAACAATTTATCCTGTCAAAAGTTTGGCTGGAATATCTTTGAACAGCGCAAAACTAGAAAATCGCGGCTTCAAGTATGACCGAGAATGGATGGTAGTAACCGAAGGTGGTCAGTTTCTTACCCAGCGGGAACTAGCACCCATGGCTCTGATCCAAACAGCCATATTAGAGCATACCCTGCGCCTGACCATGCCCCTGGGAGACAGCGTAGAAGTTCCACTGAGCATAGACCAAGCTCAAGTCGATGCAAAAGTAATGACTGTAAAAGTATGGAATGACACATGCCAGGCCATAGACCAGGGCGACGAAGCAGCGGACCTGCTCTCCCGCAACCTAGAAAAGAAAGTGCGCTTAGTGCGTATGGAACCATCATGCATGCGCATAGTTGATCAAAAATATGCAAACTCACCTGACAATGTTGTCAGCTTTGCCGACGGCTTTCCTGTATTGGTCATAAGCGACGAATCACTCGCCGAATTAAACAGAAGACTGGAATACCCACTGCCCATGAATCGCTTTAGACCCAATATCACCATTGGTGGCAGTGTACCTTTTGCCGAAGATAGCTGGTCCGAAATTACTATCGACAATGTCAAACTCAGCCTGGTCAAACCCTGCGCCCGCTGCCAGATTACAACTATTGATCAAGACACGGCTGAAGCCTCACAAGAGCCTCTAAAAACACTTTCTTTCTTCCGCAAAGAAAATGGCAAAATCATGTTTGGCCAAAATGCTATACCGCAAAACAATGGTGAAATAAGATTGGGTGATGCAGTCTTGGTCACAGCAAAGTAATAGTGAAACGATTGAGGAAACCCTACTCGAATATAGCAATTGCAGTCAGCGCCATAGCGCTGATGCTTTGCGCTGAACCGGCCCAGGCCGCCGCAGATCATGACCTCCAGCTCTGGACTCCAATCATGCTAGACCGCACCGTCTACAAGCGAGTACACGGCTACCTGGAAGTAATTCCGCGCATTGGTGACAATGTCTCAGGTCTAAACCAACTTTTGCTCAGACCGGCCCTCGAATATAAAGTAAAAGACAATTTCTCTCTGTTTGCTGGATATTTATGGCTCTCGAACTATACAGATGCAGGAGTGCAGAACGAGCACCGCATCTGGCAACAAGTGCTGATGAATAAAAGCTTCAAGCGCTGCCTGCTTATCAATCGCACCCGCATCGAAGAGAGGCTATTTGAACCACTTGCAGGAACCGGTGTGCGTCTAAGACATCTGGTCAAGGTCAACTATCCACTACATAAACGCATATATGCAACAGCGCAAGACGAGTTATTTGTCAATTTGAATAGCGTACAAGGAGGACCACAGGCCGGTATTGACCAGAACCGTTTCTTCGCTGGCCTTGGTATAAAGGCAATGAAGAAAGCACGAGTAGAAGTGGGCTACCAATACCAGTACATTAATAGGTCTGATCAATTTGATGATCAAGCTAATCACGCCATCGTGATACAGTCTTTCGTCGGCTTAAAAGATTAGCAAAGGAAATTTTTCGTGGACAATAAAGAATGCACCGAGCAATTTAGCCAGCTATCGACGCCTATGATTGCCGATGCCTGTGTGCGCTTGAAGCTTGCCGTTCGCTCAATGCCTGCAGGGCTCACTGCGCTTATACCGGGCAGCAAAGTAGCTGGCCAAGCTTTGCCGGTAAGACACTACGGTAGCGTTGATATATTTCTGGAAGCTATGCTACAAGCAAAGCCGGGTGACATATTGTGCATAGACGACCGCGGTCGCAATGACCAGGCCTGCATTGGCGATTTAACGGCCCTTGAGGCCGAGTGCTATGGCATAGCAGCTATGCTTATTTGGGGCTGCCACAGAGACACAGATGAATTAGTGCGCATTGGTTTGCCAATATTTAGCTATGGTAGACATCCTTCGGGCCCCCTGAAGCTAGAAACAGCAGAACCGAAATCAATTGGCCTAGCAGAGCTTGGCAGCACGACCGTTGAGAGCAATGACTTTGTCTTCATCGATTCGGATGGAGCAGTTTTTGTGCATAAGGATCATATGAGCGATGTTTTCACCACAGCCAAACAAATTTATGCAGCCGAATCGAAACAAGCGCAGCTAGTGAGAGATGGTCAAAACTTGCACAGTCAGCTTATGTTTGACGACTATTTGAAGAAGCGAGCAGTAGAACCAGCCCTTACTTTCCGCGAGCATCTGCGCGCCCTGGCCAAATCGATAGAAGAATAGGTCGGTAGAAGAATAGGTCGATAGAATGTCTCTAACCGAATATGTTCAAAAGAAAGAACCCAGTGCCAGGTAACAAATGCAAAATAGCCTCAAAGTAATTCTCACTGGCCTGATATCAATCTCTAGCTTGATGGCCCTCACCGGCTCGCAGGTAGCAGCGGCCCCAGCCAAAGCCCCAGCAAAAGAGTTAGTGGTCACCCAACTAGACAACACCATCTATCTCACCGATGAAGCTGTAAGAATCAAAAACAATACTGGCAATTTTATTCTGGTAGCAAAAGCGCCAGATTGGAAAGTTACATGTTTTCGCACTGACAGAAAAGTCTACTGGCAGAGTGATTTGAATCGCTTCAGCGGCGTTATGCTATTGCATCCCTGCGTCAGCGCCAAAGATCCAAACCAAGCCAAACTACTCGGTGAAAAGAAGTACAAAGGCTACGACTGTGTCTACTATCAATCGAAAAAGGGCATGCTCGTCTACGGTGCCAAGAACATCAAGATTCCCAGCAAGGTGGCTGAGTTATTGTGCCGCTATCTCTTCTTGCCAAGCATCAAAGAAATACCACTATTTGAAGGCACGGCTAGCGAAGAGAAGTATCAGCACAAAGAATGGTTCGACGCTCACCGCTACAAAGATTTCCTCCAACGCACTCCGGTGTCGACTAAATCAATCACGACAAAAGCCTACGACCCTCAAGACTTTGCCATTCCCCCTGGTCTGAAGAAAATGAAATTGCCCACAGAAGTGAGCTTCTCTGAGGCCAACAGAAACGATCTTGAAGGCATGATAGAAGGTGTTGGCTTCATGGGCAAAGACAAATGAAGACAGTTAGCACAACGATTAACTAACGCAAAAACTCAATGCGCTTAGTATCCATGCCGAATCGTCTAGAAACATCCACACTCCACTGCCACATCTTAGTGCTGAGCTTGGTGTCATACGAAGCTTTCGACGAAAGTACTTCGCGGCCATTGACGAAATATTTTCCCGTCACCTGGTAAAGCTCAGGAGCACTAGCAAGCTGAATAACAGTGCGGGCGCCTTCTTCTGGCTTGACACCAAAGACTTTGGCATTTAGCTGAATTGCTTTACCAATGAAGCCATTGTTAGAGCCAAAGTCAGTAGCGACAATGCCTGGGTGCATGGCATTGACAGTGACTCCTGTCGACTTAATGCTATAGGCCAAATGATATGAGAAAAGTATGTTAGCCAGTTTGGTATCGGCATAGTTGAGAAAACCAATAGGCATTTTATCGCGCATATTTGGTGGCCCACTCAATGATGAGCGCTTATGAGCATCGGAGGAGACATTGATAATACGAGACGGGGTGCTGGCTTTGAGCACATCAATGAGATAACCAGTCAACCAGAAGTAGCCAAAGTGATTGAGCGCCCAAGTCATCTCTAGACCATCTTTGGTATCAGCGCGACGCATGAACACGCCACCAGCATTGTTTACAAGCACATTGAGCTTGCTGTATTTGTTGGTGAAATTCTTAGCTAAGCTCTTCACTGATTGAAAGTCAGAAAGATCCGCAGTCAGGAAGTCGAGATTGGTATTGCCTGTCTGAGCTTCAATTTCAGCCAGGGTGCTTTCGCACTTATCAGCGTTGCGACCAACAATAATTATATTGGCACCACGACCGGCCAATTCCATAGCTGTGACCTTACCAATACCAGCAGTGGCACCAGTGATTAAGCAATTCTTGCCTCGCATCGACAAATCGGGCAAAGCGTTAGATTCCATGGATTCCTTCCTCTTTCACAAACTTGCTCAATCTCTCCATGGTTTCACGGAAAGCAGCATCATCGATACAAAAACACATGCGCACCATTTCTGGTGTGCGGCCCCAAGCAGCGGGGTTAGTCAAAAGCTTGTACTGCTTAGCCAACTGCTCGTGCTTACTATCAAGCTTGGCTAGCAAGAATAGACCACCACGATAGGGAGTATCGTAGCCGTCATCAAGACCCTTTGATTTGAGCAGACCTATCAGTTCTTCTCTTCGACTTGAGAGAATCTTTCGTTGACTGGTCAGGTAGGTCTCGACCTCGGAGAAGGCCTGAGAAACGTCCATCATTTGGTGCGGCGCCTTTTCTAAGAAAGCCGAATAGAGGGCATCCCAAGCTCGCAAAATGGCAGCAGGAGGTGGGTCGACATGGGCAGCAATTTCTTGGGCCCAATCTTCATCAGGAGTGACCATAAAGCCACAGCGCATGCCGCCAGCAGCAAAGCTTTTAGCAATACCGTCAACCATAAATATGTTGCTACCACTTGGCCCCGAAGCAAATGACCCGGCAGATAGTGATGATGGTGTCCACTTGCCAAGGCGATGATCGGAGAGCAAGAAGAAGATTTCATCAGAGAACACATAAATGCCTTGCTTGTGGCAGTTCTCTATGATTGTGCGCAAGCGCTCTGGGTCTAAGAATATGCCACTGGGATTATTTGGTTGAGTAAGCCAGAGCAGATCTGGTTTCTCAGGCAAAGCAGCAATATCTTTTGGTGAGATCAAGAAAGCCCGCTCAGGGGCGGTTTTCACCTCAACTAAGCGAGCACCATAATAGGTGAGCATCGGGTAGAGCGGGCCATAGCTGCCGTCAGGAACAGCCACCAGGCAGGGTCGACCTAAGCGCTTAGATAAGGCCTTGATCATGGCGCCAAAGAGAGGGAAAACGCCCTGGCCCAGAACAATACGCTTACCTGAAATAGCGACCTTGCGGGTCCATTTCATGTAAGCAGCAACACGCTCGCTGACAATCTGCGGCAGAATAGTAGTCTCTTCGTCTAAGAAACCCTTGAGCAAACCTTTAACCAGAATGTCTGGCACTGGTGATTCGAATTCACCGTAGTCGAGCCTGATTAGACTAGGGGTTTCGAGATCAATTGGTTTGGCAGCGAAGCAAGGATCTTTGCTTAGCTCGGTAATTAGAGGTGTGACTGAAAGCTTGGAACTAACCAAATGACCGGCTTCGCTGTGATTTGATTCACCGTGCACGTTGTTAGCATTCAACTTGCGCTCTAATACTTGATCAGGGAATGGGAAAGTCATCAAATCATCGAAGAGCCATTCATACAAAAGTTGAGTAGGATAGGCAATACGTGAGTAGCTCAACTCTGAACCAATCTCCAGCCCTTCCATCCAGGCAGCCGGTGCGTTAATTAAGAAGCTCAATTCAAGGTCACGGCTGATTGTATTTTTGATCAGACCATATAGCAGTATCAGATTTTCTGGCAACGGCTCTTGGCCAGCAAAGCGCAAGGTCATGTTAGAGCCAAGCTGCGAGCTAATTGTGAAGCTCTCCGAATCATCAATCAAATACCAGCGGTCAGGATGCTGCCTTGCTTGCTGGCAAATTGCTTTGAAATTAATCGGTGATGGGTTGAGCAACTGTCGCGGAGAGATTAGCACCACCTTCGGTGCCACAAGATCGTCTAATTCATTTAGCTCAGAGAGGTCATCATTGCCGACTGTAAGATCTAAATCGTTATCGCGGGCCACTCTCTCGTAGACGGAGGCCACCGAAGAAGATAAGAGTATGCGGTCACCCGAGCTGGCGACCATGCGCAAGACCATATCGACTAATTCAGCGCGCGAAGGCGCAATGAACAATTCAGACGCATCGATGGGGTAATAGCAGAAACCATTAAGGTAGCGCGCCACAATAGCGCGAATACTTAAATCGCCCCGTTCATGGGGGTAGGGAATGGTTTTCACATCAAGCAAAGAACGCGATAGGCGGCTCAAGAAACTAATCTTCTCGTGACCAAGACGAGAAAAATCGAGTTCTTTGCGCAAGCTCTCAAGCTTCATATGATTCAAGTTGCGAACGAAGGCAAAGACCTCAGGCTCGAACCTGGTATCGGCTTGATAAACAAGCAGATCGTGAAAGACCTGCCGACCTGCGGCTAGTAATTTCACGGCCGTGGCGGCAGAAACCGACAGTTCCGAATCGCGGGACATAAAGAAGTGAAAGCGAATGCCGTGCTCAGCTTCTAAATCAACTAGAGATGCTAAGTCGGTGTCATCGGCTTGTTGAATGCGACGCATCCAAACCAGTTTGCTCTCATAGCCGCGGCGATCAAACATACTTTCGATGGCATGGCGCCCAGGTCTGCCACCTAACACCAAAGTAACCCTTCCACCGGGATTGAGACAAAGCTGGGCCTGCTCTAAGGCCCGGGCAATCAAAGGCAAACCAAATCGGTCCTCTAAAATTCCTTGTTCGAAGCAATAGTTACTCAGGTCATAAAGATCTTTTTCGGAAAGCGCTTCGGCATTTTCGCTGTCACCAGTTCCAAAGTTCATCTCACCTTTGACTGGGTTTGGATGCAAAACTTGAGGGATGCAGCCAATCACATGGTCAAAGTGTTGGCCAGTCGCCAGAGGCGTCGAGAGCAAGTCTGAAACTTCAGCTTGAAAGGCTTTGACAATTGGTTCACCGGCCATGCTGAGCACATAGCCACCGTCAGCAGTGGTGCCGTTGAGCCAGGTATTGAGCTTGGCCATGGTAACGGCCACCGGATTCAAATCGAGTCCTAAAACCTCTTTCACATTTGTGACGAAAAGCAAAAGCAAACTAATCCAGCCAGAACCGGTTCCCACTTCGACAATGCGCTTACCGTGAAACTGCTCTTTGCTTTTCAGCAAACCTTCAGCAAAGGTTCTGCCCCATAACTCAGGCGAGAATACTGCCGGAGTAAGAAGCAGTCTGATTGGATCGGGCAAGGAAGGCAAACCAACACTCTTTAGAACCAGCTGCTGCTGCTCGGGCTCGCCGTCAAGATCTGATTTATGCGAAGTAGAGGTAGAAGTAGTTAAGCTCTGCTTGGCCAGGTCATCGGCTAGCTCATGCAAAATTTTGATAGCTGCTTTTTCGGTGGCTTCGTCTTCAAGAGCAGCCAGCAAAACGTTGAGTTTGCTCTGCACAATATCAGCCCGGTCTAGCTTGCCGAACTCGGCATTAGGCACCTGACTACAAGCAGCAAGTATTTCTTGCCTTGACGGAACGCTGAGAAGCTTGCTCACTGCACTTCACACTTAGGTATAGATATAAGTAAATGACTACACCATTGTACTAGCATTGCCAATATAGAAGAGAAGGTTTACACCTACTGACAACAAGCTATGGGTTTTCGGCCAATCCAGGGCGAGGAGTGACAGGTGGTGCAGCAAGGCGCAAATCATTGCCTTTCCAGCGCGACTTCAATACCGGTGTTTGCAAGACACCCCGCTCAGTCAAGACTTCTTGCTGTACTTTGTCTTTCATATTGCTGAAAGCTTCACCAAGGGTAGTGGCATCACCTTTGCTCTTCAGTGATTCAATTAAACAACGTGTGAAGACAGAGTTCTGATAATGCTTCGACTCCCACGATACTTGTGAAGGCTGGCTCGAAGAAATAACTAGTTGACCAGTACCTTGAGCAACTTCAGAGATGTCGACATTGCCCTGGCGGAAAAGCCCCTTAGCGCCAGGATCGGCAGCACCACTGTGGCAGGCATCGAGAACAAGAACGACTCGATCAGAATGAACGCGGCCTTTAATAATTCTCGTCAAATCTTGCATAGGCAGACCAGAAGCGTAGAGACTGTCGACCTGGCTGTCGTATGCCAGCAGGTAGTTGACACCACCTATATCCATGTCTGAGGCACTACCGTGGCTAGAAATATAAATGACGACCAGGTCATCAGGGTTAGCCACCCGAGGAAGCCACTTATCACCCAATTCAGAAAGGATATTGGCCCGAGTGGCCTGTTCATTAGTGAGTAATTTGACGTGGTCAGCAGCGAAATGGCCTTCCTTCAACAAATAATCGTTGAAGTCTTTAGCATCTTTGGCAGGATATTTGAGATTGAGCTTACTGTCTTGAAAATTGCTGATGCCTACAATTAGTGCCCATTTATCTCTCACTGGACGATTGGTAACATCGAGAGCGGATTCTTCGGCAGGTGTCTCGGCATCGGCCTTAACGGTTGTCTTAGCAGGGCCTTTCACTTTGCCGTTGTTGGCCATGGCCAGGCGACGAGCCTCTTCCACTTCATGTTTGTTGCGCTGCCGCTCGATTCGCTCTTCGGCTTCTTTTTCTTTCAAAGCCAATTCGCGGGCCTTCAATTCATTGCGTGAACGCTCCGCTGCAGCCAATTCTGCTTCTTTTTTCTCGTGCGCGACCTTAGCCTCTAGCTCTTTTTGCAAAGCTAACCACTTAGGGTCATTGATACCAGCAGCGGTAGCAATGACAGTTTGATTGGTGACGGCTGGGGTGGTGCTAACAGAAGAACCAGCATGCCCAGTCGAGACACCATAAGTTGGCTTGCCTTTAGCATCATAGCCACTGGTCGTGCGCGCCACATGGGGCCGCACAGAACTGCCAGTTTGACTCGATGCTACCTGATTGCTGGCAACAGTAGCAACAGCAAGATCAGTATTTGCGGGCTCGACGGGCTTAGCCTTGGCAATTTTCTGTTTTTCTAGTTCTTTGGCCGCAAAGTCACGATTAGTCTTGGCATCAATTAAATTGGGGTCAATCGCCAGAGCCTTATCAAAATCGGCAACAGCCTTGTCAAGCTGACCCAGGTTTGAATAAAGCAAACCACGGCTGAGAAAACAGCTGGTGCTGTCTGGCGCTAAGCGAATGGCGTCATTAAGATCGGCCAGAGCGCGGTCATTTTGCTTGATGGCCAGCAGCGCTAAGCCGCGCCAATAATAGGAATCAGCCCGGTCGCCGTTCAATTTGATTGACTCGGTTAATGCCTGAATGGCCTGGTCAAACTGACCTTGGTTATAGGCCTGCTTACCTCGATCAAGAAAAGTATTCTCGTTGTCATACCACGCAGCTTCAGTCGGTTGGCTCAGTTCATGGCCACAGGGCAAGAACATGGGGCACAGAAGCGGCGTTAGAGAGAGTATGAGTGATGCTGCAATCTGTTGTTTTTTCATAATTCAGCTACTTTTTCGACGTGGACTTAATCACTTACAATTTTCAGTTCTGAGAAGCGGGACTTTTGAGTCGCCTTAACATTTCGAATTTTGACTGATCTACGCCGGTAATAGATGAATTAGGAGAAGAATCTTTCATTGTTTTCTTTACAGACTCGTTAGAGCGCTGGCTCGAAGAAGCTGAAACATGCCGTGTGGCAGCTTTCGAGCGCCCTTGCCTGGACTGACCGCGCTTTTCTAAATCTTCAGCCCCAGACCCGGAGACTGAAGCACCTGAGGACGCCTGAGGGCTGTTGCCACCCGAATTAGAACTATTTTTGCTGTAGCCGGCAAAAGTTGCCGAAGTCGTGACCGAACCGGGCACATATCGCCTTACCTTAGTGTGCTCAAGATTACGACCTGCATTAACGGCAAATAATACACAGGCAGCTAACATCAAAACAGTCAGAGTGTAGGTAAGCATATGAGTGGCCGTTGCTGAATTGTCCGCTGAACCCTGGCCAGCATGGGATTGGTTAGATTGGTTAGCAGTGGGCGGCGCAAAGGGGCTGGCAAATGAAGTGGTAGGAACCGTTTGGAGATTGCCATTGCTTGCTTTCTGTTGCTCGGCAAAACTCCAGGAGCGCCCAGGATCTGCCGACCTGGCAAAATTCTTAATGGAATGGTCTGGATGCAAACAGGCTTGCTCTAAGGCGTCTTTAAAATCAATCATGCTGGCAAATCTCTCCACCGGATTCTTGGCCATTGCCCTGGCGATGACATTTTCTAGCTGCACAGGAAATTGCCCATCAGGACAAGCGCAGGCTAGCGTTGGCGGTTGATTGTGCATATGGCAATGCAGCAACTCATAGACATTGGCTCCCCAAAAAGGGTCTTTTCCTGTGAGCATTTCGTAGATAACACAGCCAAGAGAATAGATATCAGAGCGACTGTCACACTCTCGACCGGAGATTTGCTCTGGGCTCATATAAGGAGGAGAGCCCCAAAGCTCTCCAGAATGGGTCAGTTTGCGTGAGTCTTCGCCCAGTTTTGCTAGACCAAAATCCACTACTTTTACTTGCCTATGAGCTGCTTGCTCTAGCCTATAACTACCATTCGAGGCACCAATATTGCCACCACTAGCAGTATCATCCAACAACATTATATTGGCTGGCTTAATATCGCGGTGAATAACCTCATGACGATGAGCGTGGCCCACACCAAGACAAATCTGCGCTGCCACACCATAGGTTTGCTCTAGTGAGAGGCGGCCTTCAAGGAGAACTTGGTCGAGGGAAGAACCTTTCAAATAATCCATCACAACATAAGGCTGACTATCGGTGCCGATTACGCAATCATAGACAGTGACGACATTAGGATGAGAGAGCTTACTCAAGGTTTTCACCTCGCGCTCAAATCGCCGCCAAATGTCTGGTCTCTCATCCACTCTAAATTTCACAGTCTTAACTGCAACCAGCCGCTCAACCGGTTCTTGCATAGCCTTGTAGACCACAGACATGCCACCGAAGCCGAGGACTTCGAGAATATGATATTTATCGTCGAGTACGGTGCCGATTAATGGGTCTTTGCGAATTTGTTCTTGAAAGCGCTTCTCTTCTTCAAGCAAGGCCTCGGTCATATTGTCTTCGGCCAAATTGCGAGTGCGATAGCCGGCCCCAAAGTCTGTCACCGTAGGCAAATCAGTTGATTTGCCAAACTCTTGTTTGCCAAGCTCATGGTCAACGGAATCTTGATCTTGACTCATTTGCTGACATACCCGAAGTAATTGTCACAGGCGCACCAAAAACTAATTTGGTCCTCCACCGGGTGTAAAACCCTGATTGGGCCCCTGAGGCCCTTGCAGATTTGGCCCTGGACCGCGACCACCACCACCCCTGAAGGTGGGCCGATCATCCGGCTGATGCTCCATTTCGTCTGCCAAGCTAGAAAGCAAAGAATTGATTCGGCCAGGGCTTCCACCCTTCGCTTTTTCAGCGACGATATCACCTAACTTGCGCAGATAATAGACTCCAAAGGACGGGTCACCGCGATGCTGCATCAGCTCGCTTTTAATCTTGGTCATAAGAGCCTGATTTTGCGCTTCCATCGGATCAGAACCTGCCGAATTGGCAACGGACTGTGGCCGGTCAGAGTTCTGACTAGAGGCCTGACTGAAAGTCTTGCTGGAAGAAACAACAGTAATGCCACGGCCGGAACCAGTGCGACTAGCCTGCCGAACTAAGTCTTCTTGCACAGCCAGTTTCTCGCCTAATTTTTGCAATGACTCCTTGACTGCTGCGGTCTGACCACTTTTTGCCTGTGCCTCTAGTTGAGCGAACATTGACTCAAAAGGTGCCACACCAGTTCCCTTACGCCTTAGAGAGTTGATTCTATCCATCAAGAGCAAGCGCTCATCTTCGCATGGGCCAGCTGAAACAGATAACTTTCGCTCTTCTGCCGACAACTTACTCTTTGCTGCTTCATCATCGCCACCAACAGTGGTGACAGCGATAGTCGCTAAAAACTTTCTCGGGTCAATTGAACCATTAGCATAGGTTTTAATGTCACCAGCTGTGACTTCAACACTTTTGCCGCTACTCGAATCTTCATCGCGAAAAATTACTTGAACAGTGCCAATAGAATCGAATCTATCAAGCACAGACTTAGTAATCAAAACCGAATCGATTCGCAAATCATCATCAGTGGCCTTAGGATGGCGGCGAGTGAGAATAGTCGCTTCACGACCTGAGATTACAGCATGCACAGGATAGTCTTTTTTGATAACTTGAGCCTTACGCACAGCTTCTTCGACATTCTCACCAGTGGCATCTAGAGCGAAAGCCAGCTGGCAACCAGCAGTAGCCACAACGATGGCAAACAGGGAGGCAAGAGAGATTTTTTTACTATCCATCAGTCAGTCTCATTTCTATGAATATCTACATTTTAATCTCGTTAAAATTGTACTCTCTTGCCAGCAGGCCCGAGTACCCGCTCTCAACTAAGGGATATTCCCATAAACGGAGCTATGTCATCCCTTAGTTAAGCTTGTTTACCGCCTAGCGCCAAATTAGTGAGCGCTCTCTGGACCGCCTTTGTCTTTCCAGCCGCCGTGCTTATGTTCACCCATCGATTTATGATGGCCACCCATAGAACGACCATGGCCGCGCATACCACCGGCAGGACATCCCATCCCGCCACCTGACATGCCATGACCCCAGCCGCTCATACCAGGGCACTTCATCATCGCCAAGCGCAAATGCTTGCGCTGCTCTGGTGTATAGACCTTCATCGTCGCTATTTCGTTATCGATTTTCATGTTGGCGAGATCTTGAACCGCTGAAGCCATCTGCTTCTTCAAATCATTGGCCTTAGAGCTATCAATATCGGCACTGGTCAAAACGTCCTTGAGATGGCGCTTCAGCGTCATAACTTCAAGCATCTTGGGTGCGAACTTATCCATAAAGTCGCCCCGCAGCTGATATAGCTTCTCGTACTGGTCATCAGTAACGGCCACGTCGCCCTTAAGAAAACGAGCACCCATGTCCATCATACCGGCATCTGGCATGGCCTCCATCGAAGCACCGGCTGGCAATGCCATGGCAAAATTGATTGGCCCTGGGGCTGGTCCCTCTTCGCCAGGTCCGCCAGGTGCTGGCATAGCCATGGGAGGAGGCATCTCCATAGAAGGACTGCCATCTTGGGCTTGCGCAGGAAGACTGCCAAGAGCCAGAGGCGCCACAAATGCAACGGCAATGCTGAGTAATCTGGATCTCTTTAGATTTAAAGTCATAACAACGCTCCGGTAACTATTAAATAGCGATACGAGACTATATACGTACCGAGCCAGCAAAAAGTTCAAAGATCGGAAAGAATTTTTCCGAGATTTTATATTAAGCTAGGCCGTTAAACTATAGATTCCCATTTTGCCCCAGGAAAAGTCATGAGAGCTTCAGAGAATGCTGTGCCCCCACAAGCCATTGAGACACAGACCAAAGCAAGCAATTATCGCTGGGTAATTATAGGTTTTGGCTTTCTCATCACCCTCATAAACTACCTGGACCGCTCAGCCATGGCCTATGCCATCGGGCCGATCAAGGCTGAATTTGGTTTTAACAACGAACAATTTGGCGCCATAGCCGCTGCCTTTGCCGTCGGATACGCCTTAATGACTCTGGGTGGTGGAATACTGGTCGACAAATGGGGTGCTCGCAGTGTTTGGTCAGGAGCGGCCGTCTTGTGGTCAGCCTGCACAGCCTTGATGGGTATATGCTCTAGCTATCCGATTTTCTTCACCGTTAGAGTCATGCTGGGAATTACCGAGGGACCTCACTTCCCGGCCCTGACAAGAGTTGTAGCCGATTGGCTGCCCTCGACTGAACGGGCCCGGTCAACCGCCATGGGGCTCTGCGCTGTGCCGATGGCCGGCGTCATCGGCGCCCCACTGATCACCAGCTTAATTGCCAGCTTTGGCTGGAAAGCCATGTTTGCCATTCTCGGTAGCGCTGGCATAGTCTGGGCCGTAATCTGGTGGTTCATTTACCGCGACTATCCAGAACATTCAAAATTCGTCAACGACGCTGAGCTAAAAATCATTCGCGAAGGTCAACCGCTGAACCGTGAGCGAAAAATGGCTGAAATGAAAGCTCACGATATCTCTCTTGGCAAAACGACCTGGAAATTTCTCTTCACCAATCCATCGCTGATTGCCAATAACTTTGCCTTCTTTGGCTTTGGTTATTTGCTCTTCTTCTCTGTCACCTGGCTACCAGGTTATATGGAGCAGACTTATCACCTTCACTTGAAACACGTGGGCGAGCTTCTGGTTGCCCCCTGGCTCACTGCCGCTGTAATGCTTTTTTCTGCTGGATTTCTCTCAGACTATCTCTGGAAGAAAACAGGCAGTATGCGGGTTGCTCGCAGTCATATGATGTGGATCTGTCAGCTACTCTCCGGACTCTGCTTCATCCCTTTGATGTTCAATCCGAGTTTAGAAACCGCCCTGGTAATGTACTCTCTTGGTCTTGGTTTTGGCCTCATGCCAAACGCAGCGTTCTACGCCATCAACTGCGACTTAGCTAAAGACAAAGCAGCAACTAGCCTGGGTTTAATGGACTGCTACCTTGGCTTTGCCGGCGTACTGGCCCCTTATCTCACGGGCAAACTCTCATACATAACCCACAACTTCAACTCTGCTTTCTTTATCTTGATTTTCTTCACCCTGACTGGCTCAATGGCAGTTTTGTTCTTCCAACATCCAGATAAAGACATGAAACGCTTTGCATAAAGTGTCTAGAATTGCCAACTCTTTCCTCGATATTTCTTTCCAAAAACTACGGAGTTCACCATGTCTAAGCCTTCGCCGCAACCAGAGCTTGCTAAAGAAAGAGCTAAAGATATGCTGCAGCAGGGCCTAGCAGCAGCCCACAACGGTGACTTAAGGCAGGCTCTGACAATCTTCGACAGCTCAATAAAAGAGTATCCAATTCCTGATGCTTATTTTTCAAAAGTAGAAGTTTTGGTGGCACTTGGTAAATTTGATCAAGCCTTAGAAGAAATCGTTTTACTAGAAGAAAGACTGCCAAACCTTGATGGTGGGCCAGAATTTGAGCAGAGATTGGAACAGTTCAAAACCACCCTTGATGCCATCGGTGAAGTATCAGAGCAGTCACTCCCTCTCACAACCAGTGGTTTCGACTTGAGTTCGTTAGGTGAAGACCTGGCAGACATCACCCAAGAGCTGCTGGTTATAATCCCCCTGAACTATCAAAGCACTGAAGAGATTTTAGATCTTTTGACTAAGGTCGACTCACAAAATTCGAGCAATGGTATCACTCTGATCAACAAAGAAAGTCAGGCAGTGATCTACGATATCGACATCAAGGATCGCGACAGCGAGCTTTCTGAAACCTTGCTTTCATGCGGCGTTGGTCGCCTTAGCGCCAATCACACAGAAGCTATCAAAAACCACAGCCACTTACTCTATATCTCAGGACCAAATGCCGAAGTTGCAAGCGCAGCTGAAGATCAAATTGAGCTAGCTTCAGACATGCTAAAGACAGTGTCGATTCTGCTCACTGAGCTAAAAGGCGAGTGTGTCTACATTGCGACCGCCGGTCTTACCCACACCGCAGAAGCTTGGGCCGAGCTGAGCGAAGAACAGGGTCTAGCCGCCTACATCGAAGCCTACGTGCAACGTATTGGCGGCGAAGGACAAATTTTCTCTTGCGGTATGCACGGTCTTGGTCTGCCTGATGTCTCACTCGAACTTGATCTCAGCGATGAAGACGGAGCCACACTGCTAGCCGAGTTTCTTGAGTATTGCCTGGTCAACGAATTGCCACCAAGTGATAAACCATTTGAGTACAAATCGACTATTCGCAATCAAACCTACGAAGCAACCTGCTATCAGTCTGGCTATGAAGAAGACAGCTGGTTCTTCAATCAAAACGGCATGTGGGCTCTTACAGAGCTTGCTGCGACGAAATAACAGCAGAAAACTAGAGAAGACTAGAGCAGTTTGAGTTCTTACTTCAAGCGTTACAAATCCAGCCAACTGCATTGTGTATCGATATCGCTATTTTGTCACCGTCACTGGTGCAGAATAGATAGCCAGTGAGCGGGTATTGCAACTTCGAATTAGGTGCGGCTACTTCTGCCGGCAAAACCTGTAATTTTGCCATTGCCTCTCGCAGTGGTGCAGCCATAGCCGCCTTCCAAACTCCGCCAAAAGTGACACTCCTTATTAACACATCCTGGCGTTCTAGCTTCCCATTAGAAACGGCAACTTCGATGGTTGCCCGGTAGAAATTCGTCTTCAGTCTAACAACATCCAAAACGCTAATTGAATGGGGCTCCAATTGCTTAACCACTGCAGCTGCACTACTTAACTTAACTCTCTTCAACAGGTAGGTATCTAATGAGTCTAGATAACGATTCCAGTCACGAGACGAGATACCAATACCTATCAAAGCAGCGAGCAAAAACCATCCCGAGCTATAAGTGCTATCTGGCTGCGATGCCATAAAAGCTAAGAGAAAGAATAGTGCTGTTATCATCAAGAGCTGCCCAACACGCACCAAACGCTGCGGAATAATGGCAAGATCGGCAAGCAGCAGCTCCAATGCTTGCTTTGGCTCTATTGCAGGGGGAAGAACAACGAACTCTGTCGGGGCAACGGTCGCTTCCGAAACGACTGCGGTCGAAACTATTGGGGCTGCAACAATCTCAACTATTTTAAGATCGGCCTCAATGCGCTCAGACCTAGCCGTCCACCGCTCGGGCCACTCAATTTCAATGGGTAGGTCAATTACTTTTTTCAATGCAGATTGAAATTCAGCCATAGACTGATAGCGATCTTTCGGCTTCTTGGCGTAAGCACGCGATAGAGTAGCTTCTAGTTTGTCAGGCCAGCGCAAATCGGCCCGCACAGATGCAAGAGGAGCTGGCATAGCAGTAAGATGACGATTCATAGTTTCAAATGCAGTGCGCGCGCAAAGTGGTGATTTACCAGTCAGCGCTTCATAGATCACACAAGCCAGCGAATATACATCAGAGCGCCCATCAAGATCTTCATCAAGACACTGCTCTGGGCTCATGTAAAGCAAGCTACCTTGCATGGTTCCACTTTGAGTTAGACGCAGCACAGTATCGCCACTCAGAGGCATAATTTTAGCGATGCCAAAATCGAGAACTTTGACCATAAGCATGCCTTCCGGAGAACGGGTCAACATGATATTGCCAGGCTTCAAATCACAGTGCACCACTCCCATCTCATGGGCAGCAACCAGCCCAGAAGCGACCTGCGCGGCAATTCCCAAAGCAAGCTCAACCGACAACCAGCCACTCTCGGCAATAGCATCTTGCAGGCTAATTCCTTCCACAAACTCTTCGGTCATATAGACTTGACCGCTGGCGCTGATGGCCCAAGACTCAACCTCAACCACATTAGGATGGCGCAAAAGATTACTCGTTTCAGCCTCACGCTTGAAGCGATCTACTATCAACTGATCGGTGACGAAGTGGTTGTGTAGCAGCTTGAGAGCCATAATACGATTGGATTTGCTATCGCGAGCACGATAGACAGTGCTGCTTCCCCCGCTGCCAACGTTCTCTAACAGCTGATAGCGACCATCAACCACAGTGCCAAGATTTGGATCTTTAATTGCAGTACTTTCGCCTACCGTCGGGCGCAAGGATGAAGCAATTGAGGGAAACTCAGCCTCGTTGCGGTCCTCTTGCATTAATCACCATGGCGAAATAAACATTGCTTATTTATACCTTACATTCCCACCTAGGCTGTCGTGGCTTTTACAACAAATCCAAGGCTCCTGCCAGCAAACCTTAAGAGCTAAATTGACAAGACTTAGCAGAAAGAAAGCGTTGCCAAGATTGTCTTGTGACCATATCCCTGATAGTGTGTCACAAGTTATATTCGCTTACTACTGTTACTCTTCAAAGATGCGTGAGGCGTTTTGAATAAGTTAATTAAGACGCTTACTACACTAACCCTGCTAACAGCCGCGCTAATTGGTTGCACCAATAAGGTTTGGGCTGGCGGAAAAGGTGGATCGCCCGCAGAGATAGCAGCAAACGAGAACGCAGTTATACAGTCTATTAACGACGCCAATAAAAAGTCGCAACCGCCACCTCCGCCGCAGGAAACTCCGCAACCGCCGCCGCCACCACCGCAAGAGAACTAATTTTCAACACCAGGTTAATAGCGTCGATTAATATTTCTGAAAAAAAGAAGTAGTGCAACGCCTACTTCTTTTTTTCGTTTCCGATATTCAGTTGCCGACAGCCACACTTTTTAGGGTGGCTGTCCCCTTAAGGACTCGATATGCCCTTGCTTGCTTAATCAACTCAGCAAACAAAACACTGTTGTTTTCGAAATCACGTTCAGGGTGCCATTGCACACCCACTACGAAGCGATCACCAGGCAGCTCAATCGCCTCAGTTACGCCATCATCGGTAGTGGCAGCAATCTGCAAGTCTTTTCCCAGCTTCGAAACACACTGGTGGTGCGAAGTGGGTACAGCAAACGCTAGTGGTTTTCCTGAATATACAGTCGCCAGCTTACTAGCGCTGTTCAAAGTAACAACGTGACTACCAGCAGCATTACCCTGCCAGCCGTTCTTGCCTGAATGAGCAACTTTCGACTCTGGCTTAGCCGTAGGAATATCTTGAATCAATTCCCCACCTGAGCCAATATTCAAAACCTGCGAGCCAGCGCAAATGCCCAGGTATGGCATGGGCGGCTGGGCCAACACTGAGCGCACCACAAGCATGTCAAATTGAGAGCGAGTCGGCGCCATGATAGAAGTTTTCGCTTCCGTCTTCTGACCGTAAGAAGAAGGCGGGTAATCATCACCACCAATCATCAACATGCCATCTAAATTCGGTAGCACCTGTGCCAGCTCGGCAGCACTCATAGGCGGCACAAGCAAAGCTATACCACCAGCTTTGGCGATAGCATCTAAATAGCGCGCCGAAATAGAGTACTTGCTTCCCTCAGTATTCAAATCAAGATTAATACCTATCACCGGCTTATTTTCACTGGTGCCAGCTTGACTGAAGGCAGGCGCGGCATAACCGCAAGCAAGGCAGGCGGCAGCCACCCAAGCCATAATCGATGGATTTACTTGAAATTTCATTGGTTAGCTCGCTTTAGAAGTCAGCAGTTTTTGGTGCACGTGGGAAAGGAATAACATCTCGAATGTTAGCCATACCGGTAACAAACTGCACTGTGCGCTCAAGACCCAGACCGAATCCAGCATGGGGTACTGTGCCAAAGCGACGCAAATCGAGATACCACCAGTATTCTTCAGGATGCAAGCCACTATCAAGCATGCGCTGTTCAAGAACATCTAAGCGCTCTTCTCTCTGACTGCCACCAATGATTTCGCCGACTTTGGGTACCAGCACATCCATTGCCCGCACGGTTTTATTGTCTTCATTCATGCGCATATAGAAGGCTTTAATACCCTTCGGATAATCAGAAACAATTACTGGTTTCTTGAATTTTTTCTCGGCCAAATAGCGCTCATGCTCTGACTGCAGGTCAATTCCCCACGAGACAGGAAACTCAAAACTCTCCCCGCTCTTGAGCAGAATATCAACGGCTTCAGTATAGGTAACCCGAGCGAAATCGCTGTTTACGATATGAGTGAGAGTCTCGATTGTTGTTTTATCGATGCGCTCGTTGAAGAACTTCATGTCAGTTCCGCAGTTAGTGAGTACATCGTTAAAAATGGTTTTGAGAAACTCCTCAGCACAATTCATATTGCCTTCTAAGTCGCAGAATGCCATTTCAGGCTCGACCATCCAGAACTCAGACAAGTGTCTTGAAGTATTGGAATTCTCGGCTCTAAAAGTTGGACCGAAAGTGTAAATGTTGCTCAAGGCAGTGGCATAAATTTCGCCTTCGAGCTGACCGCTAACAGTCAAGCTCGTCGGTTTACCGAAAAAGTCTTGCTCATAATCAACGGTGCCATCGTCTTTGCGTGGAACATGATCGAGATCTAGAGTCGTGACCTTGAACATCTGACCAGCACCTTCGCAGTCACTGCCTGTGATAATCGGCGTGTGAACGTACACGAATTTACGATCCTGGAAAAACTTGTGGATAGAAGTACAAATTTCATTGCGCACCCGAGCCACTGCACCAAAGGTGTTAGTGCGCGGACGCAAGTGAGCGATGGTGCGCAAAAACTCATAAGAGGTTCCCTTTTTCTGCAAGGGATAAGTAGCCGGATCAGCGAAGCCAAATACTTTCACAGATTCGGCTTTAATTTCAGTGCTTTGCTCTTTGCCCGGTGATTCGACAACTTCGCCAATAATCTCAACGGAGCTGCCAATGCCTAGCTTGAGCACATCGGTTTCGTAATTTTCTAGCTTGTTCTCAGCCAAGACTTGAACATTATCAAAGGTCGAACCGTCATTAATGGCTAAGAATGAAAATCCACCTTTAGAGTCACGCCGCGTGCGCACCCAACCGCAGAGTCTGACACGCTTACCGATGTTCTCTTTTTTCAGAGTCTCAAGCACTGGTGTGCGTGTGAAAGTTTCCACTTTAGCCGTCATTCTTCTTCTCTCCTTTTTTAGCGTTTACGCAGCATGAAAACACCGTCACGCAGTGTTAGCAATACACGATCAACGCGATCGTCTGTGGCAATAAAATCATTGAACTCGATAATTGCTTGGCCAGATTGATCGGCCTTGCTTGGCTCTAGAACTGTTCCGCTCCAAAGCACATTGTCGACGAGTATGACCCCACCAACCTTGAGTTTGGGCAAGACCGCCTCATAGTAATTTTTGTAATTTGGCTTGTCGGCGTCGATAAAGACAAAGTCAAAAGGTCCAGACAACTTCGCTAGCGAATCGAGAGCAGGTCCTTGAATCACTTCAATTTTAGAGCCGTGCTCGCTACGCTCAAAATATCTCTTGGCAAAGGCAATACACTTTTCATCAATCTCAAGAGTGGTTACCTTACCGCCTTTGGCCAAACCCTCAGCCATCGAAAGAGCGGAATAACCGGTAAACATACCAATTTCCAAAACAGACTTAGCCGCGGCAATCTGTACCATCAACTTGAGAAATCTTCCCTCAAGCCGTCCTGTCAACATCTGAGGATAATCCATATTTTCATGGGTATCACGCACGAGCTCGGCCAGAAGTGCGCTCGTAGGCTCAGTTTTCGACTCAGCGTAGTCGTCGATTCCGGGTTTAGTTAGAGTCAACATAAAGCTCTCGTTTTAAGAATTTTAGCCTTGATATATAGCACATGATCGCTAGATAAAACGTTGTAGAATCGGCGGTCATACTAACATTCGAGTGTAAGCAATGAATCCAGTACGTGCCGATCACATCAGCCCCCTTGATATGTTCAAGATTGGTGTTGGACCATCCAGCTCCCACACTGTCGGGCCCATGGTGGCAGCCCTCGAGTTTCGTAAGATTGTCTCCGAATTGCTGGTCAAGTTACCAGCGAAAAGCGCTCATCAATACACGATTAAAGTTGAACTTTATGGCAGCCTTTCTGCCACCGGCTCTGGGCACCAGACCGATGGGGCCGTTTGCGGCGGGCTTTGGGGCTACAGCCCTAAAGAATCTATGCCAGATGAAATTTGGTCGGCCACTGAAAAATTGAAAAAAAATCCAATTTTGCCTTTTGCTGAACTTGGCGACAAAGTCAAAGTGCGCTTTCATCCAGATGAAGATTTGGTCTGGGCAGCCTGGACAATGGACGGCAAACCATTGCCCCATCCAAACACTATGCGATTCTTGCTCAAAGAAGGCGAGAACACAATAAAAGAGCTAATCATACTTTCAGTGGGCGGCGGCTTCGTCGAACCGGTTGACGCAGTTACCTGGGAGCGCCAGCCTGCTGGTTCTAGCACTACGATTCATGACCTGCCTTACCCCTATAATTCCGGCAAAGAATTTGTCGACCAGTGCAACAAACATAAAATGGCACCGTGGCAAATTGTGGTGGAGAACCAGAAAGTGTGCGGATTGTCCGAGCTAAAATTACGAGAAGAATTGAGCAAAATTCTGGCGGTTTTCGATTCATGCGTAGAGCGTGGTCTTTCCACCGAAGGAATTTTGCCCGGTGGCCTCAATGTCAAACGTAGAGCAAAGGCGCTACACGAGCAGATGCTCGCCGGGACCAAAGTAACGGTTTACTCTTCGCCAGCGGGGCTCAAACCTTCGGTTTATGCCATTGCCGTAAACGAAGAAAATGCCGCCGGCGGCCGAGTCGTAACAGCTCCGACCAATGGCTCTTCAGGGTTGATACCAGCCGTTTTCAGAACCCTACAAGAATCGCACGAACTGAGCCAAGAGACCCTTCAAAACGGCCTAATCGTAGCATCGGTGGTGGGTGCTCTAGTCAAAGTGCACGCCTCCATATCTGGTGCCGAAGTAGGCTGCCAGGGTGAGGTTGGTACATCTTGCGCCATGGCCGCCGCCGGAGCCGTGGCCATGCTCGGAGGCAGCGCCGACCAAATTGAGCAGGCGGCCGAAATAGGCATAGAACACCATCTCGGTATGACCTGTGACCCAATTAAGGGCCTGGTGCAGGTACCTTGCATCGAACGTAACGCCATGGGAGCAGTCAAAGCACTCAATGCAGCCGAGCTTGCCCTGGCCTGCGACGGCACCCATCTCATCAGCCTTGACCGCTCTCTTGAAGTGATGAAGCAGACGGGCCTTGATATGAACCAAAAATACAAAGAAACCGCTACAGGCGGCCTTGCCCTGGGTTAACGGTTACTTGAGAGGCAAAAGTCAGAAGCTGGCTTAGATTAACTCTAAAGGGAAGATTAAAAACCTCTTGACAATCCCCGGGATTAGGCTTAGTCTGGCATAGCCGAGGATTATGCCTAAAAGTACCTAACTAATAGATTAATTCGCTCTATTTAGAGTCAACGGCCCCACATGCTTCGCATGCCTTTCTTTTCCAGGAATCCCAGACATGAACCCAGAGTTACCACATAATCAATACTGCGATGATCCCGCACTTGAACTTAGCTTTCAAGAAGTCGAACTCGGCTCCAAAATTGAAGGGGAGCTGCGCACAACCTTTCACGTCTATAAGAGCGAAAGACAGATCGGCTACTACCTAGAGAAGGTCTACACCAGCGAAGACAAGCTCGTAAAAATGGTGAAGCGTTCAGCCGACGGCCGCTCAGAAACTCGGTTTCACCCAGATACCGGCGACATAGACAGTATCTTTGAATCGTATACACTGCCCGACGGCAATATACTAACCAAAGACAAGCGCTACCTGAGCGAAGATCAGGCCATCGAGTCTGTGCTCGTGATGAATCCCAAAGGCATTCTCGTTCGCACTGTCGTGCGTGAAACCCAGGGACAGGTCAATTCTTTTCAGGGCCAGACTGAGTTTGGGCCAGAAGGAAAAGCACTCTTTTCAGTCAACCATTGGTTCGATGCCAAATCAGGCAAAATGAATCACCGCGAGCAAATTCAGTGGCTGACTGATGGCCAGCGCGGAGTAACCGAGCACTTCCACTTTTCAGAAGCAGGTGCCTTGTTAAAGTATTTCAAGCGTCTCTATCATCCACCAACTGATAGATTCTTGGAAGAGACTCACATCTACGACCAAATTTCGCAGTTAATGGTGCGCAAAGAAACCAAGACGAGCGGCCGCCTAGAAGAGCAAATATCTGTTGAAGTCATTACCTTTGATCAAGCTGGCAACGCCGTCAAAAAACAAAACAACGTTCTAGACAAAGCCGCTCTCTAAGCCTACTGATTGGTTTCGTTTGATGTCTTCTGCTCTTCTTTTAGCAGTGAGGCAACTTTGCTGCGCAGCAACTCTAATTCTGAGCCAGCGACGATATTAGCGCCGACTTTTTCAGGGCTGCTTGATTGCGGCAAACTACGCAAAATTCCCTCGATGCGATCACGCTCAGCACTGGCTTCGCCCTGAGCGTTCTTGAGCTTAGCAATCATCTTGTTTAGCTCTTGTACGCGCGCAGCTACATCAACTGGCTTCCAGGAATAATCAGCGATCATCATATCTAGCTTACCCTGACCTTCTTTCAAAATAGCCAGACGCTCGACCTTATTTTCAGCACGCAAAGATTGCGAAACAAGATTGAGAATAGCGACAACATCGGCTTCGGCGATGCGGTGAGTGAAGAAAGCAAGATCGGCGCGACGAACGATGGTGAGGATCTGCTCACGGCTTTGATCTGTATCACCGTCTTTACGCAACAAGCGTGCAAGCCAATCTTGCAAGAATCTGATGTCGCTGGCCATGAAACGAACTTCTTCGTGACGCAACTCTTTTTCGAAAGGATCGACTCCAGGATTTGGACCTGGATAGCTCTTATTGATTGCCTTCACAAGCTCAAGCTCTTGCTGCAAGCGGGTTGCATCAGTATGGCCGAGATTGCCATTCTTTATGCCACCATCAATTAGTCGCTGCACTTCTGAAATTGCATAGTCAATTTCTTCTTGGCTTGGTTGGATCTTACCGGCTTCATAATGAGTGGCCAACAGTCTCTTCTGCAATTGAGCCTTAACTTCTGGAGTGGCGACTTTGCTATGAGCACGATCTTTCAAGACTGAATAGAGCTCATTCTTTGCTCGCAACAATAGCTCTGGCTCAACAATGTAGCTCTTATAAGTGTTGAGTTGACGGGCGCAAACAGCGTTGCGTGCCATATACAAATCACTACGCAAAATCAAATCATCAATACTTTCAGTGCTCATCCCCTGACGGGCAAGAGCGCGGGTCAGTCTCTCTTGAACACTGGAAAGATCAAGGGCCAAAACATTGAACTGCCAGAAATCTAGACGATGACCATTGGCAGTGAATTGTTTTTGTAGACGCTTCATGCCATCAATGCGATCACGATAAAACTTGGCGTCGGCAACAGTAAGAGTTTTGTCTTTGACGAGCTTATCGATATCTGCTGAAAACTGCTTGATCAGGTGATCGATGCTGAGGTGGTTAGACTTAACTTCTTGAGCGCGAGCTTCCATCTGTGCCCAAGTGCTCTCGATAGCCTCTAAGCTATTGGCATCAGTTAGGCTTACTTCCATCTTTTTGGTTTCTTCGGCTGTTAGACGGCCTGCCGCTCTGGCATTCTTCAACTCAGACTTGGCAGCAGCTCGCACTTCTTCAATGTTGATGGGAGTATAGACTCCACCGCTTGGAAGAGCAAAACTCTGACTGCAGGCCATGCTCAGTGTGGCAAGACCAAGAGAAAGAGAAACTGCAAGGCGACCAAAGTTTGCACCACTCATAAACCACTCCTTAACTGCTAGCTAATGCCGGGAATCCAAAGCATATAAAGATTACGCCAATTGAATACAAACGTCTCTCCTTGGAAGCCTGGTTAATGGCGAAGCAAGTTGAGATGTCAGAAAATTCGGTGATTTTTCTGACAAAAATTGCCAAACAAAAAGGGAGCCATTACTGACTCCCTGATTTGATTTCTTCATTGATTCAACATACTGAGCTTTAGCTCTTGCAGGTTGAACCCTGATAACTGAATAGCCTTAAGATAAGACGCCTTGTCGTCTCCGCTTAAG
>JAUPUU010000204.1 GCA_030917395.1 Cyanobacteriota bacterium erpe_2018_sw_21hr_WHONDRS-SW48-000092_B_bin.40
GAGCAAACCTTCGACATTATCATTGTTGACGAAGCGAGTATGGTGCCAATGCCGCACTTATACTGGGCCTTAGGTAAAGTCAGCGCCGGCGCCACTCTGGTTGGCGATTTCAACCAACTTCCTCCCATAGCCGAAGGCAAGACAAAAGCAGCTCAAAGGTGGCTTAAGGAGAACATATTTGACAAACTTGATATAGCCACAGTAGACAAGGCGCATGATAGCGAACTAGTATCGCTGCTTGACACCCAGTATAGAATGGCGCCAGAAATCGCCGCCGTATCGAGCAAACTATTTTATGGTGGCATCCTCAGAAGCGCCGAGAGCACAAAGCAGCTAGGGCTAACTGACTCTGTATTTGGTACCAGTCGAATAGTTATTATCGACACATCAGCGATCGATCAGTGGTGCATCATCCCAGCTAGCGGCAGCAGAGTAAACTTGTACTCAGCTGGACTGGCTATCAATTTATCTAAGCGCCTCTTACAAGAGCATCCTGAAATAACCCTGGGAGTGGCCACACCTTACCGCCCGCAAGCCCAACTAATAGCCAGGGCCGTCAAAGAAGACGGCTTTGGCGAACGCGCCATGGTTAACACTGTACACAGCTTTCAGGGAGCAGAGTCATCAGCAATTATCTTTGACTGCGTTGACAGCAAAGGCAGCAGAAAATCTATGCTCGATGATTTTATCAGCGAACAAATGCAAAGTATTGGCGAAAAATCAGACGCCCGAGTTTTACTTAACGTTGGTTTAACTAGAGCCAGAGCGGTTTTCGTCTTACTGGTGAACAAGCAGTATTTCGTCGACAATCATCGAGGGGGCATTGTTTGCCAATTTATTGATCAGCTAGCGGCCAACGCTCTAACTCTCAATGCCAGGCAGATAGACGACTGCTTCACAGCAAGGGCACTAGACGATTCAGGCACTCCCGTAATTACAGCAAGAAGACCGGTTTTAGCGAGCGGCTCTAAATCAGCAGTATTTAACGAAAAAGACTTCTGGAGCGCTTTTCGCCGCGACCTAAACGAGAGCAAAGAGCAGGCTTTGATTGTTAGCCCCTTTCTCACCATGAAGCGCTACTCTCAGTTTGCCGATCAGTTTGCCAAACTAGTAGCCCAAGGCATCAAGCTAACGGTATACACAAAACCCGTTGATGAACATCATGCCCGCCACATGGTGCAAGAAGCAGAGGCCGTGATAAGCCAACTGCAAAGCCTTGGCGTCACTGTGGTGCAACGCTCTAAGATTCACCAGAAGATTGCCATCATCGATGACCGCATCTGCTGGGAAGGCAGCCTCAATTTGCTCAGCCACAACGATACCCTAGAGCATATGCGCCGCCTCGAAGGGCCCGCCATAGCCGAGGAAGTGCGCCAAAATTTGCGGTTAGACTAAGAGTGCTTGCCAACCAGCACCGAAACGGATATGCTATTAAAAGCACATTATATAAATTAGGATGCTTTTAATAGCACATGAACGGAACAAACAAACTACTACAGGCCCCGCCATATCCGGTAGAACAATCACTCAAGCGACTGGGTGAGAACTTGCGTACAGCTAGAATTCGCCGCAACATAACAATCGCCAATGCTGCCGAACGAATAGGCACAGGTCCACGAGCGGTAATGGATGCAGAGAAGGGCAAGCCATCAACCGGAATGGTGGTCTACGCCGCGCTGCTTTGGCTCTATGACCTACTCTCTGAACTTGACGAAGTCGCAGATCCTTCAAGCGACACGGAAGGCCTTATGCTTGAGAGCACTAGACAGCGCACCCGTGCGCGCAAGAGCAAAGGCCTCGATAATGACTTCTAACCAAGGAGCAACAGAATGCTTTGTTTACATAACACTTCCAGGGGAGACTACTAGCGTCACCGCAGGACGGATTGTATTAGCAGAAGATCGGCGCAAGAACACACTTGGACGCTTTGTCTATGGAGCAAGCTACCTATCGAAGATTAACGCCGTCGAGATAGATCCCGTCGAGCTCAAGCTCACCAAAGACACTTACCAAACAACTCGCCTTGGTGGCCTATTTGGTGCTATTCGCGACGCCGGCCCTGATTTTTGGGGACGGCGTCTAATTGAAAGACACGCGGGTAAATCGCAGCTTGGTGAACTTGACTATCTATTGAACTCACCAGACGACCGAGCTGGCGCCCTCGGATTCGGACTAGGCAAACAGCCACCAGCCCCAATAAAAAAATTCAATCAAACGATTGCGCTGCACACGCTGCAAATGCTTGCCAACAAACTAATTCAAGATGAGCAAGTTGAACTCGGTGAATCAGGACCATTGGATGAATACAGACACGAGGCAATACAGACACAAGAGCTACTGCTGCTAGGAACCTCCATGGGTGGTGCCAGGCCTAAAGCCGTTGTAGAAGACGATACCGGCTTATGGGTAGCTAAATTCAATAGGCCAGACGACCGATGGAACAACCCCAGAATTGAGCAAGCAATGCTTGAGCTAGCAAGAAAGTGCGGTATCAATACGGCCAAAAGTCGCATCGAAACAGTCGCTGGCCAAGACGTACTTTTAGTTCAGCGCTTTGATCGAGAGAAAACGGCTGAAGGTTATTTAAGAGGAAGAATGATCAGTGCGCTGACCTTGCTTCGGGCACAAGACTCAGCCCAGCAAAGAGACCGCTGGTCGTACATATTACTTTCCGAAGAACTGCGCCGGGTAGTGGAGGAACCGAAGAAAGACGCCGCTGAACTATTTCGTAGAATGTGCTTCAATGCTTTGATTTCCAACCTAGACGACCACCCTCGCAACCATGCACTCATTGCCATGGATCGCAAATGGAAACTGTCTCCTGCCTATGACCTGACGCCAACGCCTGCTATATCGATAGAACGTAGAGATCTAGCAATGACCTGCGGCGACCTCGGCCGCCTCGCTAACAAAAAAAATCTTTTGTCTCAGTGCACTCGCTTCTTGCTCGACGAAGCTGAAGCAATAGCGATCATCTCAGAGATGCAAAAACAAGTTCGCTCAAGCTGGTACAACGTTGTTCGCGCAACGGGCGCAAGCGAGAGGGATGCAGAGTCAATCAAATCAGCCTTTGACTATGATGGTTTTAGTTATAGACAGAAGCTGGACTAGGCACAGCCTAGCGCCAAAGGATTACTTGACTTCCGGACGGGATTGTTATACATTTTGTTATACATACCGGGTTAGGTCAGTGACTGATGACTATAGAATTCTTGAAAGCGCACTGAAACACGGGATTTCCGAGTTAGAAATTGCCTACGTGCTCGATTTCAAAAATCCAACACGTCGATACTATGCAATACACGATGACGGAGAGGGCAACGGTCAAGACATGGTAGTTGCACACACTGGCACGAGACCATGGGCAATAGAAGTTGGCGTCTGCTACAGGGCAGAAGAAAACGTAGTATTCCATGCTTCAAAAGTGACACCGAAATTTCAAACCATGTACGAGGCAGAACCGTGAGCAAGGAAGAAAGCAGAAGCAAGATGTCAGAAGCAGAACGCGAAAGAAGACGCTCTGCCATTGGAAAAGCTGCTTCTGAAAAAGTAGCAAAGACCGAACAAATAAACTTTCGTATTGAGGAACACTTCATCTCCGAACTGCAGGAAATTGCTTACCAAAACGGCATTCCTGTCGGCACCATGATCAGAGAATGGGTACTGGAAAGGCTATCAGAAGAAAAACTCGGAACAGACAAAAGCACAAGCAAAGCACTTTACTTATTGAATGACATGCGCGGCAAGCTCAACACCCTATTTAGTCATCTACCACAAGCGCCTGTAGCTAACAAGAAAGAACGTGCTATGACATCACAGGCCTGGCTTGAAAATGCACATCTCTGCTTCACTTTGCCAATTTCAAGCAATACCCTAGCCACCCATCTAGTCAACGAAGAGGCAGAAAAAAATTACGGCGGCACTACTTCTTGCAAGCCAACAGACGAATTAGCGAGCGGCTCAAAGTCACACGAATTTGAACACCTGAGGGCAATTGAGCACCTCTTGAACGACCAGCTAAATGCGATCAGATCCAAACTGAAAGAATCAGAAGCAGAGAATGGCGCATAAAGAATAGCGCTCTAGAAACCGGTCAAAGAACGACAATGTTCATACCGCTCCAACTGAATTTCATCAGCGGTTCGTTGTTTCTTATGGGCGATCAAAGTATCTTCATCGCAATAGAGCAGACCATTAAACGTCGGCTGAAGCAGCCAGTTTCCGTTGATATCGACTAAGCCGCTGTGACCGCCACCTCCCATCACCGCCCGGTTATCGACAAATGGCTTCTGAAAAACATCATCGTACTTCTCAAGACTCTTCATGAGGTCAATCCAGTTACCAGGCTTAGATGTAGACCGAGAAGAATGCTCCAAACTCTTGCATTCAACTGGCTGTTCCTTTGTAGCCACAGCACTCATCCGCCCAGGCGAATTCTCATTAACAGCAAGGGGTATGAACTCACCGCGATAGTCGACGTATCCGCTTTGGCCTCGCCGAGAACATTCCAACACACCATTGCCAGCGTAATCACGGTAATTGATATCGAGGTCTAAAGTGCGCAGCTTCTTCCCTTTATGATTAAGCATGACAATCGGCATTTGTTGCTCATTGAGGTCTTTCTTTGTCTCAGAAGCCAGCCAAATACCATGACCAACATCACAAATGAACGAATATTTGCAGCCGGTAATTGGCCGACCGTCTGGCTCACAGTAGCCATACTCACAGTTCTTTTTCACAACAAGCTTATCAGGATGAATACTGGCACCAAAATCAGTCATTTCAGCACAAACAGGCTCAGACAAATACGGTAGATACGACAGCAATTCACGCCCTTTGCGATCGAGCAATTTCCAGGCGGTGTTACGACCAGCCCAATGCAACGAATCCGGAACCCACGGGTTAGCGACATCCGACTCGCGCACCTTTACCCAAAAGCTGTCAGTCTTTGGCATATAGATTATTTGTTGATAGCGCGGCGGAATTATCCACTTTCCTTGACCATTTATTACTCCCACAAAGGCCTTATTCGACGGCGCCTTAGCACGGTCTTGCAAAAGTGCCATCGTCGGGGCATAGGCAAAAATTGAATAAGTGAAAGCGGCCGCGACAAAGAACAGCAGAAAATCTCGCAAATGGAGATTGGCGGGCATCGGCTTATTTAAAAACCTAAGCAAACGCTGATTCACAAACTAGCTCTCAGGCTTCAGGGGTTAAGTGGCAGGCTGGCTCTCGCGCTCACGCAAGCCCATCCTGATACTTTCAGCCTAAACTAAGATAGAGACAAGGCATAGCCGGTTTTACCCACTTATGTCTGTTACCTGAGAGAAGAAGACAAAGAAAAAAGAAGCAAAACAAAAGCGGTGGTATCATATACGCACCAAATCGTCGCTTTGAAATCGGGACAAGCAATGAAACTATCCCCCGACTGAGGATAAGCCAAGCCTATTTGACGACTGTGGCAGGAACAGCAGAAGTACTCTTGGCAGCGGCGTCTTTCTTGTATTCTTCAATCAAAATCAGAGCAGCCTGGTAGCGCACCTTCTCTAACTCTTCTGCCTTCTGAAACATATTCAGAGCGGCCTTAGCGATGACAATATTCGAGTTAGCACTCTCCTCATCATCACCCACAGGAAGCGCCCCCTGTACTTCATCAAGTGACTTATTAATACTGAGAACAGCATCGCGCCACTTATCCCAAAGTGGATTTACGCGGGCCTCAATAGTCTTAGAAACGCTGTGACCATTCGTGTCTACATCTTTGATGTCTTCACAGAGCAAGTGCACGATTGGCTCAAGAGTATTGACGTAGAGCACAAGCCATTCTTTGCGCGGAGCTTGATACTTCTTGTTAGCATCCAACATCGACAAAGAAATTGCAGTTGGGCTTTGCTCAACAGGAGCGTCGTTAACCGTCATGGTGATGCGTGTGGTTTCAAGAAAAAGATTGATCGCCTGCTGCTTAAGTTGATTGAGAGAAAGCCTTGTATCGCGCAGATCACTAAGCATTGCTTCAGCACTGACTTGCTTTGCGTCACTGCCTGCTGGTTTCTTCAGCGGCAAGCCAACGGTCGACGCCTTAGTTGTAACCGCCTTGGCTGCTGTCGCCTGACTTATCTTCAAAGCAGAATCAACGTCATTAGCTAGGGCTGGCAAACTAGCGCTGCTCAACAATTGCACCGTCAATGCCAAACTTAATACAGGGGCTTGATCAACAACAGACTTCACTGAAAACATTCCACCAATCCTCAGACACAGACTTAAAACAAAGACAAATTACAAAGTGAACAAACTATCCGACAAACCCTTATTGAAATCGAGATGATCAAAGAAAACAAAAGCATTAGGCTGCCCGTCTTTATAAGTGTTCCAGGCAATTGGAATTTTAGTCTTGGGGTTCAGATAGACAACGTGCACAAATGAACTACCAACTTCGCTCTCTTCTCCGCCGTTCTTATCGCGCATCAATAAAATCATGACAGGCTCTTTGAAGGGAGCTATTCGAACCGGCTGGGAAACCGTAGCCACAGCACCAGAAGCCACTTGCTGCTTGAGCGCTGCCGACAACGAAAGAAAGTCGCTCTTCGCCAAGCTAAAACCAGTGGGCAATCGCAATGTCCGAGAATCAGGCTGCAAAGTCATCTTGACGAGGCTAAGCGTACCGCCCCCCTTTCCTTTCAACGAACCATCACTTTGCCGAACAACGACAGAACCGTTGCGGTAATCAAGTGATTTAATTTCGGCCCGCAAAAGCTCCCGCTGTTTAAATGAAACGAGGGCGCCACCGTAGTCTTTCCACTTGTTCTGCTTGACTGTAAAGAGCTGACAAAAGCACTGATAATCATGCAAATTTGACGCGGCAGAAGAGAGGCTTTCAATAAAGGGCATGCCAACTTTTGACTTGGCAAGCTTATCCACTGTGCCACTATCGGGCAAACTGGCCTCAAGCTCTTGCTTGCTCATGGCAAAAGCGCTGGGGCCGAGTACAACTCTCGTTGCCGTTACTAGCGCGGTTTTAAATGCCAGCTGTGAACGGCGCAGCCAATGAGGAATCAACGGAAGATTTCTCCGGGTGGGGAATGCCAGGACAATAATCTATCACGTTCAAAGCTATTTCTACCCCAGCGTCATCAATTCACAACAAACGTGAACCAGAGAAAAAGGCCTAAGACAACTGTTCTTGCTCACGCACCACTTTCGTGCCCTGCACAAAAAAGAGCCCAATGGTGATAAATATCGAGCCAAGAAATACTGGCACGAACCAAGGGCCGAGACCATCCATATGCTTCAGTGCAGTTTCGACCACCGCTATTTGCAAATAAGCAATGAGCGCAGAAAGCTCCAACTTTAAAGTAAACATCAAATTGCGGGCCATAGAAAAAAGCACTTCACGATTTTGCTCAGTGATTTTCCAGGGCATGTTAAAGCGATTGCTCTTCTCGGCAAAGGTCAAATTGACATAAAGATCCCCCCAGACCGGGAGACCTCCGGCACAAAAGGAAGAAAAAGAGCGAGCTATAAAAGTTGGGGATAGACTGGACCGTTAAGAGAAATACTGTTCAATCACGAGAAGACAAGATGCTCCACAAGAAGAAAGTAATACTCGCCCTCCTGGCAGCATCATGCCTTCTATTAGGAGCATACATTTGCGACTGGATTTTCTATGAGCAACAAAACCCATTGAAGCAGAGCTGTGCCAACACCGGTGCCAACGGTCTCTGGCTTCGCTACTACTGGTATGCAGGCAAACACAACACCGAAAAAGAATGGCAAGACATGCTTGAGCGCCTGCGCGTCAATCAAATTAAATACGCTTACTTTCATGTACTGACCACCGTATCTGATGGCACTCTAAAAATGCACAAACTGGAGAACGCTCAGAAAATTACAAATGCTGTACATACAAGCGCACCAGATACGAAGGCAATTGCCTGGGTCTATATTGGCTCAGCACCGCAGAACGGCGGAGTCAACTTGAACAAGCCAGCAGTTCGCGCCGCAATAGTGAAAGAAGCACTTTGGCTCACAAACGAATGTGGTTTCGATGGCGTGCAACTAGACTATGAATTTTGCATGAACGGGGAGAAAGGCCTCTTACTGCTGCTTGACGAAACACGCACAGCACTAAAGCCTGGCAAGCTACTGAGCGTTGATACTCCAATGTGGTATCCCGGAATTTTATGGGGATGGAGTGATGACTACTTCAAAGAAGTGGCAAAAAGATGCGACCAGATTTGTGTCATGGGTTATGACTCATTCTTGTACTGGCCTCGAGCCTATGCTTGGTTGCTGTCACAACAAGTAGTGCACATTAGCACAGACGCCGATGCCGCCAACAAAAGCTGTAGAGTAATAGTCGGCTTACCTAGCTATGAAGACGTCACACTGGCCCATCACCACAAGACTGAAAGCCTGGCAAATGCGCTCAGGGGCCTGAACGACGGCCTTGCAGACAAAGGCACAGTGCGCTCTAACATTGACGGCATCGCCTTGTTTGCTGACTACACCACTGACGAAGCAGAATGGAAGCTCTATTCCGACTATTGGTTGAAGTGTTCTAAATAAAGCCCCCGCGTAGGCGACCACAGCAGGCAGCGATATCTCAACCAATTCTTGGACTGCGCTTCAAGGCTACTGCATAAGCTATCAAAGTAAAGAAGGGAAGAAACAAACCAAGAACGTTGTAAATTATCACAAGCCTGGTCTTCGCCGCTCTACTCCTAACTGCAATTATAGTTGGCATAAAGAGCGCAACCAAGACAAGAGCAAGAGCAATAAAGAAAAAGAAGCCCGAAAGAAATGGTGCCAACATGCCTTGCTTGTGCGGCCTTACTAATACAGAAACTATAAAGACGACAACACTCAAAAACGAACCGCCAAACATCCAAGCCGCTAGCTTCAAGCGACCATGAAAGAACAGCGTAACCAAAGCTTCACCGGCAAATGTCAAACCAGAAGCAATAAGAAACCAAACCATCGAGCCCAAAAATATAAGACTTAGATTATCACCGCTCATGACAGCCCCTCAAAAATTTAGTATAGGATGCCATCGGTGAAGCCGATTTGTTACCAATGCAATTATACATGAGCCCTAACAATGCGCCCTTGTTGACTTGCCTAAAAGAATTCTGGAAAATTGCACTAGCATATGACCATTACTAAAGTTCAAGCTATTTAGACAAAACCTCATGAAATTCTGAAGCGCGGAGCAAAAAATGGCAGTTTCTATACCAAGCGACTTTGGCACGGTAATTCTCCTCGCCCTAATCTGGGTAGCAGCAGTAGTAGCAGCGGCCTTCATTGGCGGCAAGAGCTTTGCCATGACTGTGCTTCAGTTAACTGCCGCCGAAGCAAAATCGCTAGCAATTAAGAGCGGCTATGTACTGCTTGCAATAACTCTTCTCGAATTAGTATTCAGTCTTTACCCAGACATAGACCGCGTGTGGCACTGTTCTATTTTGCAAATGATCGCTCAATATTTGGTAGCCAAAAAAGTGAGCCCAAAGCTAGCCAGTAAAGCAATCTTGAAGTGGTCTGTGCTAACAGATTTAGTCACTACGTTTGTTTCAATTGCAGTGAATGGCGCCAGCTGGCTTTGCCTCAATCAATATCACGGCTAAAATAACAAGCGCGAACGTGAGATTATCGCCCCAATTTTTTAAAACACAGGTCACGCTGTTCTCGACAGTGTTTTACATGGTCGGTTCCGCGCATCAAAGAAGCGTTGTAATCGTTGCCGGCTTCACGATAGCGGCCAAGGGCGAAATAGAGATCAGCACGCTCAGTGTATGATTCAAATTCATCAGGGAAATGCTTAATCATAAAGCTGTAGTCTTCAATGGCCTTGAGTGGTTGCTTCGCTTTGACATACAATCGGGCCCGCTGCAAGCGCTCCTCTTCCCCCATCGGCTCATCCGCCAGCAGAGCTGAATAATCACTTATCGCCGCAGGAAAACTGCCTAAAGATGCCAGGCATTTAGCTCTTAACTTCCGCGCGCCATCGTATTTTGGTTCCAGTTTCAGCAACTTGTCCAAATCAGCGATAGTCTCTTTGTAGCGAAAGAGGCTGGCGTAGGCATATGCCCGGCGATACAAGCAATGTCGATGATCTGGATTCACCTTCAAAGCCTGAGTAAAAACAGCCAACGCCTTTTCGTACTGTTCTTCCCACATATAAACCGAACCAAGTGTGTGCATTGCTTGAACACAGTGAGGGTCGATAGCAATCGCTTCATTCAACAGCTTTATTGCCTGATCATTGTCTCCCGTTTCATGGGCCCGCAATCCGGCCTCATACTTGGCGCAGGCCCGCACATTTTTCTTCGGGCTCTGCTGATACTCGATAAAGCCCTTGCGGTCGACAGTGGGCGAGGCTCCACTGGCGCTGCCACTAACATTGCTGCACAATGCAATGACCACGACCAAGACGATAACTCTGACTGAAGTCATTACCCGAGTGATATCACACCCCCAATCAGAATTTCGGAAAGAGGTCCCACAAAAAATCCAGCACACAATCCAGTAAGCAAAAACCTTGGCACATGCTAACCAGCATACCGCACGATGGAGCTATCCGAAGCAGGCAGACTAAAAGAGATCACAGCCCCACCACTAGCACTATTTTCAGCCCTAATGCTACCGCCATGCCTCTCGATAATGGTTTTACAAACACTCAACCCTAGACCGGTGGATGGCACATTATGCTGCCACTGATTGTCAGCCTGCTGATAGGCTGCGAAAATCGTAGCTAATGCCTTTTCTGGAATACCGGAGCCGCTATCGCTAATAGAAAAATCGACTATATTGCGACTCAACCTAGAATCAATTTTAATGGTGCCTTGCTCAGGAGTATACTTAATTGCATTGGAGAGCAAGTTGATGATTACCCGCTCCAGCTCCCACTTATTGCAAGCGACCATAGCGAATTCAGGTCGAGCAACTATATTGACCTGCTTCTTTAAGGCTAAATTACGAACGGCGTCAACCGCATCACTAATTACCGTTTGATTAATACAAAAATCAAAATCACGACCGCCTTCGACACCTTCGGCATCTGCCTGATTGAGCTGATTGAGCAAAATGCTAAGCCGCTCGACATTGCCCTTAATCGCCGCAACGTGCTTGTTCTCAGCTGCGCCCGGCCCATCGAGCAATGCCAGGGCAGCACTCGCTTCTTTCACTGTGGCCAATGGCACACCCAATTCAGTAGTTAAATAAGCACCCATCTGCTCCCGCACCAGAGCAATGTTAGTAACGTCAGTTACATCCATGGCCAAAGTGAAATAAGACTGATGCTCCTCGCTCCAAGTAACTGTCCAACTGGTGTGAAGGGGCATAGTTTTGTGATTGAGCAAGGTCAGCTTAGTGGTCATCTTCTTCTGCTCATCTCTGGCCCGCTCAAAAACAGTCTCTAGGCGCAAGCGAACTACATCATCGAACAAAGTAAAGAACACTATCTTCTCTAAACTAGAAGATTGAGTATTGATCTGCAACCAACGCCTTGTAGTTTGATTAGCCATAAGGATGCGACCATTGCCATCGAGGCGACAAATCAAAGCCGGCGAAAGTTCGTAGAGCTGCTTCTGCTCGCCATAAGCAACACTGAGCTCAGAGCTAATTTGGTGCAAGCAGCCATCAATTGCCTCAATTTCTACCGGGGCCTTGACCGGTAGATTAAGCGCCTGCCCTTGGCCCAACCTTCTAGCATTATCAAGAATGACCGAGAGCGGCTTGTAGACCAGTCTAAAAATGAGCAAAGTCATTGCCACCAATGACAGTATCAAGGCAATCCAACCAGCAAGCAAATAATTGCGCAGACTAGCACTTCTTGCCAGACTCTCAATTTCTACCTGATTGCGTTCATTGGTAGCTTCACGCGCGGCTCCTAGCAAGATCTCAAACAAATATAGTGATTGCTCAGGAGCAGCATTAGCAGAGGCGACTTTCGCGCCCTTAATTGGCACAAGACTGAGCGGGGACGCACTGGCAAATTGGCGCAGAAGCGAGGCATAGCCCTTGGCCTCAGTTAACTGTTCTCGAGTCTTAGCAGACAGCACCGGTAAGCTCAAGATGCTACTAATGCGACCACTCCACTCTTTCGGTAAAGATGACTCTTGAACAGTCGGATCTAACATTCGACTATCAGTTTGAAACTTGACAAAAATCATATACTCGAACAAATCAATAATTAGCTTGTTGATGCGCTTCGAGCACTCCTCGGCCTCAAGCTCATGCTCAACTGAAGCTTCAGCAAGAACTAGCTGATAGTTGATCAACGCCAAAAACGAAAGCTGACAAAGCAAAGGCAGAGCGAAAAGAATACAACCGGCAAGGGCAAGTGAAAGCTTTCTCTTCATGACGCCTGCCCCGCCTTAGCCGCGGCCGCAAACGAGATAGCTGCCTCAGTACAAGCGCTGCCCTGTCGTTGCATGGTCAGACTGGCACCATGTCCGCGCAGAACAGACTCGACAAGGTAAAACGACATAGGCAATGAAAGTATCGGTATTGACTCTTGGCTTACCAGCTCCTGAACTTGCTGATGAATCGGCTGTTGAATCTGCTCCCGGCTCTGCTGCTGTCCCTGCTGCGGAACCGGCTCTTTCACTTGCTCTAGAAGCAGCGCCGATTGCAGTCTAAGACTAAGAGTAATTGCGGTATCGCCAGGTTTGATGGCAACAGTGAATAAATCTCCTGGCGAAGAAGACTGCAATAAGAAGCGAAAGACAATTTCGAAAACCTTTTGCAGCTGCAAGGCATCACCAGGCAAAAACTGCGGTGCCCCGATAACTTCTAACTCAACTTCATCATGAGCACTAGCCACTCGATCGAGAGCCTGCACTGTCACTTCAAGCAAATCAGTTTGAGTGGCAGACAATCCCAAATTGCCCGACTCTAGCTTCTTCCAATCGAGCACATCGGTGACAAGTTCAATTAGCCGAGTACTTTGAGCCAGCCCACGACTAAGGCTAGCCTTCTGCTGATCATTCATCTGAGCAGCTTTGGTAGCCTGCAACAACTGAAATGCCGTTGAGATAGACATCAACGGCGTGCGCATATCATGATTGAGCGAAGCAATAATATCTTCGCGAAACATCTCAATGCGCTTGGTCTTAGTAATGTCATGCGAAATGCAAAAATACTCTTGTGTACTGGCGTCCCATTTGACGATCCACAAGAAACAAGCATCAATACCGCTGGGATCACGATGTCTCAGCTCCACCATATTTGGTGCACCACTAGACCGAGCTTGAACCAGGCAATTTTGCAACAGTTCTTCTGAGCCTTCCTCAAGAATATCGGCGATCCTCGCGCCAATTAGATAGCGACTGGGATAGCCCCAAAAGACTTCAGACAGTTGATTAACAGCAGTGAGCCGACCCTCAACGTTCAACGAACAAAGAACGTCTCCAGAGTACTGCAAAACAGCTAGCTGCTGCCCGTGCAACTGATTGAGAGCGGCAATTGCGGCAGCCACACTAGTATCTAGAACAGCAATCTCATCGCCCCCGGGCAGCGGCTCTAGCCTATCGCCTCGACCCAACAGCGCCATGCGACCCGGTAATTGCTTTAAGCGATTAACCAGCTGCCGATTAAAAGCCAACAAAGACAAACCACAAGCTAGAGCTGCCAACAACAGGCCGCAAGCAGTGAGCAAGGCAACAGTTTGCGACTCTTTAGTCAAAGCCTCACGAGCCAACTCTTGCATCGAGTCTTCAGCAGCGAGACTATGGTTGAGCAGAGTTCTGGCCGACAAAGCAATCAAATAGACTTCAAATCGTGTGCTCTTCTGGCGGCCATGTAAGTCTACTTTTGCAATCTGCTGATAAAGAGCCATCAAACGATCGCCCAGTTCATTGAACTCGTCAGCAATGACCTTCATGCTAGGGTTCTTGGCCACAGCTTTGTCAAGCGTCGTTCGCGTTTTTGCCACTAGCTCCATAGTGCTAGCGCGAATTATCTGCGCCTGCGGACTAAAAATATCTTCCTTACCATCAGAGCTGTTCATGCCTTGCAGCAAAGCCACCTCAAACTGCTGCAAGCTAACAAGCGCAGCCACTGAGGCGCTATGCTTCAAATATTCTTCTTCCAGCCGCGCCAGCGATAAAGAAGCTCCGCCGACAATAATCAAGGCACTGATGATCGATGGCACGAGCAACAGAAGTATTTTTAGCCGCAGTGAAAATGTCAATGGCACAGCAGAAATGCTACCACTTGTCGGCAAAACAGTGTACCGATAGACTTGCCTCAGGCAGTCAAGGTATACTAACGGCCTTGAATTTAAGGGAACATTTTTCGGCATGGCCAAGATTCTATTGGTTGAAGATGAACTGCAAGCAGCAGCCATGGTGCAAGACTGGATGCAGTTACAAGGCCACCTGGTTGAGATGGTGGGCAACGCTGAAGATGCCCTGCAACTTCTCGCCAATTTTGAATATGACATCATTCTTTTAGACTGGAATTTACCAGGCATATCTGGGCTAGAACTATGCAAACGTTACCGCTTGCAGGGTGGCAAGACAGCCATTCTTTTCTTGACTGGGAAAGGTGACATTGACGATCGCGCCGAAGGCCTTGATACCGGTGCTGATGGCTACTTAGTTAAACCATTTGATGTACGCGAACTAGCGGCAAGGGTGCGGGGGCTGCTACGTCGCCCGGCACTAGCGGAGAGCAAGGTGCTAACGGCCAACGGACTAGTACTAAACACCGCCAACAAAAGTATTACTGCTGGAGACAAATTCGAAATACTGCGCGCTAAAGAATGCGAAGTGCTTGAGTATTTGCTGGTCAATCGCGGCAATGCCTATACCTCAAGGCAGCTGATTGCCGCCCTATGGCCCGTTGAATCAGCCTCGTCTACAAATACAGTTAGACAAGTAATTAATACCCTACGACAGAAGCTCACTAGCCTGGGCCACGAGCAGCTCATTGTCACGGCTGCCGGCAGCGGCTACACCATACCTTGACGCACAGTAACCCATAGGCTGCCACTTACCAACAACCTATATGCCGCCTTTTGGGCGTCATTTGAGCAGTTATTTCCACCGTCACTTTGTTTCACGCTGATTTGACCCCCCGGCGCATTATCTTGTTGTCATGCGGTGAACGCCGCCAATGAACTTGATACCACCAACCGCAGGGAGACGAATCATGTCACAAGCAGAATCTGATTTTAGAGAAGTGCAAAAGAACAGCCAAGCCAGCGAACAAGCCACTGCTAGCAAGGGCGCTCTAGATAGAATGGCCGATGAACTCTTTAGTAAGTCTGATTCCGCCGCCTCGAAAAACGGCATGCAGAGCAAAGGCGATAGTGGTGCCTCAGCTTCAGGAAAAGAACAAGTTGCCAATGATAGCTCTGGCAAAAATGGCAATGGCAGTGAGAAAAACAAAGATGGCAACAGCAAAGACAGTGCCGGCGAGACAAAGTCATGGAAGAAAGATGGAAAAGATTCTGATGGTGACGAGAAAGGTACGAACAAATGCGGACCGGACGGTCAAGAGAATGAGAAAGAAAACGATAAAGACAACGATAAAGACAACGACAACGAAAATGACCATGAAAAAGAACATGGCGAAGACAAAGAACACGGCGAAGACAAAGACCATGACGGCAAAGACGATAACGAAAAAGATGGTGATGAAAAAGATGGCGATGAAAAAGAAACACAAGGAAAAGACCTGCACGCCGATGGCGACGGCAAAGGCGGCAAAAACGGCAAAGATGATAAAGATGATAAGGGTGAGCCCAAGGACAGAAAAGACTTCAGCCCAGAAGCAGAGGATGGCGACGGTGCCGACGGCGGCAGCTCAAAGAAAAATAGCAAGGGCAAAGAAGATATAGAAGGTAAAGGTGACAAGGGCGGTCGCGGCGAGAAAGGACCAAAAGGAGGCAATTCAAACAAAGGCGGCAAGCAGCACTGGCCAAATAAGTTCTCGGAAAAAGACGCTGAACTACCGCAATTCCTCGACATGAGCAGTCCCTACCAACATCTATCGGCATAGGGCATAGGGCCTAGCGCGACAAACAAACAATACAAGACAAAGACAAAGACAAAAAAACTCAAAAGCTGATCTGGACATGCTCCTGGTCAGCTTTTAGCTAGTACCGGAGCTAGTACCGGAGCTAATACCGGAGCCAGTACAGAAGCCTAGAGCCTAGGCAAAAAGGCCAACAGATGCTAGCTTAATCAGTCGACTGGCAAGCGAGAGTCAAATGAACTTCGACTACAAAGATACCGAAAAAGACATTGAGCGCTGGCTAGAAAAGCACGGCACCAAAGAAGTTCTTCCCGGCGGTCAAATCTGTATTCGTGGCTACGACGCAGCCAAAGAGCACGTCATAGAAGCCTATTTTAAAGAACACGCCCATGAAGCGCTTGTGGCATTTGCCCTAAAAGGTTATCGTGATCAAGCGTTTATCGATAGACTGACTGCCGCCCTTCTTCAGGCCAAAGATTCGCGCAGACTGAAGCGACTCTGGCAAGCTTTCATAAGTGCGGGGAAATTATCGTACTGGCAATCACTTTCGGTCGATCGTTTTTTTGATACTGAAGAAAACGGCGTACCATTAACAAAAGAAGAAGTTGCCAAAAGACATAGAGAACAGACATTGCCGCGGCTAAAAAACGAAGTCGTAGAGACAATGAGACAATTCGAAGCAATCCTCATCGAGCTTGGAGAGCAGGATGCAACCCTAACTCGACTAAGAGATGATATCCAGCTTTTTGAAAGTGGGGAAAAACGCAAAATCACAAGCGCACCACAAAAGCGAACCATTGATGAAAACGTGTTTTGGGAAATCATCGAGCAATTACAAACCTGCGACTCAACAGAAGAGAAGTGCACTCAGCTAGTAATAGTTCTTGAAAGTTTTTCTGCTGCCGACATTAAACGCTTCGAAAAAATACTTACAGAAAAACTTGACTTAGCCAATCATTTTGATATTTGGGCCTTAGCCTATCTGGCTCAAGGCGGCTGCTCAGATGATGCTTTTGAAGGCTTTAGAGCATGGCTAGTTCTGCAAGGAAAGTCTCTTTACGACTTAACCATTAAAGACGTCAATGAGGCCTGTGCTTCAATACCAGCCGGGCTCGAGACTGAGGCAGAACAGCTTGCCGGGTGTGCAGCAATCGCCTTTGAGAACCGCTCTGGTTTGCCACTAGCAGCAAAAGTGCCAAAGACAAAAACCAAAGGTAAACAGTGGCAAGAAGAGAAGCTTGAATCTCTCTATCCAAAATTGTGGAAGCGATACTTACAGGAAGAAAGCAATCACCAACCGTTGTTATAACCATAGTTGTAGGGCATCTGCTGGCCATAACCATAACCAGATCCATAACCAGACCCATAGCCACTACCTTGATAGGGATAGCCCCCCATACCGCTGCCCATGCCGCCATATCCCGAATTGCGATTGAGTGCTTTAGTAAGGAAAATTAGACCTACTGTGGGTAAGGCGACTGCAGCAGTTTTTGCTATCACCTTAGTGGCAGTGCCAGCTGCGCCGCGCAATTTCGAATGGCTGGCCTGCGGTGGCGTGGTTGAAGTATCCCAATTAGCATGACCAGCCTGATTGTAGTTATCGTTACCAGACGAACTCGCCCGGCTCTCGGCTATACCCTTTTGAATCGCTTGCTCTTGCTGCTCATACTGACTGGGCTGAGCCGGCGGCCTGTTGTTATCTAAAGCTGGCTGTTGCGCTTGCAGTTGTGGCTGCATAGCTTGCTGATACTGCTGCATCGGAGGCTGCTGCCATCCGGCTTGCGCTCCCGGCGGAATTCCAGCTTGCATACCGGGCTGCCCTGAATACTGTTGAGCAGCGGCATATTGTTGAGCCGCGGCATACTGCTGGGCTGCTGCATATTGCTGCGCTGCCTGGTACTGCTCTGGCGAACCGGCGAAGGTCTGTGGATATTGCACTTGCTGGGCTAGAGCTGGCTGTAAAACTAAATTTGCAGACAGCGCGACGGCCAGCCCTAGGGCCAGTGCCAAAGAATTTTTCATAGCTAACACCGTGGTAAGTTAAGCGAGAAAAGCTGTGAAATGGGCAGGCTTCCTGCCGAGCCCTGTAGTCAAGTGGAGATGTCTAACAATAAGTGTAGGCTGGCGGGAAAGCAAATTAAATCAATAGCCAGCGCAAACTGGAGCGCAATTGTTCACCCGACCAAGGGGGATCAACAGTCATTTACTAACAAATAAAAATTAAGCTGCTAGCAGACTTGCTGACTTTCTCATTTTCTGGCAGACTCATCCAATTGCCTAGCTCTGGCTCATACGATCAATTCCGACATAACACTGCTGGCAAAAAAGGTAGCCTGAGTACTCGCCCATGGCGATGGCATAGCATTTGCCATCCAATACAAAAGGCACAAAACTAGCAATGCCAGAGTCAGCAGAAGCCATAGACTTCAAGCTCATATTTGAGTCAGCACCACAACTCTACTTGGTGCTGTCACCAGACCTGACGATTGTCGCAGCAAGTGACGCCTACCTGCATGCCACTATGACAAGAAGAGATGACATCCTCGGTCGTCAATTATTCGACGTTTTTCCGGATAATCCTGCAGATTCAACTGCCACAGGCCTCCGTAATGTAAGCGCTTCTCTAGACATTGTGCTGACAGACCACGTCACTCACACAATGGCTGTTCAAAAATATGACGTGAGACGTGCCGAGTCTGAAGGCGGCGACTTCGAAGAGCGGTTTTGGAGTCCAGTAAACTCTCCAGTCTTAGACAAAAACGGAGAGATAGTTTTCATAATCCATCGAGTTGAAGATGTAACAGAATTTGTGCGCTTAAAACAGCAAAAGATTGAACAGAAGAAGCAAACCAAAGATTTTCAAGAGCGCGCCGAGAAAATTGAACAGGAGGTGTATCTTCGCGCCCAAGAAATCCAAGAGCGCACTAAGCAACTCGAAATTGCCAATCGCGAACTTAAAAGCGCTCGCGATGCGGCTCAACAAGCTTCAAAATTCAAATCTGAATTTGTAGCCAATATGAGCCACGAATTTCGAACACCAATGAATGGCATTATGGGAATGTGCAGTTTGCTACTCAAAACAAGCCTGGATGAACGACAACAGGACATTGCCAAAACCATACAGAAAGCCAGCAGTGCATTGCTATTAGTAATAAACGACATTCTAGATTTCAGCAAGATTGAAGCAGGGAAAATAGAGCTAGAAGACTTAGACTTTGATCCGGTGCAACTTATCGAAAGCACCTGCGATATTCTAGCTGCTCAAGCCAAAAGCAAAGAGCTCTCACTTATGAGTTTCGTTGACCCGGCTACGCCTAAATGCCTACGCGGTGACCCACAAAAGCTGCGTCAGATATTGATTAACTTAACCTCCAACGCCATCAAATTTTCCAGTACAGGCGAAATTGTGGTGACCGCCTCGGTCGATTCGAATCAGCGCAACAGTGCAACTAAAAGCGAAGTTGCTAAAGTGCGGTTCTCCGTAATCGACAAAGGTATTGGCCTATCAAAACAAGAACAACAACGATTATTTCAACCATTTGTTCAAGCTGATGGCTCTATAACGCGCAAGTTCGGTGGCACAGGTTTAGGACTGAGCATATCCAAACGTCTAGTTGAGCTTATGGGCGGGGAAATTGGCGTAGTAAGCGAGAAAGCAAATGGCTCAACTTTCTGGTTCGTGGTTCCGCTGCAGCATCCTTGCAAGGCAACAATACGAAACAACAAAGACTCAATAAATGGTACTCGCATACTTATAGTTGATGACGAGCCGCACGCTCGCGAGATATTGCACACTTATTTAGTTTCATGGGGCATGCGAACAGACTCAGCAAGCGGAGCCCAAGAAGGGCTAGCAAAGCTAAGACAAGCTTTAATCGAGGGCGACCCATTCAAAATCGCAGTCATAGACCAGAATATGCCCGGCCTGAACGGCCTGGACATGGCCAAAGAGATCTTCAACGATTCGACACTCAAAGGCACAAAATTAGTTATGCTCACGGCTTTCGACGCGCCGGGTCTAGGTACTCAAGCAATAGAACTGGGCTTTAAGGCCTACGTAACAAAACCAGTAAGGCAAACCCAGATGCTGAATTGCCTTACAAATGTACTTTACTCCAGCACACCGACTACCTTCAAATCTACAGCCGACGAAAACCCGCTAAGGCTAACATCTGAAGAACAACTGGACCGTTCACATATGATATTGGTTGCTGAAGACCATCCGATCAATCAAAAAGTTGCCGAAATGTATTTGCAAGAGCTTGGCTTTTCCTGTCACGTAGTGAGCAACGGGAAAGAAGCTCTCGAAGCTATTGGCAATAACAAATACGCACTCATACTGATGGACTGTCAGATGCCTGAGATGGACGGTTTAGTGGCCACCGGACTAATACGCCAAGTAGAAAAGCTGAGTGGTACTCACGTACCTATTATTGCCATGACAGCCTTCTCGAGTGCCGAAGATCGTGATACATGTATTGCGGCTGGAATGGATGACTATATCAGCAAGCCTATCGAGCTAAGTCAACTTCAAAGTAAAATCGAGAAATGGCTTCCGCGAATAAATAGCATTCAAATTTCAACAGATTAAGAATTCAAGGAAAACACCTGAATCTCAAGCTACCTTTATATGATGGCAATACGTTTTCGGCGGGCTTCGTCGGCTTGACAATTAAAAGACCAGAAAGTGATTGTTTTTGCTTGAAACCAAAGGGAGAATTAAATGCTCGTAGGCTATCGCTATCAAAATGTCGCCATTGCTATTTGGTGCGCCATTGTTTTATTTGTATCGCCAGCCCTTGCTGATGAAACTAAATCAGAAGGGTCAGTACCAGAATCGGTCCTCAATTTAGACCTTTGTACCCTCGCCTATCAGCTCTACCACCAATCGCTCTGCCTACCACTTGACCCATGGTACGACATGATGTCTCGCATTGGCAGCGATCGACGCAACAACATCTGTCGCTTCACCCACGAATATGCAGCAAAACTAGGCAGCTCCCAAGCCAATAACCAGAGCTTTGGGCAAGGCTATTACAGCGGCCCGAACGCAGCGCGGGGCTGGAGTGATACCAACCTAAATCTTGACCCGATTCTCACGAACTACAAATATATTGATGCTAAGCTGCCCACTTTTAACCGTGATGGCGAACAGTTTCTTGCCGTCTTGGCACCAAGCTACATCACCCAAAACATCAAAAAGATTGACGGAATGCGCTACAAGACCAAGCCAAGCGCATTTCCTTACGGCGATATTGAACGCTTCCAAATTCGCGAATACCCCAGCGGCGAAGATCATCTGATTGTCTTTGAAGGTGGCACGGGAATTGTCGGCACCACCCAACCATCATGGAGCCCAATGGGCTTCGTGCTCATGAAAAAGACAGCGACAGGCTACGACGCCCACATTGTTTTTCGCGGCAGCCGCAGCGGATCATCACTCAGCAAAACAGTTTGGAAAGCACAGGATGCCATTGGAGACGCCAAAGGCAATCCTGACTGGATCACCGACCTTGGTGGCACAAAACAAATCGAACAGCCCTTGATTAGCAAAGTCGGCAAAGTCACCAAGGGCTTTGCCGAGGCACTGCCAACCATGCTCGGACCAATAACCGCCTGCTGCAAATATCTTGAGCAGAACTATCCAGCACCTGAGCACATCTATGTTACTGGCCACAGCCTCGGAGCCGGTCTCGGCAGTCAGTTTGTCAGCGCCGTACTACAGGGCACCTACGGCGACCAGTTGCGACAAGAAGTAAAAAGCTGGCCCTGGAACAATACAACATTAATGGCATACGCCCAACCGATTCCTGGGGACCCTACCTGGGCAGCCAGCTTCGACAAAGTCGCCCCGACAGCTCAACACTATTGGGTAGAAGGAGATAGCGTAGTTGAAGCGACATCAGGCACCATAGTCGGACTCTTCATAGACAAAGGTGAACACGCCGGCGTTCAACACAAGCTCAATGCCGTTGCTAACAGCAAAGACAATCCCCATGAAGTGTTCATCATTAGAGCAGCAATGCTGCGCGACATCTCGTCTGGTCAAAATTCTAATTCGCCTTCTAATTCGCCTACTAGTGCGCCTTCTAATTCACCAGCAAATCAAGCCGCTTTAGCTCAACAACTTAGCCAGCAAAACACATGGGGCTACTACCAAACTCTTTCTAAGATGCTCGCCGGGCAACCACTAAATTACGTTTGCCCAGGCGCACCAGCACCAAGAATAGTCACCGCAGAAAACCTGCGAAAGATTCTGCAAAACTCTAATTTCAGTTCAGAATTTGAACGCTGGCTGGAACAAGTTTATGCCAAAATGATTGCCGACAAAGACAGCTACATTGGCTTCAAGTTCCAGAGCACTCTAGATGACCGGCAGAAGCTAGTACTCGACATCGTTGGCCGCATGCGCCAACCAGCCAGCAATGACACCACCCAAGAACTGGACGGCCTCGTCAACGAATCGACACTGATTGACGGCAATCTCGGGCTAACCAACGAAGAACAATGGGTTTATTGTGGCACTATTCTCTCCCGCTTCCAGAAGTCACCACTGACGGTGCCAGAGCTTGTATCAAAGCCAATGATAAAAACTTGTTTTGAGTCAAAATTCGATGAATAAACTAAAACCC
>JAUPUU010000205.1 GCA_030917395.1 Cyanobacteriota bacterium erpe_2018_sw_21hr_WHONDRS-SW48-000092_B_bin.40
AAGAAGATCTTCAGCTGACGATGATTTGCACTGCTTTCGGCAGCACGTAGAGTTCCATCGAACTGGTGGGGCGACCCGGGTCTCCGTCGATGTTCGGCGTCACCGGTGAGGAAGTTTCGATGCGCACCGCAGGGACGCGCATGCGGTAGTAGTTGTCCGACTTATCGGGGCGACCGCTGGCTATGCGCGCTGAGAACTGCAGCAGGCTGCCGAAGCCGGTGGCGGTGATGGCCACGACGTCGAGCAGTCCGTCCGAGGCGTTGCAGCCGCGGCTCAGAGCCAGCATTGACGGCGGCACTGCGCTCAGGGCGAACAGCGCGGAGGCCTTGACGCTTACGGCTTTGACCTGAAGGTCTGTCTGACCATCAGGCAGTAGGGGCGTGAGCTTGTACTGCACTGGGTTGGGCCGGAAGCTCGCCGCGAGCATGCGCACACCGTAGGTGAGCTTGCCGAAGATGCGCTTCATGCGCGGGGTGGCGAAAGAAATGGCGTCGGAGATCTTGCCGAAGCCGGTGGCCACCATGAAGAGCTGTTCTTGCTGGATGCCGATGCTGTCGGTGCTGACCAAGCGTACCATGTCCACAGGCTGCGGCTGGCCGTTGATGATCATGGCGATGAAGCGCACCGGGTCGGGGCTGGCGTAGAAGGCACGGGCGAAGAGATTGCCCGTGCCGGCAGGGAAGACGGCCAGGGGAATGCCCGAGCCGAACAACCCTTCTGCGGCTTGACAGGCCGTTCCGTCACCGCCGCAGGCGATCACAGCATCGATGTCGCGGCGAGCGACGGCCTTTGCTGAGAGCCTTTTGGCTGAGCCGAAATCGGCAGTGGTTGTCAGTTTGACGAGTTCAATGCCCTGGGCACGGCAGGCTGCTTCCAGCTTGTCGATCGTGCCAGATTTGGCCGATCCGCCCATGGGATTGAAGATAACAGCGAGACGGTTGTGTGATAGTTTCACCTTGATCCTTTGCGCTTATGGCGCGGCAGTGGCTTAGTCAGCCTTGTTCCAGGGGGTCTGATCTTGGGTCAGCATGAAGGTGCGCATGCGGTCCCAGTTCGCGGTGAACAGGGCGGCGCGTTTCTTCGACTGCACGAAGTTCAGGTTGTTGTTTTGGTCGTTGGCCGACACGCTGTAATTCCAGCTGCCGTCTTCGACCCATTCGTCGTCACGCACCGTGAACTTGAGGTGCATGATCTGGTGCTTCTTCTCGGAAGTGCCGACGATCACCTCGATGCCTTCAGCTCGCAGCTTGTTGATCTGCTCTTGCTGATATTGGGCACTGCGGGCGACGCTCTGCGACTTGTCGACGATCACCTTGATGTCTTTGACACCGCGCCGATGCAGCTCGACGATCTTGTCGGTGATGGCATCGTTGGTGTAGCTGTAGACACCGATTCGCAGCTTGTGCTTGGTGCCGTCGAGGAACTTCAGATATTCGGCCTGGGCGTCTTCGTAAGGCGTGAAGACGGTGGTCATGTAGTCCTGCGGGTCCACGCCGCTCTTCGGCAGCGAGTGTCCGTAGAAGCCACCGCCGACACCGGCCATTGCCATGAGCAAGAGCACGACGGCGACGATTTTTGCTTTTCTCAAAAATTCGGTCATAAGTTTGTCCCTGTGAGCGCGCTTGAGCCACTCGCCGTCAGGGCGAGTGAGTGTAGCGGCTGTTGTGGTCGTTACTTGAGAATGGTCCGTTCGACCTGGAGCAATCAGGAGCTGTGTTCGTCCACCAGGTCGATGGAGAGCAGGTCGGGGTTGTGGATGTTGGTCGAGATCAGCTTGTTCAGATCGTCACGGGTCAGTCGTGCGTTGATGCGCACTTCCACCACAGAACCATCGCGACGGCTGAATTGTTCGATGTTCGAACCCTTGGGAAAGAGGTTGCGCACAGAGTCGTACTTGTCGAGCGGGCAGACAATGGCGAGGGTGCGATCGTTCGAGTCATCGGATGGGAAGACGTAATAGCTCACCTGCAAGACAGCGACGACGATGAGGCTGGCGGTGATTGCCCACATCAAGTAGCCGAAGCCGCAGAGAATGCCGATGACGGTGGAGAACAGAATGACAGCCGCGGTGGTGATGCCCTGCGTTTTCCAGCCGTTCTTCCAGATCACACCAGCACCGAGAAAGGTGATACCGGCAATGATTTGGCCAGGGAGGCGAGCGGGGTCTCCCAGTTTGGTCGCTTCGAAGACGAAGATACCGACCATGGTAATCAGGCAGGCGCTGGCAGCGACCACCATGTTGGTGCGAACACCGGCGACCTTGCCACGACGACGACGTTCATAACCGAGGGCCATGCCCAAGAGAATGGCGACGATGAGCGGCGGCAGGTAGTTACTGGTGTTGAGCAGCGAAGGATTGACAGCGAAGTTGGCGAACCAGTTGTTGAGCCAGTCTGGCACCAAGCTTGAGAGACTCGGCAGGGCTGTGCCCAGTGGTACACCCGAAGGTAGATTTGTATTAGACATAGTGACCTCTCGAAAAAAAAGGTGATTAAGGCCGTCCGAGCTCGCAACACTGGTCTGCAATTGAGACCATTTGTGACGGTGTTGCTAGCTGGAGGTAAGGAGAAGATGGTTTGGTCTTTTTAAGAGCCTTTAAAAGAAAGAGAATGGGATACTCATGATGATGGATATACATGACATCCAATTGCTATTGCTTTGAGATAAAACTATGGTAAGCGCCGCCGCTGCAAGGTTTCAAAGCCACATTCTTGACTTCTATGATATAGAGTTAGGTTTTCTTCTAGATTTGCCAAGTTAACGCCGCTAGCGCAAAGCTCATTAAGTGTGTCTGTTAGAGTTGAATGTTAGTCGTGGTTAATGCTGGCTGGCCGTCTTGAGCTGCCAATATAGCGACTTCTTTTTGCAGGCAAAATTGGATGCTTTTTCTATCCTAACCTTTGACGATGGCGACATGTCCTTGTTTGCCATAGGCCAAAATCTTACTGTCACGAGTAACAACAGCTAGTCTCATCACCCTAGCTGCAGCTACGATCAAGCGATCGGCTGGATCTCCGTGAAAGCCTGCGGGCAGGCGGGCACTTTCGATAGCAATATTGGGCAGAAGGGGCACAAGTCCAACTCCTGGCTGTGACAGCGCCGTAGTCATCCACTGTTCAAGGGGCATGGACATTGTTATTCGGCCTTTGCTTTCTAGCGTGGCTATTTCCCACAATGTGATAGCGTGTACGTACACTTCTCCGGCCCGGCCAGCGCGGTCAATTAGTGCCGCAGTCTTTGAAGAAATTTCACTGCTGGCGGTGTTAAGCCAAATCCAGATATGGGTGTCGAGTATTAGACCGCGGGAAGATTCAATCGCCATCGGCTTGCCATTCTTCGCCAGTGCCGTCGACTAAGTCACCGTGGACGACTACGCTGCCTTTCATGCAACCGAACAAAGTGTAAGGTTCGTCAGCATAGGGAACCAGCCTGGCAAGTGGCTTGCCGTGCTTAGTGATGATAATGGGCAAACGACTGCGATTGACTTCGTCAATCAGATTCAAGCAATGAGTTTTAAATTCGCCAGCACCGATAGTTTTTTCTTTGGCCATAGTCTAACTTCTTGCTATTACTTGATTTCGCTATCCTTGTTGACAATCTTACCATGGTCATATGACTATGGTCATAAATAACAAAGGGCACGGTATACAATCACAGAAGCGAGACCAATCAGAGAGTGCTGAGAAATTTGCCATGCATATTGCTATGACTGCCGAATCACTAAAGAAGCTCAAGGCTGAAGGCCTTTACTATGAGTACACCAAGGCTGCTGATCCAGTTGGCTCCGGTGTAATTTCGTCTGTACCCTATGCTGAATTTAGTGGGGCGCTACACCAGGGCGACAAAACTGAGCTTATTCCCTTAGATGTTAGTGAAGCTCTAGGCTGCGAAGGACCAGCTACAAGCCCAGCCCTGTGCGCCAATTTTGTCCATATTTTGCCGAACGAGAAATTGACCACTAGTTTCAATGCTACTTCTCAGCTCATTTATGTCATTCGTGGTTCGGGCACAACTTTGTTTAGCGGCGACAGTATTCCCTATCGCACTGGTGATTTCTTGGTTTTGCCACTTGGTTCTGAAACTACCCATGTGGCCGATGCCGATACCGCTTTTTATTTGGTGCATGACGAGCCGCTTTTGCGTTATCTCGGTGCTGAAGCTAAATATCCTCGCTTCAAACCAACTCTTTACTCTAGTGAAGATTCGCTCAAAGAGCTGGCCCGTGTTGAGCAAGACGGTGAGTCGGTCAATCGCAGCCGGGTGAGCATACTTTTGGCAAACAAAGAGATGGATCAAACTCTTACGGTCACTCATACTTTGTGGGCGATGTTAGGGGTTTTGCCAAAAGGAACAGTGCAATTGCCCCATCGCCATCAATCTGTAGCGTTAGACCTAATTCTTGATTGTGAGCCAGGATGCTACTCTTTGGTCGGCAGTAAAATTGACAGCGATGGCAAAATAATCGACCCTAAGCGCGTTGATTGGCAGCCATATTCGGCTTTCATCACACCACCGGGCTATTGGCACGCCCATCACAATGAGTCAGGCAAGAAGGCTCATTTGATTCCAATGCAGGATGCTGGACTGCATACTTATCTGCGTTCTCTTGATATTCGTTTCGTATTACCGAAGACTTAAGTATGCTGACAACTTGAAAAATAGTTTTGAAGAAACGGTGGCCCCTGAAAAAAGCGCTCTGAAGGCGTCTAAGGGGCCGCTCTATGCTGTTTTAGCCTATGGCTCCTGGGGATTCGTACCGCTGTACTGGAAAGCCGTAGGAGCGGTGCCAGCACCTCAAATGGTGGCACACCGAATTGTCTGGTCTCTTCTTACTGTTTCCTTTTTCTTTATCAACAAAGAGCGGCGGCAGGAGCTAATTGCTGTACTGACATCGCCGCGAAAAATTGCCTGGATGTTTGGCAGTGCCTTATTTCTTAGTTCGAACTGGTTGCTCTTTGTTTATGCAGTTCAGCAAAAATGGCTTTTACAGGTGAGTTTAGGCTATTTCATTAACCCTCTGGTTAATGTGGTGCTTGGTGCGGTCATTCTCAAAGAACGATTGAATCGGCTCCAAATCTTGGCTTTTCTTCTCGCTTCGATTGGGGTTTCAATTTATGGTGTGGGGCTGAATAGTTTCCCCTATTTTTCCATTGCCCTGGCTTTGACTTTTGGGCTCTACGGGCTGATGCGCAAGCAGGCGCCAGTTGAGCCTATGGTTGGCCTGGCGGTGGAATCAATTTTATTGTTGCCTCTGGCTGTGGGCTATTTGATTTATCAGTACAGTCAGGGTCAACTTGTCTTTGGTCAAGACTGGCAATTGGCTCTGTTGATTGTTTGCGCCGGACCAATCACGAGCTTTCCTTTGCTCTGGTTTGCTCATGCTGCTCGTAATCTGCCGCTATCTACATTGGGTTTCTTCCAGTACATTGCCCCTACCATGCAATTTGCTCTGGCAGTGTTTTTGTATAAGGAACCATTTTCGACCACTCATCTGTTGGCCTTTATCTTGATTTGGACAGCCCTGGCCACTTATGTCGGTAACTCGGTCTATCGCCTCAAGCATCGCTAGAGCAGTCTTGTAAAAATTGGGAGCGCTGCGCGTACGAAGCCATCTTAGTAAAGCTGGAAGCGCGTTTCGCGCAATAACATAAAAACAGGGAGCGCTCTTGGCGCAATCTTATAAAAACAGGGAGCGCTTGCGCGCTCCCTGAGAAGTGGGTTGATTTGAAGAATTCTTACCTAATTCATCCTAATCGTTATCGAATCGTTGATTGACTCGAAAAAAGTTTCGCCTCGGTAACTAGTACCGAAGCGAACTTAGAACCTATCTTTTTTTAGCGCCTTTTTTGACGGCTTTTTTTACTGGCTTAGCAGCAGCTTTTTTAGCTGGCTTAGCAGCGGCTTTCTTAGCTGGTTTAGCAGCTGGTTTGGCCTTAGCAAGAACTAGTGTTGGTTGCTTAGAGCGACCATTAACGATGTCCTTGAGTTCTTTACCAGCGCGGAAAGCTGGAACGCGAGCAGCCGCAATTTTCAACGGAGCAAGTGTTCTAGGGTTACGGCCAGTTCTGGCTTTGCGCATACGACGCTCAAAAGTTCCGAAGCCAACTAGAGTGACTTTGTCGCCTTTTGCAAGAGCGCCAGTTACGGTGTGAATAAAAGCGGACAATGTGCGAGTCACTTCTGACTTGGCTTGGCCTGTAGCTTTGGCCACATTTTCTACGAGCTCAGCTCGGTTCATTCTGATTTCCTCCTTATTGGAAATACTTATCCCAACCCACAGCCAGGGATGATAACACCATGTAACTCATACTACAAGCGATTCTGACTGGAAAGTTTTAGATTTTTTCTTTGATGTGTTGATCAATTAGCGATCGATCTAAGCCTATAGAGATCGCGTAGAACCGGGTTGTAGTGCTGTTTTGGAACTTTCGACTGTTGTCCGCGTCAGAAAAAAACAAGAAAAGAAATTTTGAAAAGATCAAAATTCGATCGAAATTTTTTCCAGCAACTATAATGGAACCCTGTCGGAGTGGCCCTAGCGAGAGCTTCAGTAAAAGACCACGACTGATCAATTAATTCTGCAGGAATTCTTGGCTATAATCCTTCCCTGGTGTTTATCATGACAACTGTTCTCAAATCGGCAAGACAAGCCACTTTCTCGCTAACCCTATCCTTATCTATAGCATTTGCGTTGGCTCCTTACTCAATTGCTCAGACTGCCGCAAAGCCAGCTGCTAAGCCTGTTGCAACTAAGGCTGCCCCCACTCCTGGTAGTGCTACGGCTACCCCGCAAACGAAAGCCCCGCTTGTGCAAACGGGCATTGTGACTCATTCAGAGGCTGGTTTAAAACCGACCGGTCTAACTGGCAAAGTTGAGTCCCTCGGAGATCAGTCAAAGGGCACCCAGGCTATCGTATCCAAGTTCCGAGGCCATTGGCAGATGTTTTTGCAGAACCCATGCCATACCGGAAACAGTGCCGTAGAATTGCCGACTGTCGCTCAAGGCAAGGTGCGCTGGACGTTTCCGGCTGAAGGTCCAATCGATTCATCTCCTGCTATATATAAAGGAGTTATATATGTGGGCTCTGATGATGGGCATGTTTACGCCATTGACGAGCAAACTGGAAGAATGGTTTGGCGCTCCAAACTTGGTGACAAGGTTAAATCGTCCCCAGCGGTGGGCGATGGCATGCTGATTGTAGGCTGCGAAGACAAGAAGATATATGGATTGGATGCTAAGGACGGAAAGGTAATCTGGTCAGTCGATACTGGTGATCGTGTTTCATCCTCACCGGCTGTATTCGAGTCTACGGCCTATATTGGTGGGCACGCCGGTATTGTTTACGCTATCGATACTCATAGCGGAAAAGTAAAATGGCAATATCCTGCTGCTGCATCTTTAAATGTACAACCAGAAGTAAAAGCTCCAGATAGTCCAGAAGGTGCCACTGGTAAGGCTTCTACGCCGACTGCTGCGGCTGCACCAGCAACGAGCGGCGGAGCACCAACCGATTCTAAACCTGCTATCGGCATTGGGCGCATCACCTCTTCACCTTGCGTCAGTCCTAATTCGGTCATCGTCACTTCGCAAGATCGCAGCGTCTACTGCCTATCTACTAAAGATGGCAGCTTGCAATGGCAATTCAAAACTGGTGGACGCTTAATGGCTTCGCCCATGATTCTGGACAATACTGTCTATTTGGGTAGTTGGGATAATGCTTTCTACGCCATTGATATATCGACTGGTAGAATTCGCTGGAAAGTTGGCGCACCAGGCTCTTTCAGTATTGCCGCCACCGGCGCCAATGGCCGCATTTTTGCTGGCAACGATGATTTGAAAATGTATTGTCTCGATGCCGCATCGGGCAGAATTTTGTGGAAGACCCAACTCAATTCGCCTAATCCCTTGCTTTCGTCATCCCCGGCAATTGCTGGCAATATGATCTACTGCGGTAGCACTGACGGTTATGTCTATGCCATTGATTTGCGCAATGGTGCAATTAAATGGAAGTTCAAAACCCAACGTGCCATCGTTAGCAGCCCATCTGTATCGCAGTCAGGGGTGTGCATTGGTAGCCAGGACGGCAATCTCTATTTGATCAATTGATCTAAAGCTCAAGTACTTATTTAAGGCTCAATACTGGCGGAGGGAGGTTTCTCTTCGCCTTTCTTTTCGCCGCAGTCACCTTTGCTCGGTGGTAAGTCTTCGCTTTCAGAATCAATCAGCTTGGTGTCAATCTTCGGCATCTTCTTGATGTTGTGCGTCATTGCCAATTGACCCTGGAAGGTACGTAAAGCCATGACATATTGCGGCACCTGACGAATGAATTGCATGGGCTCGACATACTCGCCGCTCTCATTCATAACCGTGTAGTGCACGTGTACACCTGTAGAGCGGCCGGTTGACCCGGCATAGCCAATCACTCTGCCCCGTTGCACGCGCATGCCAGGCATAACCGAATAAGCATTTAAGTGGCCGGTGATTGTGCGCAAGTTTGGATAAGGATGATAGACCTCGACTGCCACCCCAAGGTTGCCGCGCCAGCCCACCCTGGTAACAATGCCGTCTAAAAGGCAATAAACACGGTCGTTTAATTTAGCGCCAAGATCAACGCCGCTATGAAAATCGCCACGGCCCGTGACCGGGTGCACTCTGTATCCGGCCTTAGATGTGATTACACCCATCCCTACCGGAGTGTACTGAATATCGTCGCGCATAGGCGAAACTAATACTGCTGGCGCATAGTAGCCCTTGAAGTTATAGGCTGATGCGGCGGTGCAAGTCATGAGTGCGGCGAGCACGGTCAAACATTTCAGTTTCGACGACAGCAAGAGCTAACTCCTAGCGGGCTAAAAATGTATCCCTTCCCAGAATAAGATTCACAGCTAGACCCCTGCCTGAATCTACCTATATTTTGACCTACCTATTATTAATACCACCATGAGGGCTGATTTACTCGGCTGAGGGCCTGAGGTTTCATCTTGTGATGTCTTAGTGATCCATGATCATCAGTTTCATAGAGTCGGCTGAGTCGTCATCGAGCATGACTTCGCCTGTGTTTTTCACTTTTGTTAAATTGCCTGGTGCGGCAAAATCAGAGGGCTTGAATGATTTTGCCTCGATTTTGTCAGTTGTCAGGTAATGGTGAACTTGTCTAGAGAAAGTTGTGTACTCAACTTGTAGCGGCAACCCTGGCTTTTCTGGCAGGCCATAATAGTGATAGAGAAAATGGGCAGCATCTTGCGGCAGGTTGAGCTTGCTGCTGGTGACCATTTCAAATAGCCGTGGTGCCCGACCAACAAGATCGCCATTTGATTTTTCTTTTTGCCTTTGCACCATCACTTCTTTGGGAATGTTTGAGTAGGCCGCTGAGCATCCTTTATATGTGTCATCTTTGAACTTAGTAGTCTTGATGTCGTCAAAAGTTACTGATTTAAGAAGGGCCATAGAGTGGGCATAGGGGCTTTTGTGGTCTTTCAGTGGGCCGTGGAAAATCTTTTTTGTTCTGACGTTGTATGAGTAGACTTCAGTGAACGGCTTCGGCAGCAGCGAAACATAGTTATTGCGCAAATTGGTGATTTTGATGCCCAGGGGGCTGACCAGAACTTCGTCTTCACCAGAGGGCTGAGAGTGCTGCAAGAGGCGAAAGCTACTCTTGCCGTCTAAGGCCGCAGGGGTGGCATTGGGAGTGCTTTTATTAGTAGTGCTTTTATTGGCAGTGCTTTTATTCGTAGAGGCTGGGCTGGCTACAGCTTGATTTGACTGATTTATCGCAATGGAAGAGGTGAGCGGCAATGCGGCAGCCGAGATAATTGCCAACCGAACTAGGCGGAAATTTCTGCAGGTAAGCATTTTGCACCTGTATGCATGTATGCGTGCTGGCCATAGCCAATTAGCTAACTAAGGGTTTCCCGGGAGCAGTTCATCGAGCAATTTGTTTATCACGGTTGGGTTAGCTTTGCCTTTGGCTGCTTTCATTACTTCACCAAAGAAATACTGACGCAGCTTGACTTTGCCGTTTTTGTAATCTTCTAACTGTTG
>JAUPUU010000206.1 GCA_030917395.1 Cyanobacteriota bacterium erpe_2018_sw_21hr_WHONDRS-SW48-000092_B_bin.40
TACACTCCTGCCGAGATGCGTGATCAAATCACTAAGAGTGGCGAGGCTAATGAGCTTTTGAAGCGGGCTTTCAACGCTGTTGGTGACGGCAATAGTTGGCCAATTAAAGGCAGTGCTGCTGCTCACTGGGCCACTGGTGATGTGGCTCCAGCAATTAGACAGTTAGAAAAGATCAAAGATCAAGTGTTGAGCAACTCTGATTTCAGGCAAATCAATTCAGGTGGTGACCGCAGTCAGTTGACGATTTGGCACATGCTCAGTAATGAGCGTGACGGTATTCTCGCCAGTTTGAAAAGAGATAAGCGAATTAGCCCAGATTGGCAAGTTTATCCCACTGAGGCTAAGTCTCCGTTGGATAGAGCTGGCGGCGACTACCTGTTAGTTAACACCAAAACTGGTGATTTCCACTTCTTAGATGCCACATCGAATCCACAAAAATCAAATGTATTTGCCTTGCGTGAACCTGGTGTAATTCGCACTGACAATGGTTTGTTTGATATATCTGGTGCGCTCAAGACTGATGATCCAAGTTCGACGGTGGCTGCTCAAGCTGCCAACTTTAAGCCTAATCTTGAGGACCAAATATTGGCCATGACTGGGCGTCCATCGGCGTTCCGTCTAGGAGCAGATGGGCCACCTCTGCCTAGTCTGACCCGTACAAGTGATGCTGATGCTACTACTCAGCTAGGTCAACTGATTGATTGGGCCCGGGCCAAAGCCAAGACTTCAACCGATTCCCGTGAGCGTGCCGATTGGCTTGATATGGCCAATATTGTAGAGCGTGCCAAAACCTACTCTAATATTCAGGCCACCCAAGTTCAGTCTGCTGAGTTGGGACATAGCCTAGATTCTGTCACTAGAGCTGAACTAATTAACTATGCAATAACGAAGGTCAAGCGCGTGGAATACGCCAGGCCAACTAAGACAACAGCTGTGGCTGATGTTAACATCGGCAAAGATCATACAGTCATGCTCAAGACTAAGGATGGTGGCTACTACAATGGTGGTAATCTCGATGTCAGCATTGAAGCTGCTCGTCGAGAGTTTCTTGATTCCACACGTTTGGCTAAAGCGTTGAGTAATGGCCAGGTTGATGCACTCGGTGGCGATGGCAAGGCGCTCAAAGGGCTCAGCGGTGCTGAGCGGCAGGCTGCCATTGAGAAGCAATTGCGCCTCAACGCTAAGTTCCAGACCAATGTCAAAGCTTTGTCTTCTGTATTCATGAATGATCAAACCGTCATACGTAACGGTGGTGCCACCGGTAATAATCCTGCGGCAATCTTCGAGAACATTGGCAGCCGGCTGCGGGCGCGCAATGAAGACTCGCTACTTGGTCGGCAGTCTGAAGTGGCGGTTAAGCCTGGTGTGGCATCGCAGGCGGTGCCTTCGGCTAGGGTGGAAAATCTTGAAACTGGTTTGCCTGAGTCGACAAAACTATTGAAAGAGTGGAAGGAGCCCCCTTCTCGGCTTGATGCTCCAGCGCAGAATGTCAGCGATATTCTTGATCTGATTATCGATGAGAATAACTCTATTCCATTGACAGAGTTGCCTAGGCTGAAAGCTCTAAGAGATGCCTACAAAGACCCAACAAATCCAGAGCATGCCCGCGCTTTGAAGATGATTCACAATCTGATGCTGAGTAGCTAACTTTGCTGAAGTCAAATTTGATAGTGTTAGCTCTTACTAAGATTGCGCGACTTTTAACCGGCTCAAGGGTAAGATTGGGTTATTATGGCTAGCCATTCAATTTCTTGAAGTAGCTGCTAGGAGCGTCGTGAAGACCACAAGGGTCTCAATATTCAAAACGGCCTTGGTTCTTTCTTTTCTGTGCTTGTCCACTCTCGAGGTGCTGGCAGCAGAAGTAAGACAACCTGTGCACGTCTACTTTTTTACCGGTGGATTCATTGACGTATTCAGTCGGGAAACGGTCAAGAAGATAAAAACGAAAACGCAAAATATTGGGCGAGACTTAGAGATTCCGGTAAAGTTTGAACGACACTGGTTTACCAATTGGCGGTCGGTTTCCAAAAAGATTCAAGCCGATCGCAGCAAAGCCAAGGTGGTGTTGCTGGGACATAGCTGGGGCGCTGCCGGAGCTGTCCATTTGGCTAGAGATTTAGATAAGAAAAACATTCCAGTTGACCTACTGGTGACCATCGACACGGTTTCAGTGCCTGGAGCATCTCAAGCGAGTACTATTCCGGCAAATGTGCGTGTCAATTACAACTTCTATGAAGGAAGCGACCTGTTTTTGCACGGTCTGCGAAATAATAAGCGAAAAGGGTCGAGTTCCGTCGATGGAATTCATAACGTCAAAGTTTTGGTCGGGCCCACTTTCTCACCGCATATGACGATTGATGACAAGATTGAACCGTTAGTTTCGTGTCAGATCAAATTATTGATGCTTGATCAATTGGATCAACTGAACATTCCTGATCAACTCGACAAAAAGCATCTGGCGGAGCGGATAACTGCGCTGGAAGAGGGTCTGACAACAGACTGAATTTGGAAATTTAGATGTGCTGAGCCACCACTGGCAATGGCGCAATTGCCAGTGGTGGCTATAAGCTGTTCTATTTTTTTTAGATCAGGGTTGCAGCTCGATTTCGCCGGGCCGCCATGTCTTGTTGAACCATGGCTCTAGCGGACCATACAAGCGCAGGATCATGAACCAACCCTTGCCTGGAATCGTCTGCACCCAGTTGTTCTCTTTTCCAGCGGGTGCTTTGGGTCCGAAGTAGACATCCACCGAGCCATCGGCATTGATCTTGAGCCCCTTGTTCTGGCTACTAACACTCGGCGCCTGCTGGTCAGTCTGCACCATGGAGCGGGTCTGGTTGTCGTAGACGATTACCGACCAGAAATCTTTTACAGGAATGTTCGGCGGTAGGTGCAGCTTGTAGTTCTTAGCGCCATCAAAGGGGTTGCCCTTCGCATCTTGCACTGACCAGGGGTATTGCGATCCCTGGCCCACCATCTTCACTTCCATCGCAGGCGTGACGCCGGTGGCAAAGTAATAGTAGAAAGCGGCACCGTCTAAGTTGCTTACACCGGGCGCCGCCTCGAACTTATAGCCACCGAAGAACGGCAAGCGCCAGGCGCTGTTCGGATAGAAATAGGCCTCGTTTGAGCGAATCTTGAAAGCAATGGTCCGCGCAGTCACTGCGCCGATATTCGCCGCATCTGTCAGGATCTTCTTCATCCGTTCATCGGGATTGAATGGCTGCCCTTTGACGATGCCTATTGAGGCGAACAGTCCTAATGTAGTGGGATCAGAGCCCTCCGTTGGCTCCTCCTGGATCACTTGGTTCAGAAGACTCCAGAACGAGTAGTCACCCGGCGCGACGAAGTTTGATGGAATACCAGAGCCGTTGACGAATTTCATTGGCGGTGGGCTAGCTGCGTCGGCCAAGCGATAGATTCGCAGGTTCTTTTTGACTGATTCAACTCCTGGTTTGGTTGAACCGTCGACAACGAAGGCGCGAAATACGAGCCAGTTACCGAAGGTGCTAGGTCGCACGACGTTATACCCCGGCGGGATTTCGCCTTTGAATCCAGGCGGGAGGAGGAGGTACTTACCACCTTCACCCTTATCGGCACCGGTGATGCCAACATCGGCCACCCACTTGTACCAGAAGTCGTTGACCAAACCCAGCACCTTGGGCGGAATCTCGACTACTAATGGCCCCTTGCTGGTATCGGTCCAGATGAAGTTGTAAATCGTGTTGTCGTTCGCCGTCAGCTCAACGGTTCTGGGATCGACCAGATTCTCCCAGATTATGTTGGTCTGGTTATCGGGGCCGCATTTGCGTATTGATTCGCGCATACCCGCCTGGTTTACGATTGGCAGCGCCAAGAGATAGGCTTGCAGCGCCCGTGAACGATCTAGGTTGTTGTAGATCTTGTCAACGGTATCGGCCGACGGGTAGCCATAGTTTAGATTCAAAGTCCCGATCGACGACTCGATCTTGTCAGGGACCGCTACGCCTGGTGCGAAAGGTGTCGTCATCTTGAAATTCTGTGCGGAGGCGCTCGTGGCGAATGCGCTGGCTAAAATTGCACCAAGCAGTGCGTGTCTTGTCATGTTCTCGTCTCCTTCTGCGCCGCAGTCGCTCATCATCCCAAGGTTTTTAGCTCAATATGTTACCGCATCTCTCAATCCGGTTGTCACCATAGAGATGTCAGCAAAACTCCAGCCCCAGAAAGACTTCCAATCTTGCTAGGGGAATGTCGTATCCACGTCTAGGCATACGCTCAAGGATATCGGCTAAGATAATGCCATGTTTCATCCGCGTATTATTCACAAGGGCCTCGCTCTGGCATTGATTCCGCTAGCGTTCAACGTCATCTGGATCGCCCTACTTTCTTCATCCCTTTTGCGCGCCGAAGCTCTTATGGCACGTGAGCACAGTCAAACCACAATTCTGACGCATATCAACAAAGCAACAGGCTTGATCTTTAGTTCGTTCGGTCAGTTGGCCAGTTTCGCTTCTAACGGAAGTGAAGGTCACCGGGCAAAGGCAGAAGAACTCAACGACGAGGCCCGCAAAGAAATAATCTCCCTTAGCCAGTTGGCTGAAGGAGATAGCAAATTGCTAAACTTGCTGCACGAGCTGACCGCGACAATTGACGAAGATAGCCATGCTCTGGAAACTTTAAAGGTTCAGCCAGAAGAAGCCAACGTACTTTCACGAGTCAAGCGGCTAAGAAATCTAGTCAGGCAAGGTGGACTTAAGAACACCATCTTAATGTCAATCATGAACGACAAGCAAGCAGAACTAGAGCTAATCAGGCGCAGTGAGGAAGAAGCAGCGGCGTATGCGCACGCGGTAGTAGTAGCAGGACTAATCTCAAACTTTGTTTTGGCTCTAGTGCTGATTCTTTTGATCGTAAAAGATGTAACAAGCAGATTGCGCATACTTGTAGAGAATGCTCACTTGCTACCGAAAAACACAAAGTTGATTCGCCAGGTCGGCGGCCATGACGAATTGAGCGAACTCGACGAAGAAATTCATGCTGCCAGCCGTCAGTTGATTGAATCGGCCGACCATCGCCGCGGGCTTATGCAAATGATGGCACACGATTTAAGAAGCCCGCTGGCGGCATCCATGGTATCACTTGAGATTTTGCAGCAAAATCAAAAAGAACTTACTGCTGCTGGGGAGAAGCAGATTAGGTTAATCGGCAACAATCTAAAGACCTCAGTAGAACTCATCAATGATTTGCTTCTATTAGAGAGTCTTGAAGTTGGACATTTGACTCTAGATTGTGGTCCGGAAAATTTGCGCGAGCTAGTTGACGCTGCGACCCTCACTGTTAGCAGTTTAGCCATGCTCAAGAACATTGAAATCAAAAACGAAGTTAGTAAAGAATACGCAAACATAGACCGCAATCGCATACTGCAAGTAGTAACTAATCTACTTTCGAATGCCATAAAGTTTTCGCCATCACGAGGGTTGATTAGAGTTGTAAGTGCAAAGCATGAGGGTGAAATTGAAATAACTGTCATGGATAGCGGTCGTGGCCTTGCGCCCGAAGAGAAGGCCAATTTGTTTCAGAAATTCCACCAGACCAATGAAGGTAAAAAGGCTGGCGGCTCTGGTTTGGGTCTAGCCATATCAAAACTCATTATTGAATCACATGGTGGCACAATTGGTGTCAATAGCGAGCTGGGAAAAGGCTCAGAATTTTGGTTTTCAGTTCCAATCGAGCGGCCTTCTGACTATTGATCTGATTCAACCACATAACCGGAGCCTACTACAGTTTTTATAAAATCCTTCTGGTCTATTTTGGAAAGCTTATTTCTCAGATTGCCTATCCAAACTTTGACCGTTTCAGCTGAAGCGTCAGTATCGGAAGGCCATATCGCATTGAACAACCGCTGGCCGGTGTAAGGTCGATCGGGATGGCGCATAAGAAATTCCAGTAGCAGGGCTTCTTTTGGCGTTAGCTGTATCTGTTTGTTATTGGCTGTGGCAATTCTCTCGACTGGCCTAAAATCTAACTGATTGACTTTTAGTACAGTCGATTCGATTTTAAGTGAGCGCCGCATTACACTGCGCATGCGCGCCAGTAACTCTCTTGTCTCAAATGGCTTCACCAGATAATCGTCACCGCCTGCATCTAGTGCATCTTCCTTCTTACTTATATCGCTTTCTGAGGTAAGAAAAATGACATGGCTCATACCGTGTGTCTCACGATACTTGCGGCAGACCGTTAAGCCGTTCATGCCTGGTAGATTCCAGTCGAGCAAAATCAAATCATATTCAAAGGTAGAAAGTAGCTGAATCGCGTCTTCGCCTGTCGTAGCCACTTCAACAGTTAGCTGTTGAGCCAATAAACAGTCTTTTAGAGCTTCGCCTAAAGCCAAATCATCGTCAACAATTAGCACTTTCATAAAAAACGACCACAAAGCTGATTCGATATTGTAAGGCTATTACCAAACGATTTGCAAAACGCCCAAATATCTAGCATTTCAGGCTTTACCTCGATTTTACCCCAGGACCACTATCTTCATTGCATCCCCAACGGAGCAACGAAGATGGACAGAGTTCAAAATATTGGAACAGTAGACAGATCCGCTGAGGCAGCTGCTGACGCACCATATGAATCGCCCAGCACCGTTGAGCGGCGCAATAGAGGGGAGTTAATCAAGGCAAACTCAGCCGTTGATACTCAAGTCTTAGTAAATAGCGGCAAGCTTCCAGTAGTTCAAATTGATAGTGGCTCTGAGCAACTGGCGGAGAAAGCAAAATCATCTTCAGAACAGAACAGTTGTGATACCACTTACACACATGCAGATTGGGAAGCAGACAAGCTCGCTCTTTCCAAGGCTCTAGAAAAAGCTAATGAAGCCCTCGCTAACAAAGATATTCAAGCTTTCAAAAAATTCTTTGGAGACCCCAATTTATCACCAGACGTTAGACAGGAGTTCATATAGAGGCACGGTGACGCAGAAATAGAAAGCGCCTTTGGTGAAGATTCAACTAACCGTAAACTTAGTGAAGAGCATCAAGACGCCCTCGAATATGCTTACCACGGCAAGCTTACTGTAACTACTCAAATTGCAAGACAAGAGGGATTTTGGGGCCTGAATGAGTCTGGTGTGGAAGATGCATTGAAGTCAATGAGCCCTGAAGAGCAAGCTATATATCATCAAGGTAAAGGAATTGTCAGCACTAATAACTATAACGTAGTAGGCGAAGAAAAAGAGGCGCTCACTTACTACAATAACGTTAATAGCTCGCTCCATCAC
>JAUPUU010000207.1 GCA_030917395.1 Cyanobacteriota bacterium erpe_2018_sw_21hr_WHONDRS-SW48-000092_B_bin.40
ACCTAATATATGAAGGCAATAGCAAACAAGCAAAGTTTCTCTTTGACCATTCTTGGCCGCCACACAGAAAGGGCAAAGCACAATTTGAAAGGGCCTTTAAGGCAGAATTAGCAAAAGGACACTTTAGCGACCAGGTGGCAGCGTTAAATCACCCTTAGTCCAGAGCTTTAAGCCGTTCTTCCTGATCCATTGTCCACTGAACACATCTAACCATTCTCCCCAAATAAATATGAGAGAAGCTGGAATAACCTTCCAATCTCGGGTTTCGATGAGAGTGGGCTGATTCTTCTCAAAGAAGAAATGTCCAGCGAATTGTAAGAAGAGACCGAGAAAAAGCAAACCGACGCCTACCTTTTTATTCCGCCCAAAGAGCAGACAAAAAGGGGTAGCAACAAGCACAGGCAGACCAATCAAGTGGGTGAGCTTACACCCCGGTGTGCGATGGCGTGAGCGATAGTAGGCAAGACAGTCTTGTAGAGACTTCATGAGGCACCCGCCTAGAAAGCATTTGCTGTTACCAGAATAGCATTAGTCTTTTATGATCTTCAGGAACTCAAATCAGTCAGGCTCGTCGGTCAGAGGACAAACCCGGAAATTGCAAGAGAGCAACAATATGACTACACTAAATTTGAGCAAAGACGTACAAAAGCTTACAGAAATGATGAACACAATCAATTTTTGTATGCTCACAACCACAGCTGAAGATGGCAGCCTGCATAGCAGACCAATGTCGACCAACGGCAAGGTCGAATATGGTGGCAATCTTTGGTTCTTTACCTATGGACAATCACATAAAGTGTTTGAAGCGCAGAGCCACAATCAAGTTAATGTGTCGTTCTCCGATATTGTCAAACATAACTATGTGTCACTATCAGGTAAAGCGGAACTAGTGCGAGACAGAGAAAAGATAAAACAGCTCTGGGAGCCCAAAATGCTAATTTGGTTTCCCGATGGCATTGACACAGCAGACATAGCCCTTCTCAAAGTAACTGCAGAAAAAGCAGAATATTGGAATTCTCCCTCATCTCCTGTTGCTCAAACCATTGCACTGTTTCAGGTGCTTACAGGGAATGCCGCTGACATCGGTGAGAATAAGAAGTTCGATCTAACAAAATAAGGTTAGAGGTATCAACAAGCTGCTAGTTCGAACAGCTTCGTTAATAAATCGAAGCGAAGTTGAAGGCAGCTTGTTGATCCCAGTACATAACATTGTCATCTTTCCATCGGGCAAATTGCACGTTGCCGTCTTGAGAGAGAATGATTGAAAGCACGTCTTTGTGGGCGTTGCATATACGATAAGCCGAGCGATGACGTGTGCCAACGGCGTGGACAGATTCAATCACCGAATGGTCACCTTCAAGGTCTAAAGCTTTGGCAACGAAATTGAGATCGGTCGACTCACAGTGAATCTCAGCACCAAAGCCTAGCAATTCAAAACGCCTGGTCAAAACTACAGCACCATCCACAGTAGAGAGAGCAGCAACAAGATGCGACATTTCAAAAATTGCTTCATCTAATTTGATGATATCAGGGTTGGTGGTCTGCTGATAATCGCGCCAGCCTATGATACTGTGCTGATCGCCAGCAATTTTTGCTAGTGTGTTCATCACAGTGATAATCAAAGTACGAAAACGCGCTCGCGGCTCACTATCAACAAAACCATACTTGATTGACAGGTAGGGATTGTCACTACAAAACATATCTGCCATCTCTGGCGGTACCACCACCAGAGTGCCACCATGATGAAATGCTCGCATACCAGCAATGAGACGCTTCATCATATGCTGACCAATTACACGAGTGAGATCTGGCTCTAATTCAGCCCAAGGCTCAGCCGCTTCTTTCTTAGCTTCTTCGTGAATCTCTAGCCGCTCTTGCCGAATGGAAGCGAACCACTCTTGCAACCACTCTGATTGAAACAAATTGAGTGACGGTTCAAACACTCGACCTTCAGCCAAGTGACCAATTACTTCGCGTCCTTTGCCGACATCCAACTCTCCAGGACCAGTAACACTAATAGTCAGGGCATCGGGTAGAGGCGGTGCCGAACCGCGTCCGCCATGGATAGCATGTAACCAGCGGGGGCCCGAGTGCACCAAGCCCCAGATCTCCGGACCATTGTTAGGATCTATGCGCACACCAATCAAAGTTCGAGAGAAGTGAGCCGCAGAAGAAAGACGACGCAATTCAAGTGCGTTAAACTCCAGGTGTCGAGCAAACTCAAGACGATGAAGTCCAGAGGGAGGCCCGCCGTCAGTGGGCAAAGACTCTGGTTCAATAACTATCAGACGAAAGACTACAGGGATTGTCTCTTGGCGCAGCAAACTAGCCTGATAACAAGTAGATACTAGGCTTTCAAGAACAGCCGGTGCAGGCAGTTCAGCCCCACCCTGTGGCCAATGGTTAGTAACGAATTTCGAAAGGTCAGTTGGGTATAAATGTTTCATCAGTTGCCAAGTGAGCAGGCGACAAAGAGAGTACTCTCTAGCATTGTCAGGAACGCTAATTATAGTACAAATAGCTTGTCATTAGTTTTGACATGCCCAAACAAGGCTCTGAGCGCCTCTTGCTTTAGCGAGAATTATTTAAATGACTCAATACCGTCGGTAAGGGAGCGTACTCTCTCAAGGGTGAGTGGAAAAGGTTCAGCCTTAGGTGCAACTGAAGGCTTAAATTGACTGAGATTCTCAACCATAAGCACGATCAATTTACCTCTGCCTGGCGTTCTTATAGCTCCAATAAAGGTATTTTCTGTGGACTTATCGCCGGTAACGGGTTCATCCACATGACCCATAACATATGGCATGTTTTGCTTTCCCACTAACAAAGTGCCTTTTTTGACCACAATAATTCTGCGGCGGCTCTCAGAGCCAAAAGTGCCGGGAACATCACCTTCAGCAACACTGGCAATGAGCTTTTCAGCTGCACCATCATTGGTCAAATCACGATCCAAATACTCTGAGAATGTAAAAATGGTGTGCTGGTCGCTACTAATAATTCGCACATAGGGCCGATTAAGCAAAGAAAAACCATAAAAATAGCGAAAGCCACCGGGCAATGGATCCGAGATTGTCATGAAAGAACTAGCGGCAGACTGAATGCATTTGGCATCGCTAGTTACAGAAAGCATCCAATAGACACCAAATACAACAAGACCAAGCACAGAAACCAGGCATAGTGCCGAAATTACGAGAACGACCTTAAGCCATTTAGCAGCGCCGCGCCTGTTTCTCATTTCCGTATTTCCTAAGTAGAATGTCCTAAGCTAGTCAACCATAACTGATCTCTACATAAAAAAGGAAAAATCGTTGAGAAAGATAGCTCTGGAAGAACATTTTGCCGCACCAGATTTTGGCCAATACGAAGCTGGGGTAGAGTTGATGATGAACGAGCAAGACTATCAACACTATCGCGAACGCCTGCCCGAATTTGATGAAAAACGGCTAGGGGTGATGGACAAAGCCGGCATTGATATTTGCGTACTGTCTCAAACTTCACCTGGCCTGCAAGCAGAAAAAGATCCACTTCTGGCAGCAGTAAAGGCGCAACGAGTCAATGACTTTCTCTATGAACAAATCCAAAAACACCCAAGTCGTTATGCCGGCTTCGCACACCTGGCCATGCATGACTGTGCTACAGCAATCAAAGAATTAGATCGCTGCATTCAAGAGCTAAGCTTCAAGGGAGCCCTCATCAATGGCCATACAGCTGGGGTCTACCTCGACGATAAAATGTATGCACCGTTCTGGGAGAGAGTGGTGGAGCTAAACGTACCAGTCTATTTACACCCCGCCGACTCTTTTGATACACCGCATATGTATAGCGGCTATCCAGCCTTAAAAGGAGCGGCCTGGGGCTGGACCGTTGAGACTGCCACCCATGCATTGAGACTGATTGCCAGTGGCTTATTCGATCGCCTGCCGAGCATAAAAATCATCCTGGGACACATGGGCGAAACACTTCCCTTTATACTTTGGCGCCTCGATAGCCGCTGGCAAATTAGCAAACACAGCCTTGAGCTAACGCAGGCACCATCATTTTACTTAAAGCAAAATTTCGCTATTACCACATCTGGGGTCTGTGATGATGCACCACTAAAATGTGCCATTGAAGCTATAGGCATAGACAATGTGCTTTTCTCTACAGACTATCCCTTTGAGTCAGTGCCTCTAGCAACTGAATTCATCGAAACAGCAGCAATCAGCGAGAGCGATCGAGCTAAGATTTGCCATAAGAATGCTGAGCGCCTACTAAAATTTGCCGCTCTCTAGCCCTAGACGAGAAAAAAATAATTTCACCACAACTCAGCCACAGGGTTCCTATATCTTGGGTTTCATAGAGCTTCGGCCTGATTCTAAAGTTTTGACCAAGTTCTAATAAAACTCTCTCTATATATGTTCACACCATGCCCTGAGCGCTATCAGGGCAATCTTCAATCGTAAATAACTAAAGGAGTCTTCCCATGAACCACTATGAGACCTCAGAACTTCCAGCCAAGAGCGACTTTTCTAACAACGATTCAAGCCATGCTCTATTTGCAGATACCATGGGCAGCAATCCTTTCAAATTGGCCTCAAAGCAAGAGACAGTGATGTTGGCCTCCAATGACGGCTATCACACCGAGCCCCATGGTCCTGGCATTCCTGATGTTCCGCCAGTTATACCGCCCGTCGAGCCTCACAACTATCAACTAGATCAGCAACAAGCTCAACAGCAACAGCAAGCACAGGAGCAATTGCAACAGCAGCAGCTCAACAATAGAAATGACCTTAGCAACAACAGCGCCAACTACAACCGCAATGATGTGAACAGCGCCAATAACAACGACAACCGAGTACAAGGCTCTGTTGAAGGCAATATCAACGGTACTGTCAGTGGCACCAACAAACTACAAAACAATGTCGATGCCAGTAGCACAAACACCGTCGACGCGAGCAATTCAGTAAGAACCGGCAACACTAACGTGAACACCGGCGCCACCAATGTCAGAACCGGCGATACCATCTACAAAAACAATTCTTATGCCAATGCTAGAGGTGAAGCATTGCCAGGCAATGACTGTCAGCTATTTGCAGTGAGAGGAGACGGCTACTTCCTCGGCACCGGCGGTGGTGCAGGTCTTTCAGTATCAAGCGAAGAGTGCATCAAAGCCAGAGCAGAGAAAGTTACCTGTGACGCATCAGTATCACTAGGCGTAGCCAACCAATACAATTCAGCAGCAGAACAAAGCTGGCTGCAGCACGTCAACCCTGCTCAACAGCAGCAGATCATAGAACACGGTATGCGCAATACCCAGAGAATATCTGACAACGCTGTCAACAAGAGTGCCGAATGCACAAAAGTAAATCAAGAAGAAGAAGAAGCACAAGAGCAGCCACAAGAAGTAATCATTCAAAGAGTCGACACTAGCAGTCTTGCTACCAAGCAAGAATTACAACAAGCTGAGGAACGCTCAATACATCGCGTCAATCAAGCCTTTAAACACTCTCTACAAAAGTAAAAGCTAAGCAACTGTATCATGGGTAACCGAAACATGGACAAACATCATGAGACACGAGCTAGCTCAGCGCAAGAACTTAGCTTCGACCAGCTTTTGGACTCAATGTCTCCCAGAGAGATTAGGGCCAGAATTCGCTCATTTGCCAAAGAAGAGGAGGAGCAAAAGCGGAAAGATGAGCACGTCCACAGAGAGAAGCAGAATGATTCTCGCAAAGATAGAGAACCAAAAGAACTTACTTTTGACGAAGCACTTGAAACTATGTCGCCCAGGGAGATAAGGGCAAGAATCAGAGAAGTAGCAAAAGAAGTAAAAGCCGATGAGTTAGCCAGGCAAGCCGAAGAACAAAAAAGAAAAGATGAAGCAAAACTGCCCAATAATGGGCAAGAAAACCTAAGACTCGAAGAAAACCTAAAATTAGACCAAAGTAAGAGCGACAAGCCTTTTCATATGACCTATGACAAGGCCTCGAACTCATACATCACCGATGATGGCTATGTTCTTAATGCCGGTCCAAAAATTGAGCGACTTTCTGGCTATATGCTGCAAGATGAGCTCAATCGCATTGCCGAGCTACAAGCGAAGAGCGACAAGAGCAACCCAAGCTTGAGAAGCGCAAGTAAAATCGACCCATTGATAGACCTGCCTAACAGTAATCTCGACTATAAGACCCTGGCAACAGGCGTACCAGTAAGAAGCCTCTACAGCAACGGCGGTAGTGCTTGCAGTGAGATGTCTGTAACAGTCGATGCTAGGGTTATTGGCATTGCCGCCGGTAGCCTTACCATCTACGACAAACAAAATGACGAGTGTCGCCTCGCCCAAACAGTTCAACAAGCCTGCACAATGACCGAACTACTGGCACTAGATGTGAAAAATTCATCGAGTGTAGAAGAAATGATGATGAAATCAGACACAGTGGTGACCTCCTCTGAATTCTGCGCCGAAACTATCGAATCAGTAGCAAAAGAGAAAGAACGGCTGCGTCGCGAAGAGTAGCGCTTCAATAGCGCTTCAGCAGTTACTTATAGCCAGGCTGCATCTATGGCTGTCCGACCACTTTGCTGAGTGAATTGACACCAGTGTGCATGAGCTTGTTTGGATGTTTGCTCTCATAGCGCTTTGCTTGTCGCCAAATCTCCTTGCCAATCTTGGCTTTAACCGACTGTTTATGCGGCGCAGCCACCCCGGGCACCACTGCCGCTGGTTGACCTGGTTGACCCAAACTACCCGTACCTGAGCTAAGAGAGTTAAGGGTGGCAGCAGGATTATTTGTAACTGGTGCAGCAGAGTCGCTCTTAGAGAAAACTTGCTGTAAGGCATTCTTGAACGAGCTAGTTTTCGAAGTAGTTGTCGTAGTCGTGCTAGTAATAGTACTTGTAGTTGGCCCTCCAGGGGCAGCACTGGCAGCCCCGGCAGTACTAGCTGCACCAGATGAAGTGACTTTGTGAATCTGCGAATTGATTAGATTGGCAGCCGAGCCCTTAATACCAATCTTGCCGCCGTATTTAGTAATAGCGTTTTCGATGTCGTTAGCAAATGAGGCCTGAGCACAAACCAAGCTGATTGCCGCTGGAACTAAATAGAAGCGACGTTTCATAAAGACAACCTCCGAAATACAAAGAAGACCCTAAACTGAACAAAAGACAATGTCTAATTCTGAGTAATTTACCCAACAAAAGCACGTGCTAACATGACCAAAACATAGATTATATGGGTTTTGGACCATGGTTAAAGGGCGCCCCACCACTAAACAACAAGTTAGTTGGTTGCTTGCCACAGCAACAATAACCTTTTGTGCAACATCAATAATGGCGCCAACTGCCTTGGCGCAAGCCGCCATTGACGGACCATTTGAGGGGCCATTTGAGGGACCACGCGAGGTTCCATTTTTACCGGCGCCGGAAGTGACACCGCCTCCGCCGCCGGTCACTCCGCCGCCGCCTCCACCTCTGGTCTTTCCAACCACCCCACCAGGGGTCTTCAGACCACCAATTGTTGTGCCCACGGATGTCACCAGCCCTTTAGTTTCAGGAGTGCCCTTCACTCCCTCAGCCAATGCAGCCTTGAACGGCATTCAAAAGCTGCAAGAACAGTCTTTCCCCCGCGAAAACCCTAAGTCTGATGATCCCGACGGCATCCTCGTGAAGTGGCTCCCTGACACAATTTATACAAAACCTCAAAATAACATTGTCAAACTGACCTCCGGTCAAATACTGATTTCTATCAAAAGCCCAGCAAGACAGGCGAGCTTAATTACAGCCTTTGGCACAGTTGCTTTAACCGCAAATGCCGACATATTGGCGAGTTTTGAAGATGGTGTCTTGCGCCTCAAAAATATGGACGGCGTTGGCCTTAAGGTCAAAGTAAAGCTCTCTAGCGGCCACTTCGCTGGGCAGAAACCAATCATTGTCTCTGTTGCACCTGGTTATGAATTTACTGCCAGCGATCATGTGCTCAAGCGCTCCGAACTCAGGCCTAAAGACGGTATTGCTAGACGATTTGTCAAAGTGCTAGAGCAAGGTCAATTAGCTATAGCCGAATTTTCTCCAGCCAGTGCCATCACCAACAGTGCCCTACTGGTAGACCTGCGGCAGAGCGTCAACGGCGTTAAGGAAAGACGCATAATTTCAGACATGTCTAAAATGGCTGCAGTCTTGAACTACAAGATGGGCGAAGGCGGCTTTATTGAGACCAGAGACGAAGGAAATACTAGACTAGCTGGCAACGGCGGCAAACTAAACTTATGATTGCCATAGTGGTTCTTCAACAATGCCATAGAAGAGCACCATGCCACTTATGTCATCCTGAATAACAAAAACAAAAGGGCGATCCAGAATCAGCTCAAACTTAAATGCTTTCGGGATTCCAGCACTGCCATACATCATCGTTATCGCAGTCGCTGCCGCCGCCTCAGTGCCCTTTTCGTCGACTTTGATAAATGCCTTTTGAATAGCATCACTGACATAGCAATCGCTTCTGTCGGTCAAATTCTGAAACTCGGCGCTTCCTGACTTAAGCAAGCATCCAAGGCCAAGCTCTTGCAAAACTGGTTTCAAATCATGAGACGAGGTCATCTCAAACTTAGGCAAAGAAACCAGACCTGGCCTGGACTGAAACAGTCCAAATACAGACTCCCAATTCTTTTCAAGATAGCCAACTGTCTCTTTCGTTGTTGAACCAACCTTCGGAAGAAAAAGATACATATTGGTGCGCTTACCTTTATAGGGCAAGACCGCGGCTTCAAAACAATCAGTCTTCAAATAACGGAAATAATCATCTTGATTCATGAATTGACAGATCTTGCTCGTTTCATTGGTTAAATAGAAAGCTCTGTTAGCCGTATGCTTGACCGCAAAGGGCTTATCCCATAAGCCTTTGAAGTAAACAGCATTGACCAAAATCAAAAGGAAATAACGGTCAATATAGGAAATAACTCCTGGTATAAGTCCTTTAGTTTGCTTATCAACCCAAGCATTGACCGTTGGAACACTGGAAGGATCGAGTGGATCCAAGTTTGCCACCATACAGCCATACTTGCGCATGGCCGACTCGACAAAGCCAGGCTTGATCTCCTTATTTTTGTTTACCCACAAAGAGTTAGCTATCCATAACTCAACCTCTTGGTTCAAGTTGCTCAGTTCGCGACACATTGCTGCCGCTAACTCCGCCCCTTCTGGATTACCAAGCACTGGGCCAAGCAACTCTTTAAGAGCAGCTAGAGTATTACCAGTAGCACCATTCGACAACAAGTGCAAAGCCAAGAAAAAGCTTAGCGGTGATGCTATGACATTCTCGCCAGCCGCACCATGAGAAAGAAGTGAGAGAAATTTAGCGGCGAACAATTTCTGAAAGCGAATCAGTTCGCCATCCAACTCTTCTGGAGGCAAGATCTGCCTAGGTTCAGACTGGCGCTGCCCTTCATCATATGTAAGGGTAGAATTCAAATTTATCTTCCACAAACTTGGAACTGCCCGCAAGAAAGGCACCCCCGCATTAGATACTGTGGTTTCACTAAGATTCAGGTCTTCTAGCGAAGTGTAAGCAGATAGATAAGCTAAACTCTCATCCTTTATTTTTGATCGGCTGAGATCGAGTTTTCTCAACTCCTTCAACTTACTCAAATCTTTCAGAAATGCCCCTGTTACATTAGTTCCAATCAGGCTCAGCTCTTCTAATTGAGTAAGATTGCAGAGCAAAGCCATGCCTTCATCAGTAATAAGAGTATCGTCAAGAGTTAACCGCTTGAGCCAAGTAATCTTGCCTAAAGCAGCGAGTAAGGAATCATCGGTGAATTTTGGAAAGTGAAGAGTGCTCACCGTCGGCAACAGCTCTAGCTTCTCCAAGTCTTGGGAGGTCAACTGAAAAATATGGCGAAGATCTATAATTTCAAATCCGTAGGGGCTCAATTGCTCTAGCCTTGTCTCTGCGCGGTTGAACAGGGTAAGGCCCAGTGAGTACTGAGCCGGATACTCTATAACCCGCCTCGCCTCGCCTAGACCTGGGGGAAAACTTCTACTTTCGACATAAGATCCATCATCAAAATATTCAATTTTAGAAGTAACTTCACCTTCTAAGAACAACATGCCAAACATTGGATTATCAGGAAAAGTAAGCTTCTTTCGACCAGCCTTAAGCTCAGATTGCAAATTATCCATTGTCATTACTCCCTCGCAACCGATTACTCGCAATAAAAGCTATCTTTTAGAAGATGCTCAACGCAGAGCTAGCAGAAAAACACGTGTTAGCATTGTTCAAGAATGGGAAGTCTAGCATATGAATAATTATAAAAATGCACATATTCGAGCGGTCCTTTTGCTAGGGTGCCTGCTTGCAAATGGCGCCAGTGCATTGGCGCAAACACTAGAATTAAAAAAGAAGCCGCTGCCACTACTGAGCCAATCT
>JAUPUU010000208.1 GCA_030917395.1 Cyanobacteriota bacterium erpe_2018_sw_21hr_WHONDRS-SW48-000092_B_bin.40
TTATAAAAATGCACATATTCGAGCGGTCCTTTTGCTAGGGTGCCTGCTTGCAAATGGCGCCAGTGCATTGGCGCAAACACTAGAATTAAAAAAGAAGCCGCTGCCACTACTGAGCCAATCTTCAAGGCTGCTTACCTCAGCTGATTACCACAAAGAGCCAGTCAACCTCAAGGCCGCCAAATCAAACGAAAAGCTTGTACCGATAGATAGTTTCAATATTGCTGGCGAAAGTTATTATGCCCGCACAGACAAGCTAAACGCACCATATTATCGAAGCTTTGCCAGCGCACCCAAGAAAATATTATTGCGCCTCACTGCCGCCCAAAAGTTGCAAGAGCTAAACGCTAAATTAGCACCACTAGGCCTAGAACTATTTGTCTTTGATGGCTTTCGCCCAGTCAGTTGCCAGAAAGACCTCTGGCAGTATTTTCTCAACCAGGCTAAAAGGGCTCTCCCTAAAGGCTCTGAGGCCGAGCAAATTGCTTATGCTTCCCGCTATTGCTCTAATCCATCGAGGTACAAGAGCACCGATTCAACTACCTGGCCCACCCATTGCACCGGTGGCGCTGTCGACTTAACCCTGCGGCGCAAGGCTACTGGCGAGCTGCTCTACATGGGCAGCATCTTTGATGATGATGCTGAAGTCAGTCACAGCGATTATTTTGAAACCACAAAAGACAAAGCTCAAGCTTCAGAGTTAGAAGCGCGAGGCAATCGCCGACTATTGTATTGGGCTATGAAATCAGTAGGTTTTGAAAACTACCACTATGAATGGTGGCACTACGATTATGGCAATCAAATGTGGTTGATGAACAAGGGCGATAAAAGCTCGGCAGAGGCCTTCTGGGGCCCGGCTCAGTAAAGCTTAGTGATGACGGCCGATATCAACCCGAGCTGAGCCGCCGGGGTCTTTATCAATATGGATAAATGGCAGCTTGATATGAACAGAACCAGATTCGCGATTTTTGTCCATTTTAAACAGCGGCGCCCGTATGTGGGTAGTACTGCCAGGGTCAGCATAGCCTGACTCTGTTTCGGCCCTGAAGTTATCACCATCGGCATCAACATTTATGACAGTATCAGCACCGCGAGTAGTATCAATGTTCACCTGGGCCCGATGCTCATCACCAGGAGTAATAATTTGAGTAGTGGTATTTCGGCTTTCCGCACCAGTTGCCCGGTCTACTGAAACAGTTGTAGTGGTTTGTTCTTTGTAGGTGTCGGTGCCCGATGTAGAGGAAGTTGTACCCGCTCCATTTTGAGCAGCGCAGCCACTTAAGAGCAAAATAGCTAAAAAAGGAAACACTCTCTTTACAGGGACGTAGATATTTAGCATTTGGTCGGCCTCAATAAAACTGAACTTTCAATAGTTGACGAAATGTGAGACTGGACAAGGGCATAAAAGTTCCCCCTGAGGCTCTCGGCGGTATAATATGCCAATGCAGATTGTCAACATCGCCGCCTATAAGTTTGTGGGTATCCCAGAGCCTGCGGCCTTCCAGCCCTTGATTAAAGAGTGCTGCGACAGGCTTGGGCTCAAAGGTACTGTTCTATTGGCCACAGAAGGCATCAACTTATTTCTTGCTGGTAGCAAAGATGGCATTACCAAATTTATAGAGTTTCTCCAAAGCGAACCTAGCTTTGGTGAGCGCTTCGTGCCCTTAGAAATCAAAGAAAGCCTTTCTGAGAATCAGCCTTTTGGTCGCATGATTGTGCGCATAGCCAAAGAAATTATCACCATGCGCCATCCCATGATCAAGCCCGAAGCAGCCCGAGCGCCCCATGTAGAACCAGCCCAACTGAAGGCCTGGCTTGACCAAGGCTTCGATGACGAGGGCAGACCAGTAGTAATGCTAGACACACGCAATGGCTTTGAAGTTGAGATGGGCACATTTACAAATGCACTGGCATTTGATATTGAGCGCTTCAGTCAATTTCCTGATGCCATAAAGCAGACTGTCAGCGAACAGTCAGATCTAAAAGACAAGACTATCGTTTCATTCTGCACAGGCGGTATCCGCTGCGAAAAAGCAGCTCTATACATGGCCGAGATTGACATTCCCCATGTCTATCAACTGCAGGGCGGTATTTTGGGCTATTTCGAAAAAGTTGGTGGTGACCACTGGCAAGGCGAATGCTTCGTCTTTGATGAAAGAGTGGCGTTAGATCCAAACTTAGCACCGACAGTTCATTCTTATCCCGGTCGCCCCATAAAAGACTAAGTTTTAGAGCCAAGCATTTATAGAGCCGAAACACATTCTGGTTCATAACACCAAACGCCATTGGCTTTGCGCTCGAATTCGCTATCGCCAAAAACAAAAGAAGCAAGTGTCGTGCCTGGTCTTATTACCTTGTGCACATGGGCTTCGCCATGAGCGGCAGGCACGCAATCAGAACTGTTAGCACCCGGCAAAATCGGAGCATCAAGAGCGGGATTGATAAATACAGGCACAGAATATCGCTGACGATCAATGCGCTCATTAATAACCCGATGAGGACTAGCGCGAAGGTAGCCACCAGTCTCAATTTCAAGCAATTCACCGGTATTGACCACAATTGAACGCGGCAGAGGATTGACCTTGCGCCAATTGCCATCAATGTCTTGCGCCTCTAAGCCACCAACATCATCTTGTACGAGAAAAGTCAGCCAGCTCCAATCGCAATGGGCAGTCACCCCCATTTGAGAAGAAGCATCAGCGTCTTTTTTTTCTTGGGGCAAATAAGACATAGCCTTCATCAAGAGATAGGGCCGATCTTTCATGCGCTCAGTGAAAAAGTCAGCTGGCTTATCTAAGGCCTCGGCCAGTAAGCTCAATAGAGTACGCGCCAGTGATTCAACTGCCGCAAAATAATCTAAAACACAAGACTTGAACTCGCCGCTATCGGTTGAAGCGGGCCACTGGTTCTTGCCCCAGAGCTGCCAGTAAACTGAAGGCACTGTATCGCTCAACTCAGCAAAAGAACTCTCAACTCCAATATGAATCTGCTCTCGCCAATCACGATAGTTTTTGAGTAGACCATAACCACGAAACTGAGGAGAATTCTTGATAGAGATAGCATCTTTATCGCTCTGGCTGCTAGCAAAGAACTGCGCAGAATGCCGCATTACACCATCGATCAACGCTTGATCAATATCGTAACCAACAAGATAGAACATGCCAACTGAATGGCATGCCTCTTTAATTTGGCGGCCCAATCTCAGTGCTTCAGCACTAGCTTTTGCCCCCTGCAATCGAGCGGCAAAATATGCACTGGCATCAACTATTGGTAGCTCTTGCGTTGTGTTCACCTAAAATCTACTCAAACTACACCTAGACTGAGCACGGTTGACCAGACTTTTGGCTGGTCGATACACTTGTCGGAGTCTTATCTGGAGCCTCTTCGAAAGAATTACTACCAGGTGATTTACCAGCTCCCCGAGCAACCAAATTATTCAGTTCTAAATGGGGGCTAAAAACCCGCACACCCTTATATTTAAATTCTTCTCGAGTCTCATGCTCAGCCCAAGTGGCCACAGCTTTAAATGCAGTACGCACTACATCTGATGGCGTACAGCCAGTCGAGACAAACCAGCGCCGCCCCTCCTGTAAAGATGGTTCGCCTGTATAGGTGCACTTCTCCATCGCCGTAATCCATATGTGGAAGCCACCCATGGTCTCTTCTGACTGAAAGACATGATTAGCAAATTTCACTTCGCTCAGAGCAGCGTTAACCTGAGACAGTGTGAGAGATCCTTCTAAGCTCTTAACTAAAGCAATGCAATGCTTAGTTCCTTCAGCAATATCGGTGAAGATCGGCACATTATGTCGATCGGCCATGGCTCTAACATAAATGCGACCGCGATTGAGATCATCTGCTTGCACTGAATCAACAATCGCACCGTAGACATTGGCGTCGGCTTTTATATCTTCCATAACTATGGCAACCGGCTTGCGCGCACCAATTAAGTAAGCGACTTCGGCAACAGAGGCCACACCTCTGGTATCACCATTAATGACAAACAACTGCACTAGACATTCATCTTTGCGCCGCATTTCGTCGAACTGGTCGTCTTCTTTCCAAGCGCCTAGTGGCATCTGGGGATTGTGATAGGTGACCCCGGCGGCTTCCATTAGAGGAATAGTGATATCTGTGCGCCAAGTTGTCAGACCGCAAGCTCCACCAAGAAAGACTTGTTTAGGTTCGTCGGATACTGCCAAGAAGTGCCTCCTTCAGCAATTTAAAATAGATTAGATGTGATTAGGTGACAAGAATGTTAGTGGAGACCGCACTTGCTGACAACCAGCAAGGGCCCCTGTCAGTGTGGTGATTACGCAGCTAATTAATCTTGCTCGACTGTTTCACTAACGTCTTTCTTACGGAGGTCACCAGTCGGTCACGACTTCCGAATATTCTTCTTGCATCCCCCACCCTAACAAGCAGGTCACCTATGAAAGCCAAATCTTGGTTTCGTCGGGCAGCCACCGCAGTGGCTTGGTCACTGACTCTAGTTCTCCAACTTACTACAATTACAGCTCCTCAGGCTCATGCTCAACAGGCTAGTCGGCAAATTGCCCAACGCCTCAATCAACTGCCACCCTGCCAACTCGACAGCTTCGTCTATCAAGCTGGGGGAAGGGCCGAAGCAATATACGGTGATGAAGGAATCAGAACCCCGCCACCCTATTTCGGCTTTGATCAAAGCCACCGCATCGACGCTGGCATTATGGGGCAAAGAGACAGGGGCATAACCACTGGCCACGGCAGTATCATGCCCTCAGCCTGGGGTCTGGACGAATTTATTGCAGCACCGGGTGAATTATGTCGCAGCGGAGCCAAAAGCAATCTCTACCGGGGCGCTCAAGACATTGGTTACGACTATAGCCAAGATATCGCCGCTTATGAAAACGCCATCGCTGGGCTGCAAGCTCAAATAGACACTATCAACAGTCGCCTGGAAGAACTTTACTCATTACTAAATACAATCAGCCCCGCCGACATATCTGCCAGACAAGATATCAATCAAGAGATTGCCCAGCTACAAAATGCCCGCTTCAACAAGATAGCTGAGATGCAAGCCTTACAAGAGACTATGCGCACCAGTTTCGGCATCCAGTGAGAATTTTCAGCTAAATGGAACGAACTGCTTCTTTTCCAGTCATTGAGCAAAATGATGAGCTCGAGCAAAGTAAGAAGCAGGAATGAAACAATGAAGCAAGGTGGTCAATCAATAGGCATCAAGATTAGCCCAGAGAACCTCAAACGCTACAAAGACATTGGTTTGCTGCTCTTCAAATATGGTAACTCTGATCTGGTAAAGTATGCCGGCATCGATCAAGCCATGCTTACTGAGACCAGTCCTTCAACCGACGCTCCAGCAAAGGCGACAGAATTAGCTGCCGATCTAGAAAAAATGGGCCCTGCCTTCGTCAAACTAGGTCAACTTCTTTCTACCAGGCCCGACTTTTTACCACCAATATATATTGATGCACTTTCTCGCTTGCAAGATAACTGTGAGCCGTTTGCCTTTGCCGAAGTGGAAAAGACAATCGTCAATGAGCTAGGTGTGCGGCTATCGAAAGCTTTCTCGCAATTCAATCAAGTACCTGTCGCAGCGGCTTCGCTAGGTCAGATTCACCATGTGGTGATGAGAGATGGAAGAGAAGTAGCAGTGAAAGTACAAAGGCCAGGAATTCGCGAAAGTATCATTCAAGATCTACACATACTAACTGATATAGCCGACTTCTACGATGCTCACACTGAA
>JAUPUU010000023.1 GCA_030917395.1 Cyanobacteriota bacterium erpe_2018_sw_21hr_WHONDRS-SW48-000092_B_bin.40
TAGACCCTAAATCAATTGGTGTCGGTCAGTATCAACACGACGTCGATCAGCCCGCTTTGCAAAGCAGCTTAGACGATACTGTGGTCAGTTGCGTTAACTCGGTTGGTGTTGAGCTAAACACAGCAAGTAAGCAATTGCTTTCTTATGTGTCAGGCTTAGGTAAGCAAATTGCTGCCAATATCGTTGCTCACCGCCAAGAGAACGGCCCGTTTAAATCAAGAGCTGAGCTGAAAAAGGTAGCTCGTTTGGGGCCAAAAGCCTTCGAGCAAAGTGCTGGTTTCTTACGCATCCGCGAGGCTAAGAACCCGCTTGATGCCAGTGCTGTTCACCCTGAAAGTTACAAGGTCGTGGAGACCATGGCTAAAGATTTAGGCACTGATTTGGCCACTCTGATGTCAGATGCTGAGACCCGCAAAAAAATCGATTTGAATAAATATGTCTCAGACAAAATTGGTCTGCCCACCTTGCGTGACATCATGCAAGAACTAGAAAAGCCTGGCCGCGACCCCCGCGCTAAGCTTGAACCCATGAAGTTTGCTGAGGGTGTGCATTCTATCAATGATTTGTATGAAGGCATGAAGCTACCGGGCATTGTCACCAATGTCACCGCCTTTGGTGCTTTTGTTGATATCGGCGTACACCAAGATGGCTTGGTGCACGTCAGTCAATTGACAGACAAATTCGTCAAAGATGCTAGTGAAGTCGTTACCGTGCAACAGAAAGTGCAAGTGACTGTTTTGTCTGTCGACAAAGATCGTAAACGCATTTCACTTAGCATGAAGCGCTAAGCGTTAGCTAAGGCTAGCTCTTCGTCGGTCAAGTGACCCGCTAGTCCACTTTCGATAAGCCGCTGGATTGCTGACAAAAATTGAGCGGCTTGTCCCATATCAACTACTAATGTGTCGGAGGAAAATACCACCGACATCATTCGTCGTGCCTTAATCTCGTTTTCTATCACTTTCACCCGGGGCTCGACTGTGCCCACACCAAAGATGCAGGTGCTGACATTGGGGGCTAAAAGAGTGTTGAGACCAAATTTGCCCAGCGATGTCAGGCCAAAGGTAGCAGGATTAACGATTTGCCGCAAAAAGGGGATATGCAGAGCGATAGCTATATAGATTCGCCGCAGTATCCACGGCACTTTACTCAGTACATGCTCTTTTGCTAGTTGCGGCACGCTCATAACATCCGCCGTTCCATAGCGCTGTAACTCTTGGGCGATTTGCGCCAGAGGCATTTTGTGTGCGTCTTTGATTGTGCCAAAGAAGACAGCTGGCTGCTTCCCAATCATGCGCTCTACAGTAAAGCCTGCTATCGGTTCTTTGCGCTGAATGACGGCGCCAATTGGCAGTCTAAAGGCTCGTGTTTGCGGGTGGGAGAGCTGGGCAATAGCAATGGCCTTTAATATGATGGCTGTGATTGTGACTTTATTGCCGCCGGTAGATAGTTTGGTTCGCAGAACCTCGGCTTCTTCCATATCAAAGTCGGTCAATATATGAGTAGGTATAGTTTTCGTGGAGATTAGCGTAATCATGTCCATGACATTCCACCTGGCTCGGTGGAAGCTAGATGTCGTATAGGCCGGTTTGCTCTCTGGGCTCTGTGTCGGTTCGCTCATACTATCATTGCGCTTTGCTGGGCCTGGTTTCACGGTTCTGGATTTAGACCAGCTCAAGGCTGGGAAGTTCCCAGTCCTTTATTCCCCACAGACGATTTTTGCTTCTGCCTGCCTTTACTTACAAGAAGCTAACCTGGCAAATGGAACCGGGGCGGCATAGACCCGTCAGCGCAAACTACGGGACATTAGCGGTCACTAGTAACTTAAATGTCCCAAGACGTTCTGAGGAGAATACACATGTTTGCATCTACTAAGTCAACCACCCTAGCTCTAGGCGTGGCAATGTTCTTGAGCCAATCAGTGGCATTTGCCGATGAAACCAGCTCAACATCAATTAAGACCGAAACACCGTTAGGCTCAGCTTCGACCAGTGTCAAAGTTAAGTCAAATGCGGCATCAACCACTAAGACCGTAAAAAAGGCTAGTGCTAATGCTGTTGAAGCTAAGCAAAGCACCTATCACGCTGAAGTTGGCGCAGCCGGGGCTAAAGTAACCCATGAGAAAGATGCTATTCGCGCCAATGGCGATGGTAGCGTTACTTCTGAGCAGAAGAAAGAATCACATGCTATCGGCATTGGTGGATCTGCTCACAAGAAATCTAGCGCTAGCACCACTGTCGGTGCCCATGGTTCTTCCACTTCTGTTAAAGAAGAAAAGCAATCAAATACACCATAGTTGCTAAACGGAACTATAGAGCTTAATCCAGCGTTGGGGCGCTAGATAAGTCGAAGAGGCACGAACGGCAATGTTCGTGCCTCTTTGTGGGTAAATTATATTAAACTAGCTACTGTAATCGTAACCAGGGCAGTGCAAACTGTGAGTAAGAAAGATCCGCCAAAATCTCAGGGGCTAAAATGGCTAGTGCCATTAGCTCTGGTTCTGCTTTTACTTGGCGGCGGCGTTTTTCTCTTTGCCCGTGCTCAGGCCTATCCTGAGCCGCCAGCGACACTGACATTGAAAAGAGATGTCTGTTACTCGACGGTAGACTCGCAGCCTTTGTACATGGATATTGTCACACCCAAGGCTGGTAAAGGTCCTTTTGCTGCTGTGCTCTGTATCCACGGTGGTGGTTGGAGTGCCGGACATAAAAAAGATATGTTGGGTTGCGCTTATATGCTCAGCCAGTTGGGTTTTGTCACGGCGTCGATTGACTATCGCCTGTCTCCGCAAGCACGTTTCCCGTCTCAGGTTGAAGACGCCAAGGCAGCCGTGCGCTATCTCCGTCGCCATGCTAGTGAACTCAATATCGACCCCAATCGCATTGGTGCCATGGGTAGCTCTGCTGGTGGCCACTTAGCCCTATTTCTTGGCACCACTGATAATACTGATCCAGTAAAGTCTACTGATAATGATCGGCCTCAGGTTTCAAGCTCTGTGAAAGCAGTGGTTAGTCTGGCCGGGCCAACCAATTTGGCTTTACCGCTACCACCCGAATCAGAGAAGATTGCTCAGCGCTTCATTGGCAAAAGGCGCAGTGAGAGCCCTGAGCTTTTTGAGAAAGCTAGCCCTGCTTATTATTTAACAGCCGATGATGCCCCGATACTAATGATTCATGGCGACAAAGATGAGCTGGTTCCCTATAACCAGGCAACAACAATGCTGGCTGCCTGCAAGCATGCCGGTGTCAGTGCTGAGCTGATAACAGTAACAGGTGGTGGGCACGGTGGTGGGGGCAATCAGGCCGATTGGAATGCCAGCATTTTGAAGATGGCTGATTTCTTGCTGAAGCATTTAAACAAGTGAGCGAAGGCGCTTATATTGGATAATGTGCCATTTCTGTGCGCAGCTCTCTATAAAGATCGCGCAGCCAGGCCGGTTGTTTCTTGAAGTCAACTGCTGGTTTAGTCTTCAGTAAGTTGCACGGCGCGAATACAAGCGAGATGTTTTTTTCGCCAACATCGTGAGCGAGAACAAACATTTCTTCTATTGGTTCATTGCCCATGGCTAAGCAGCCGGTTGACCATTTGCTGCCATGGATGAGAATGTCGCAGCCTAAATTGCGCCGTTTCTCTGCTTTGGCGTGGCGACGGTCTCTGTCATTAGGGTAGTTGATATCCATGCCAATATGGGCCACCAGATTAGGGCGAAAGCCAGCAATTTTGTAGAAGCCCTCGGGCACTTGCTTGTCGCCTTCCTTTAGTTTTGGACCCGCCACACCCGATGTGCCGATGATGGGGTAGCTCAAGATTTGCTTGTAATTGCCCGATTTGTTTTTAGCAAAAAGCAGTAACTGTTTTTCTTCTTTTAGGGCTATCCAGGTCATCGATTGTGGTGGATAGGCTATCTGTTGTGCGGCAAAGAGTGGCTTTAGTTTGGCTCTAACGGCAGGGCCATAGTAAGTGAGTACTCTATCGATGGATTGAAATATTGGTGGCGCTGGTGGTGCGATACTTGCACTAGAATTTGTTTTGCTATCGGCCTTAGAGTCATGGGCAAATGCCTGCTGGACTACCACAATGGTTATGCATAAAGCTAGAATTGAGGCTATCCTCATGTGGGCATTTCCATTTTTGTTTCTTCTAGATCAAGTTCGTATTGAATCTGTCTAAAAGTTTCATCTTGAATTTCGTTGCTGTCTCGCAGCTTCAATAGCAATGCTCTTTGCGCCGTGATTGCTTCTCCTCGTACTCTTTGCCAGAGGTTTATGGAGTTCTGATTGTGCGATTCGGGGCCGATATTGGCGACTGCACTTTCGAGATATTTGTTTAAATACTTATGCAAAATCGGGTCGTCTAGGTCAATGTCTTCTGAGCGTGCGAGTTCGTCAATGCGTCGCACTGCTTCCCTTGAAAGGGCAAGCCTGGCTTTGCGCTCTGCTTCTTCTGAATTGTAAGCATCTGGTTCAAACTCGAACATTTTGACGATAGCAGGCAAGGTAATGCCCTGGATGATAAGGGTCGAGGCAATCACTGCAATAGTAAGAAATATCAGCAGATCGCGATAAGGGAACGGCTGGCCATTGCTACAAGTAATAGGTAAGGCCAGAGCCGCTGCAAGTGATACCACTCCGCGCATGCCTGACCAGGAGAAGACAAATAAGTGCTTCCAGCTTGGTTGAGGTTGCTTTCTTAGTTTGTTATAGATGGGCGCTGTTGTGAACGTCCAAATAAATCTTATGGCCAGTGGTGCTAGTGCAGCTGTCGCTGTCCAGAGTATGAGCTGTGGCGCTGGATAGGCTTTTACTGTCTCAAGAATTGGCCTTAGCTGCAGGCCCATGAGCAAGAATGAAAATCCATTGAGAAGATAAGCAATGGTTTCCCAATTGGCCGTAGCATGCAGACGAGTGCTGGAGCCATGCATAAGCGGTGAGCGCCAACCGAGCATTAAGCCTGCGGTAACTACCGATAGAACACTTGATACATGAAGGTGTTCAGCTGTTAAATAGGCAATAAATGGTGACAATAATGAGACTATTATTTCTACCGGTTTGTGTTCTAGTCTTGTTCTTAGTCGCACTAAAAACAAGCCTGTGGCCAGACCAATGACTATGCCACCAATTGCTACATAGAAAAATCTAGTGCCCGCTTCTTGCCAGGCAAAAGCACCAGTGGCTACTGCTGCTACGGCAAATTGATAAGCCACCAAGCCAGTGGCATCATTAGTAAGGCTTTCGCCTTTGATTATTTCCATCAGCCGCTTCGGCAGTCTGACTTCTTTAGCAATGGCCGAGGCCGCTACTGCATCGGTTGGTGAAACAATGGCACCAAAGGCTAGAGCTGCTGTCCATGGTATTCCTGGTATGGCTGAATGAATCGCTACCGCCACGGCACCGACTGTAGCTAAGACCAGACCCACTGCTTGAATCGTGACTAATTCACCTACATCTTTTAATTGCCGCCATGAAGTGTTGTAAGCATCAAGGTAGAGAAGGGGTGGCAGGAAAATGAAGAATACAGCGTCAGGTTCTAAATGAACTGGTGGGATATTGGGAGCCATTGAAATGGCCATGCCCGTGAGCACAAGCAAAATCGGCAGAGCGACCCTCAGCTTTTGAGAGATCGCTCCGACTATGGCAATTATTGCTAGCAGCGCAACGACTAGCTCGACTTGCTGCATGTGAATCCTAGGTAGACGTTTTAGCCATCTTTGTTTATAGCATGAACCAACTCTTCTAATACTTGGTCGGCTTTATCATTATCTATCTGGCAGGTGCCAGCATTTTCGTGCCCGCCACCACCATACTTGAGGCAGAGTTCGCCAATATTGGTTTTCGAGCTGCGATCAACAATTGATTTACCGATGGCAAAAACAGTGTTTTGCTGCTTCAAGCCCCAGAGGCGGTGAATCGATATGTTTGTTTCTGGATGCATGGCATAAATCATGAAACGGTTGCCTGCAAAAATAGTCTCTTCTTTTTGAAGGTCTAGGACAATTAGATTTTTGTGGACCGTAGAGCAGCGGTTAACCTGGTCTTTGAACAATTCTGCTTGGGTGTTGTATAACTCCACTCGCTCCATGACGTCAGGCATTTTCATGATTTCGTCGATGTCGTGATCTTTGCAGTAATCGATTAAATCCATCATTAGATTGTAGTTTGAGATGCGGAACTCTCTGAATCTACCCAGGCCAGTGCGTGGGTCCATTAGATAGTTGAGAAGTACCCATCCTGTTGGATTCAAGATTTCTTCTTTGCTGAACTGTGCTGCATCAGCCTTGTCGACCTCGTGCATCATGTCGTTCCAGCGGGCGGGGAAAGTTTTGGCGCCGCCGTAGTGGTCATAGACTACTCTTGCTGCCGACATGGCTTTGGGGTCAATAATGTGATTGTCGCGGCTGCCCTTATTGCGGGTCATTTCGCTTGAGTGGTGGTCGAAGGCAATGTGCACGCCGTCAACATAGGGCAAGTTGGTTGTTATATCGTGGTCGGTAATGGGTACCTTACCGTCTTGCATGTCTTTTGGGTGCACGAACAAAATATCGTCGAGCATATTAATGTGTTTGAGTAATACAGCGCAGACCAGGCCGTCAAAGTCGCTGCGGGTCACCAGTCTATATTTAGTGGCATTCTCTACAGCGGATGCTGGATTTTGCGAAGTTGTCATTGCCTTTCTAATCGCCTCTCAAATGCTGGTAAATCTGAGGCTCGTTATCAGCCCCCTACTAGACTTACCACCTGACACTAGCGACTTAAACCCAGAGATTAAAACGGCGGCACCGATTGATTAAGCCCGTGTTGATTCACGGCTGCCAGATTTCCGTGGCAATCAGGGCTTTTGGCCGGCCTATCCGCCCTTTCGCGGCCGTATCTATGCCCAGATCGCCGCACCCGAGCTTATGGAGCAAGACCCTCAACAGGCCTGGGGATTTTATGCCCATTGCACGAACCTATATAGAGAAACGAATATAGATAAACGAACCCTGATGACGGATTTTGCATCATAAAGAGATGGGCTGAGCAAGTGGTTGGTAATAAAGCATGGTTGAAGGAGTTTAAGGACGCCAATATTGTTGCCATCGAATTTGGTGCAGGAGTTGCCGCTACTACTGTGCGGAATTAGCTGTGCGGAACTAGAGCATTTCAGGGCGCAAATTTCTTTTTTTTGCACCACTGCCTGAAATCACTATGTTTTTTAGACTTTTGCCGGGCATATAATGGTCGACTGAGATTGAGCAAATAGGAGTAGCATTTTGGGTCAATTACTGTCGCCTGAAGAGTTTGCCGAGTGCGCAGCCGAGCGTATTATTGAGCCGATTGTTGACGGTACGCTCAGTTTAGATCGGAAAAACCTTGCCCTGGTGATAAAGAGCAACACGGGTAAGCCCCTGCAGACTATTCAGCTCAGCCGTTTCTATGCCAACTATAAGGCAGTACCGCAGGCGCTTGATGAAATTCTTGGGCGGATCGCTAACTTCGCCCGAGAGCAGCCGGATCTTTCCCGGTATGAACTTGTGGCACCGCATTTGATGCCAGTCGTTGGTGATCGTGCTGATTACGAATTGATCTGGCGCATGGCCAGGCGCCAGTACGGGGATGCCGCTGGTGGTTTACGTGCTCTAGTAATCTGTGATTATTTCGTTCTCTACCCCGTTCTGGACACAGGGGCGACGCAAGCGAGAATTCCTACTCAAATACTTGATCGGTGGCCTATCGACTTTCAAGCTGTGATGTCCCAAGCGGGACAAAACCTTATTGATAGTACAGAGCACTACAATTTTTCTAGCTATTACGACAACCAGACAGACAAGTCGATTATGTACGAGTCTATTTGGTGCGATGGTTATGACGCTATGCGGTTGTTTTATAACGATATGTGCAGGCTGGAAGTGAGCGGAGAACGCCTTTTTTTGTTGCTCAATCAGGGCTGTCTCCTGGTTTGGGGCTCGAATGATCCTCTAGGGACTGCTTTTGTCCTTTCTCGGCTTGAGCATGCGGAAAAATCGAGCAATGGTGGATTGTTCCGCCCTTTGCCGCCTTTCATACTGCATCATAAAGGCGGCGCTCTTAGGCCCTACAAACCTCATCCCCAAAAGGAGAAGGTTTTGTATGAGGCGATGAAGCGATATCAAGCTATGTATCTTGCTCAAGCCTATGAGCGACAGCGAGAATTTCTTTTCGAAGATGCCGATACTCAGCAGCAGGATCTTTTCCCTTCAGCCTTTGTCGTACTGAAGAACAGAGAGCACAAAATCGCCACCACTTGCACTTGGACAGAAGGAGTAAGTTGCCTTTTACCCAAGACTGATAGCATTGGTTTTGTTAGGATAGATCCTGATGGAGAGAGTGCCAAGACTGTAGCCGAGGCCAGTTGGGAAGAAGTTCAGGCTATGGTGCCAGAACAACTAGTGGAGCAAGAGATGTTTCCTCCTCGTTTCCTAACTAGCGGTTTTCCAAGCGACACGCAGCTTAGGAAGCTAGGAATGAAGGGACTAATTCGCTGATCACTATGGCCAATATCGGCTGCTCTGTAATTAGAAGCTTTTCAGCACGGCATTGCCTGTAAAGAGGGTACGCTTGTCAGGATTAGTTTTCGTTTGCGGAGCGCTTGGGGTGTCACTTGGATAATCATTTTCGATCTATGCGATTGTCTGCATTGTTTGGTCACCCCGGCTATCAAAGAAATATACGTAGAAGTTTTTCGGCTTTGGCTCTTATTGCCTTGTTGCAACTGCCGATTCTTACTGGCAATATCTATGGCACGAGCTGTGCCAACTCATACACTGCTTATGCTGAAAGTCAGACCTTAACGCAGTTGGCCTCTGCTTCTGCTGATTCGGCGAATACGTCATTCTCGTCTTTAACTCCTGAGCAGCAATATTCACAACTGACCAAGCAGATTTTGCTTGCAGGTATTGAACTAGAGCGCTTCAGTTTGAACTTTAGATTAGAAAGTGCCAAACAGCCACGTTTTAGAAAATTGCGCTATTTCCTTGCCCAAGAAACCGCGGCGGCTACCGGTTTAGGTTTTGAAATTGCTTTTATGGAGCAGGCTAATAAGGGCCGTCGGCGCCCACTACAGGTGAGCAAGCCGGTCTTGCATGGCGCCCTAACTACAGCCATGACTGGTGCGATCATTGGTGGTTCTGGTTCGGCTTTAGAGCTAAGCTCGAATATGCTTCAGGCCATTAAGAATAAGCGTCACGGATTCGACTTCAAAACAGCTAACAAGTTTGTGGTGGCAAAGCTCAAAGAGATAGATCAGCTTCTCGCTCAGCGTGATGCTCTTGTTGCGGCCCACCCCGAACATCCTGGTCATGAGGGTGCAATTCTTGAAGGCAAGATATTGAGGGAGTTGCGCAATTGCTTCATCACCGAATACTCTGATTTTAATGCCGATACAAAGGGCTATATCACTTATCAAAATCTCTTCTACTTGCTCAATGCCTCTTATAGCGCCGTTCAAGCTGCTGGAGCCTGGTGTGGTTATCGTGGTGTGACTAAGCCTGATTACAATGGCCCAGCCAATGTGCTTTTTGTTGTTAGTGGTGCCATGGCCATGGTCACACCAATTCTTAGTACTGCCGCAGGCAAGTATGCCCGCAAGCACGCTTATGAGACCTTAGAAAAGCAAATAGGCGAAAAACCCAAATTTGATGAAGGTGCTTTTGCCGTACAAGGCAAGGAGCTGCGTGAGATTCTTAAGACTACTAATGGCATGGTCATTTCATCGATGCCAGGAACCGATCGCTTGGCCGTTTACACTGATGCCTCGGTACTGTTTAAGAAGCAATTAGATAGTGAAACAACGATTATGCGCCGCAATGAGAAAGTGGCTCTGCAAAATAATTTGCTAGCCCCAGTTATCGGCGCACAGTTGATGACTCAAGGTATTTTCGGCTGCATTGGTTCTTATCGCTATAATTTGCGGCCACGCAAACAGCTCAGTATGTTCTACCGTGGCGCCATTGTTGGCACGGTCGGAACCAGCATGGCTACTGTTGGTAACGCGGTGTCGCTGCTGTCAACTTTGAGCTATGAGCATCGTCTGTCTAAAGAAAAGAAGATGCCAGCGCAATTAATCAAGGCTAGACTAGAACACCTTGAAGAAGTAGAAAGAGAAGTGCGCAAAATTTGATTATTTCTTTGCTTTGACGCAGCGAAAACCGAGATGGTTGGCGCCGGTATTAACTTCGCCTTTGCCTCTAGTGCCAATCATGTAGCGGGTGCAATATTGGTCGCTGCAAAGAAAAGAGCCGCCTCTGTGCACGCGTTTCTTTTCGCTTGGTTCGGCTGGGTCAAGGGCGCTATCTGGTCCGCTAGGGTTTTTGACCACGCCTTTTGTTGATTGCGCTAGCTGGGCATAGTAATCGGCGCGGTACCAATCACTGCACCACTCCCAGACGTTGCCGGCCATGTCATAGAGGCCAAATTTGTTGGGCGGATATTGCTTGACTGGGGCGATGCCAGCAAAGCCATCTAAAGCTGTATCTTTGACGGGAAACTGACCCTGGTAAATATTGGCCATCCACTTGCCGCCTGGTTTAAGTTCGTTGCCCCAGGTGTAAGTGTCACCATCTTTGTTACCATTGCTGCCACCACGGGCAGCAAATTCCCATTCAGCTTCTGTCGGCAAGCGCTTACCGGCCCATTTAGCATAGGCTACAGCATCGGGGTAGGCAATGTGCACCACCGGGTAGTTTCCCTTGCCTTTGATGCTGCTCTGGGGGCCTTCTGGATGCTTCCAGTCGGCACCATGCTGATAGCGCCACCACTGATACATATTTTGCAGCGGTACTGCTCTGGCGGTGGGAGTAAATACTGTTGAGCCCGCTACTAGATTTTCTTTCGGGGCGGTGGGAAATTCTTCTTTGGTGGGCGCAATCTCAGCGATTGTTTTATAGCCAGTGGCTTTGACGAATTTTGCAAATTGGTCGTTGGTTACTTCTGTTTTGTCCATCCAGAAGCCATCGACATAAACGCGATGGATGGGGCGGGCGTCGCGCATGTCGTCTTGAGCGGTGCAATGGCCTTCTGTCTGACAGGCCGTTGCCGATGATTTAGTGCTGGAAGCCGACTGGCTTGCAGCGGATTCTTTCAGCGGGTTTTTACTGCCCATAGAAAATTCGCCACCCGGAATCCAAACCATATCTTTGGTATCAGTTGCGGCAAGGGCCGGATTACCTAAGCACAAAAGCAGCAAACCCAGCTGAGCGATAATGATTCGCTTGGCTGGGTTTGGCTGTTTTGTCATTTCGTTATTCAATCGACTAATTCAATGGACTATTACAATCTATCGGCTGTTGGCAGCGTTCATTTTGTCATGGATTGCTTGTTTTACAGCTTCCATGTTGAAGCTAGCACCTTTTTGCATCGGTGGGAATTCAACAAATGTGGCTGCAGTTTTAGCAACTTCTTGTTGCACGAAAACAAAACGCCAGAACTCATAGGCAAACCAGTCGTAGTAGTTCAAGGAACCACCCTTCCCGTTTGATATACCAGTTCTTTCAAGTGGGTCTAGGCGCAGATTTGTCAAAATTGGCCAATCTACTTTTTCAGTTGCACCGAGCCAGCCGTTAGGTTGATCGGTAAAGCGATACTTGAAATCGTTGATTCTTACTGCACCAAGAGTGCCTTCTGTGAAGTAATAGATTTCTTTGCGATTAGACGGGCCTTTGCCTGTGAGTAAATCTAATTGGTTGTAGCCATCGAGGTGCACTTTGTATGTGGTATCACCAATTTTCTTACCGGTGAGCAATTCTTGTTTGATATTAGAATCGCCAGCAGCAGCTAAGAATGTCGGGAACCAATCAAGCCCTGAGAAGATACCATTTTCGACTTTGCCTGCTGGCACTTTGCCAGGCCAACGAACGATAGCAGGAGCACGGAAGCCGCCTTCAAGAGCGGTGCCTTTGCCACCAGCAAATGGTGTTTGACCACCATCTGGCCAGGTAAAGTTCTCGGTGCCATTGTCTGTGCTGAAGACAATAATGGTGTTCTCATCCATACCATTGTCTTTGACATATTTGAGCACTGAGCCGACTATGTCATCGAGCTGAGCCATACCAGCTTCGTGAATACTCCAGCCATTTTCAGAATTACGCATTGATTCGTATTTTTCTGAAAGGTGAGTAACTATGTGCATACGAGTGGGGTTGAGCCAGACGAAGAACGGCTTACCGTCTTTCTTGGCTTTGTCCATGAATTTGACTGAGTCAGCAAGAATTTCGTCGTCGACTGTTTCCATGCGCTTGGGATAAAGCTCACCAGCGTCTTCGATTTTTTGCTTGCCGATTTTGCCCCAGCGCGGCTGCACTGTTTGGTCATCTGTATCAGTGGCCCAGCTATGAACCATGTTGCGTGGACCAACCACATTCTTTAGCTCTTGTGGATAATTGCGGTGAGCTGGATCTTCCATGGCATCTAGGTGATAGAGATAGCCAAAGAACTCATCGAAGCCATGAACTGTCGGCAAGAATTGATTGAGGTCGCCGAGGTGGTTTTTTCCGAATTGTCCAGTGGCATATCCCTGCGCTTTGAGCGCAGTGGCAATGGTGATTGCCTGGTCAGGAAGGCCAATGGGAGAGCCTGCTTGCCCTACAGTGGTCATGCCTGTTCGAATTGGCAGCTCGCCGGTGATGAAGTTGGCGCGGCCTGCTGTGCAACTAGCTTCTGCATAGTAGTCAGTAAAGCGCATGCCTTCTTGAGCCATCTTATCTAGATTAGGAGTGCGACCTGCCATCAAACCTTGGTTATAGGCACCGATGTTTAACCAACCAATATCGTCTCCCATAATGAAGATGATGTTTGGTTTCTTGCTGTCAGCACACATACCAGCAGCTGGCGCGAGGAGCGCTGTAGCTGCTAATAGCACGCTGAAAAATTTCTTGGCGTAACGACTCACGCTTACTCTCCTTGGTAGGGATCAGCTTTTGCCCCATGTCAAGCGAGGGAAGCTAAAGCAGTTGTCCAGAGTATCAGACAGGTGGTGTATCTGATCGGCTACTGCTAAATGTCTCTGAAACTTTGGTCTGCTCTTCAATTGTCTGTTAGTTACCACTCGGCTGAAATCGCGCAGCAGCTGGCTTTTAGTGCGGAGTTAAATTAACGACGAGGTCTACCAATAGCAAAATGCTAATGACAATCAGGCTGGCCGCTACTGCCAGGGTTGAAGACCAGCGAGCAACCTTTATTTCGCTATTCAATTTTCGCAAAGAGAGCCAGTGCTCAACGGTACCGCAAATCAATCCTAAGATTCCCAGAAGCATTAGGGTGATGCCAAGCTGCTCGGGAGATTGGGTTTTGAAGTCAACCAGGGCTTTGTTCTTGATTAAGTCATGAACAAAACGCGCCAGCGTGAAGCCAAAGGCAAAGAGTGATAGAGATGTACGAATCCAGGCCAGCAGTGTTCTGTCCATAGCAAGCAGTGTGCGAGTCTGCGCCAGGTCTACCTGCAATGCCTGTATTTTTGTGGGCTTGGCTTCTGAGTCTTCCACTTATTGCCACCTATTGATAGCGCATGCCGTTGAAATCGATATAACCACTCTCGTGGCGCGGCTCATCAGATTTGTGTGTCCAATGCAAAACACCGCCCCGCTCATTCCAGATGTATTCGCCATGAATGCGTACGACATTTCCTTCTTGCACCGGTGCATAAGTACCGTATTGAAGATCGTTAGCCACGAGCACAGTGGTGCCATTTGAAAGCATCAAGAGAAAACGTTGATGGGGTTCGCGGTAATCTTCTTCGCGCAGCATTTTTTTAATTGGTGCTGTAACAGTTAGTTCTACTTTACGTGCTTGCTGACTCTGGGCTTGAATAATTTGGGCATCATCTATCTGGTAGGGAACGTTGGCCGGCCCAATAACTGTGCCACTTTTACCGTTTTGACCTGAAGCTTGATTTTGATTTTGATTTTGAAATTGATTCGCTTCTTGGGCTGCTACTCTTGCGACGTTCTGGCCAGCATTGCAACCAAAGCAGAGAAAAGCACCAGCTAACAGAACGTATTTGAATTTATTGCAGGCTGTCATAGATACCTCCGGAGAAATTAGCAAAACTGCTGTTGCCAATTAAGGTTGAACTGGTCGTGCCATCAGCTTTTAGAAATACAAATGAAGGTATGGCCTGAATAGAATGTTGTTTCATTAGATTGGCGTTTTTGGGATCATCAATGTCGATTTTTTTATATTGTATGCGCTCACCAAAGATTTTTTGAGCCTGGGCAATCTGCTGATCAACGTCGTCGCACTGCGCGCACCATGGTGCTGTGAAAATCAAAACACTGCTGGCTGAATTGCTAGCGGCAACGCTGGCTGGGCTAGAGCTAGTGCTAGATTTCTTGTCCTGGGTGCTTGAGGCTGTGGCATTGGCTGCCATCCAGGTAGAGATAAATTGAACCATGTTGGAATCATAGGTATTGCTCTTAACTTGCCCGTATTCAATCACCAGATGCTCGCTAGGCAATTCGATAAAAGTTTTGTTTTTGGTACCGAGTTCATTGAAAATTTCCCATGTCCCTTGGGCCTTAACCAGTCTATCGAGGGTGCCTTGCAACATCAGCACAGGTAATGTAGTTATCTTCGCTGCCGCATCATTATTGCCGTCCATAAATGTTTGGAAATCAACTAGCTGTACTGCTGATAAGTCCATGCGATTGAGTGGGCTCGATTCCCAGATTTCTCTAAGGCGCTCATTTTTCGTCGCCTGGTCAACTATTGATGTGCCAACGTCAAACTGCCTGCGAGCGCCAGTTATGAGTTTTACTCCCACTTTTAAATCAGTACCATCTTTGTAGCGCTGGCCAGATGGAACCGATGAAATGAGACCATCCATTAGTTCTGGATACATCGAACTGGCGCGCAAGACGATGGCACCACCCATAGATTCGCCCAGCAGAAAGACTGGCAAACCAGGATGATTAGCTCTGAGATTAGGCAACAAAGTTTTGATATCATCCAGGCAGGCATCGAATTTCAATGCTTTACCATTTTTTAGTTTCATCCATGAGCCAAAGCCGCGCACATCGATGGCATAGACTGCAATTCCTCTGTGTGACATGCGCGTGCCGAAGTCGTTGAAGCAATCGGCGTTGAGGCCGAGGCCGTGAATGCAAAGCACGACTGCTGTTTGTTTGACCTCGCGGTCAATCCAGCTACGGCATGGTGGTGTGTTGATGTCGTTGGCATCAATATTACTGAAGTCAGCTGTTGAGCTGGTTGCGCTGTTTCTAGTAGTACTTGTGGTTGTTGCTGTTTGGTTCGGCAAACCAGCCGCAAAGCTAGCTTGCTGGCTAAGAAGAAGCGCTAGAGGCAATGAGCGGAAGAAATTCGCACGTATTCGCATCGGCAGACCAAGAAAGGGAGCCAATATAATAACTGGTTCCAGCGATTTTAAGATTACCAAGCACTTTGCCGGCTTGACAAGTGGCGGCCTCGCTATGGCCAGTATAATCAGCTCATTAGCTTTAGGCCCGTTCATCTATAACCTTGGCCGCAACAGGAATCACGTTGGCAATCAACAAAAACTCATTGGCATTTAATTTCTATCTTGGTGGTCTTGGCGCCCTTCCGCCTCTATCTATTGATATGGGATTGCCTGCGCTGACATCGATTGCAACTTCTTTGCACACTACAGATGCCGCTGCCGCGCTCACCCTTAGTCTTTTCTTGGCTGGTTTCGCCGTGGCGCCAGTGGCTGGCGGGCCGCTTTCTGACCGCTTTGGCCGACGACCGGTATTGCTCGGCGGCTGCCTCATTTTTGCTATTGCTGCCGTTGGCTCGACTTTCGCCCCGACAATTGAATTACTTCTGTTCTTTCGTCTGCTTCAAGGTATCGGTGCTGGTGGCGCGGCTGTGCTTTCAATGGCCCTGATTCGCGATTTATTTGAAGGAAATGAGGCCAGGGCTAAACTTTCGTATGTAGGAATTTTGCGTAGCTTTGCCCCCATGATTGCACCCACTCTAGGAGCCTGGATGCTCATGTTTGGCAATTGGCGCTGGATCTACGGCTTCCTTGCTGTTGGTGGTTTGGTGATATTGCTTGTCACCTACTTTGGCTTTGCTGAGTCGGCTAAGCATGAGCGTGTGCCATTGACTTTAGGTGCTTTACGCCAAAGTTATGCAACAGTGATCCAGCATCGTGTTAGTTTCGGCTACGCCAGTCTTAATGCTTTGATGTTCGGTGGCATGTTTGCCTATGTCTCAAATTCGCCCCTGCTGCTGATTGGCGTTTATAAGTTGTCTAATCAGTTGTTTGGCTATTTGTTTGCTGGTACCGCATTAGGTATCATGCTTGGCGCTCTGGTAAATGGCAAGCTCAGCGATCGCAATATTCCTCACACTGTGCCTCTTACTGCCGGGCTTTTGATTGCTTCGACCGCTACCCTGGCAAATGTGGCCGTGACATTGTCAGGTCACGCTGCTCCGGTTACATTGTTGCCTTGTTTGTTTCTGTTCACCTTTAGTGCTGGTTTGGTGGCACCCAATGCCGCCCACGGTTGCATGCACCCAATGCCGAAAATTGCTGGTGTGGCATCAGCTGTGTTGACCTTCACTCAAATGATAGTTGGGGCTCTTTCTAGTGCTATCGTGGCCTATTTGTATGACGAACGCTCTGCTATTGCTATGACTGGCGTAATGGCTGCCTTTGTCTTGAGTGCGGCTTTGGTCTATTTTGTTGTCGTCAAGCCAGCCGAGAGAAAGTTGGCCTAGCCCCGAGCACTTTTTTTCTTTGGCCGTTGTCATGTTAAACTGAAGAGACTAAAAGCAAGCTAGGGCTTGTGCCGATCAATGAGAAGACATAGTCAGAAGCGTTTCGCTGAAGAAGCCGCTCGTTTCATGGTTGAAGGTACTGAAAGCGAGTATCTTCATGCTAAAGAACGGGCAATGATGATGCTTGGTCTATCTAGTCAGACCCGTCTGCCGTCAAATCGCAAAGTTAGAGAATTGGTTAGCAAAATCACCAAAGCTGAGCTGGGTGAAGATGAAGTTGCCCGGCGCGTGCGCGAAATGCGTGAAATTGCCCTAGAAGTAATGGAGATTATTGAGGCTTTTGACCCGTTTCTAATTGGTAGTACCCTGAGCGGAGAGATACGTCAGACTTCAGATATTGATTTGCATGCTTATTCTGATGACTTTGAGGAGATCAAATTTCTCTTGGCCGATTGGGGCTACACAGATATTGATGAAGAAGTCGTTCAGAACATGAAGGGCACGTTCATTCATCTTAAGTGGTTAGAGCGCGGATATCCGGTAGAGATCACAATTTATTCGTGGGCTATGCGCGATGTTGTTCAGTTCTCGTCAATAACGGGTAAACCAATGAAGCGGGCTGACATTGCTGGAGTAAGACACTTGCTGCGAGCTCAGCAACCACAGGAGTAGATAACTTTGGAAAAACAGCGCGATCAACGTGTTTTATTTCTCGTTCTATTTCTCTCGCTCTTGGCTGCTATGGGTGGTCTTCTCTTCTTACAGCAAAACTCTAGGAAGAACTCAGCTCCGGTTGAAACTAGAGTGCCTCAATCTCGTGGAACTGTGCGACCAGACACCGATTTTGGTCCCTATATGGCAAATTTGCAAAAACGCATCAAGCGTGGCTGGTTCCCCCCAAAGAATACAGAATCGTTGAGGGGGAAGGTTATCTTTAAGGTGCACCACGATGGTACCGTGTCTAATTTGCGTATGATTACAAGCACGGGGCTGGCGTCGGCTGATTTGGCAATGATGAAAGCTGTGGATAGTGCCGCTCCCTTCGATACTTTGCCGCCAGGGGCACCCGCTGACGTCGATATTGAGTTTACTTTTGACTACAACGTTTTTTCTAGTGCAAACAGAAGGAAGCCCTTCTTTCAGCGTGAGGCGCCGAAGACCGAAGACACCGCCGGTCGACACAGTGGTACCGCCACACCGAGTGAATAACTCCGTGCTGATAGTTTAGAACTGATCAAGAAATAGCTTTAGCTGCTGCCTGTAGATATCGCGATCTTTTTCGCTCACTGATACATGCTGACTTGTTGGAAGTTCTACATACTTCAGTGGCTGAGCGCCTTCTTTTGCCAGTCTTTGAGAATGGCTGATCGGCACATTCTTATCTAGTGCAGTGCCAATTATCAGTACTGCTGGATGTTTGCCTCTAAGCATTGCCAGGTTGTTAAATGTCGGCTCCATAAAGAGAAAATCGGGATACATTGCAGTGATACCAATTTCTTGATCGGCCCAGTCTTTGGGCGAAGTGAAGGGAGATTCAAGAATCATTGCTTTGAGCGGCCGTTGCTTATTTAGCTCGCTCGTGACGCCTGCTCCGAATGATTCACCGTAGGCAATAATTGAACCGAGTGGATATTTCAAATCATGCACCAAAAAGTCATGTGCCAGGATAGTGTCAGGCACCCATCTATCAATGTTGCACTGCCCCGAAGACAGGCCGTAACCCTCTTGATCGTAAACAAAGACTGAATAGCCGAGCTCTAACATGGTGGCAATTTGAAATGGATCACAGAGGTAGTTTATGGATGTGCCCACGCCCTGCGAATAAAGAATTACCCCTCGTTCTTTGTTTTTGTCTAACTGAAAGAAAATGCTGTCTAGGACAACTCTGTCTTTATTGACAGTATTGCCGCTGTCACTCGCTTGAATTAAGTGATGCTTGCCAATTACTCCTGCTATTTCAATCGGTTTATTGGGCCGCCTATCTGGCGGATGGAATAATATTCGAGCCGTAATGCCCCGATTGAGGCGCGGTGCGTAGTAGAGATAAAGCCCAGTAAACAGAACGGCGCCTATTGTAAGAACGACTCTTAGTGCTCGCCCGAGTTTCTTGGAATCGAGTTTCTTCACTAGAACGTCCTAGCGTTTCTGATAGAGCGCTTTCCAGGCCAGGTGCTTTCTGCCGTCGTCTAAGATGAAGTAACTGCGCTCAAGTTTGATCACGGCAAAATGCGGTTCAATTGGAGTAAGAAGCTCAATGGCGCTAAGTTGAGGTGGTCCGACATCGGGATTTTCTCTGTATTCGTCTTTACAGCCTGAAATGCTCAGCCATAATGAGCCTGGTTTGAGGGCTGTGGCCACTCGTTCCACAAATAACTGACGTTTTGATTTTTCGATAATGTGATAAACACCGCGGTCGAAGGCAAAGTCTTGTGTGCCATCCGCCACTGGCTTGGTTTCGCAAATATCAATAAGGTGGAAGTTAATTTGTTTATTTGCCTCTGCTGCCTTCTTTTGGGCTGCTTCCAAGGCTGTCGGTGCGATTTCGGTGGTGGTGACAGCGCAGCCATGGCCCGCCATCCAGATTGCATTTGTGCCGGTACCACAGCCAATTTCTAAGACTAATTTTGGGTAGTTGCCTTGGCCTAGGCTGGCAAAATATTCTTCTAGTTCTGGTGCTGGTAGGCCGCTATCCCAGGGCGCTGAATTGGGCTGCTTGTAGCGCTCTTCCCAGTCGTACTGCCTTTCGTCGCTTTGACTGTCCGCATTCTGGCTTTCGCTCATTTCAGTTTCTTGTTGGTTTTTCACTGCTAACCTGTTTGGAATACTGCCTTTATTTGAGCTAAGATTCTAACATGAGCGAAGAATGCCACAGTTTGAATCAATCGCGGCCGAATTTGGTTATTGCCCTCGATGGCGTCGGCGGCACTGGGATTTTGCCGCTCTCCTTGATGGCTGCCGCCAAATTTGGAGGTGCGAACCTCAAGATCAAGCGCTTCTTTTGGAACCACGGCGTATTCATGCCGTTTCATGATTTGCTCGATAAAGAGCACATTCGCCGTAAGGGTGCGGAATTGGCCGAGCTCGTTGATTCATTCGATAAAGACCATTCTGTGCAGCTTGTTGCGAAAAGTGGAGGCAGCCTGGTGGCTGTAAAGGCACTTGAGTTATTGTCTGAAGGCCGAGTTGTTCGCACTATTCTGCTTTCTCCTGCTATATCACCGGGATATGACTTGAGCCGCGCTCTGCAAGCGATTGAGCGCAATCTGATTTGTTTCTATTCGCCTTACGATCGAGTTATTCTTGGACTTGGCACGAGTATCTTCGGCACCTCTGATGGTGTACGCACTGTCAGCGCTGGCTGCGCTGGATTTGAAGTTGAGCCGCAGTCTTGTCTCTATCCAGAGCAATACGCCAAGCTTGAGCAAGAGCGCTGGCGCCCAGAAATGCTAAAGCAACTGCATAATGGTATGCACTTCGGTAACAGTGCCACCCCGTGGCTTTTGAAGAATGTTGTACCTCTTTTGAATGAGGTTGGTTGAGTTGCTTGACTTACTTCTCTGTCTTTTCCAGTGGTCCATGAAACTCGCTAATTACTTCAATGAATCCAACAATATTCTGATTGAATTCATCTAAGTCTTCAGCCGGAATCCAATATTCTTCATGAACAGATTGTGCACCCACTGTTTCAATGGAATATTTGGCTAGATATTCTTTGCGAACACTAAATTTCGTCACAAACCCGGCATAGCCACTTATCTCATCCTTAGTGTTCCAATCGCGAGCAATTTGCTCAGCGTAGGCTTGATTTAGAACGGGGTAGAAGATGGGCTGGTGAAAAAGGCGTGGAGGAAAGGCCTTGAAGCCTGCCTCTTCAATCAGTTCAAGTTCCTTTTTACCAACTGGGCGAAATAGAACTACTATTTCTTGTGACTCGCTTGTCATTTTGACCTTTGTATAATCCCGAGAATGAGCTTTATTCTACCTCATCGCCTTTTTAATCGGTGTCTAAAAGAACTGGAACCTTCCACCAAACCCTACGTCAGCGCGGTAGCAAAAGACGTTGAGGTGGTAACCATGAAGCGCGACGAAGGGCAGGGAAAAGCGAACAGTGTGAGCGGCATCCCGATGCCAGGCACAATTGTTCAGGTTCAGGGCAAGTCGGTGGAGCCTAACCGTAAGGAGCCAGATAAGCCATTTAAGATTGACGGCACTGGTGAGAATTATGCCCGTGACTACTTCGATAGTGAGTCTGAGCGCTTGGGAAATCTTGAAGATGGTTATGTTGCCGAGAAAGGTGACCAGAATTGGTCGTCTGGCTTACAGGATGAAGAGAACATTGATGAGAACGCCGTTGATACAGAAGATAGCGAAGGCCTATTGCCAGAGTGTCAGCCTCTTCACCTCGCTACTGATGCCAGATTTGGTGCCGATGAAGATGAGCTCACTTTGCGACCAGATAATCTCGATAGTAATTTAGTTTAAAACCAGTGAGGAGCTTTATATGACTACTGAATCATCGCCGGTATCAGAGGTGCACTCCTGCACCCACTCAGCCTGCAAATGCAAAGTTAGAGACGGTGAGTGTTGTGGAGATTTCTGCAAGAATAATGACTCCACCGGCGAAGATCCTCATTGTGGCTGTGGCCATACTGATTGTGATATGACCGCTGAAATGGGCAACGAAGGTACTTTCGCCTCGACAGGCTCTTAGTTCTGTTCAATAGATTCTCACGGAGATGAAGCCGCGGCTAGAGCGTTTAGTCGCGGCTCACTGCTGTATGCGAGAAATTGAAAGGCAATATTGTTGATAAGATAGAGGCATGTTAGCTCCAGAGCTATAAGACGGGTATCCAACTGAGTAATTTAATTGCTGTCTCGACCGCTGCTAATACTTGATATTGATGAAACTCTCATTCATGGGCGAGAAGAGCCGCTTGATCGGCCTTGTGAATTTCCCGCTGGTCAGTATCATATTTATGAACGTCCGCATTTGAATCAATTTCTCAATATTGTCAGTGAACAATACGATTTGGCCTGCTGGTCGTCTGCAACCCATGACTATCTGGAGATCGTCGTGAACACTATCACTAAAGACCTTGCTGCGCCGCTTTTGTTCGTTTGGGATAGAAGTCGCTGTACCCGCAGAACTGACTTTACTCTTCAAGAAGAGTACTTTCTCAAAGACTTGCATAAAGTCAAGAAAAAGGGTTTTGACCTAGACCGTGTGCTAATTCTAGAAGACGAGCCGCGCAAAGTTAATCGGCATTTTGGCAATGCCATTTTTGTCAGACCGTACCTTGGTGCTCTTGATGATTGTGAACTGCCCAAGTTAGCGAGCTATCTAGAATCAATTGCTAGTATTTCAAACTTTAGAGATTTGGAAAAGCGCAACTGGCGCTCTATAGCTGAGAAGCTATAGTCACTTCGCTTCTTTCAGTTTCGCTCGATATGCGTCAATTTCGTTTGCCTTTGTCCGCAATACTTCGGCCTGGCTTTCCCTGTGTGTTTGCTCCAAGTATTTAGCATACTGCCTATAGATGTATGCCAGTTTGGGATGCTTCGAGCCTAGCAGTTTCTCTCCAAGGTCCACTGCTTTGCCGAAGTGACTATCAGCAAGACTCTTATCTCCCAGAGCTGCGTGTAGGCGCGCTAGATCAAGATTTAACTGAGCCCATTCGGGATCTTTAGCTGGCAGCAATTTACTTTTGCTAGCAGCGCCTTTGAGCAAGTTTTCCTTCGCCTCTTTCAGTTGGCCCAAGCCTAAATAGGAGTGACCGAGATTTTGCCAGGCTGTAGCTTTGATCATGCTGTCACCAAATCCCTGGGCATCGAGAATCTCCAGTGCTGCCTTGGCTTCAACTAGTGCAGAGTCGTAGCGCTCTAACAAGAGCAAGTGGTCGGCAATATTTACATGGGCTATGGCTACCGAAAGATTTGGCTTGTTTGCGCTAGCCGCGAGCTTGAGCTTTAGTGCGCGTCTTGAGCAGTCTAGAGCCTCTCTGAATTCACCAGCCTCGCTGTATGCTAACGACAGATTGTTATAGGCAATTGCCTGTAGTTGATCTAGTGCGTTGTTAGTCATATCAAAACATTCAACAGCACTTCGGCCTACACTAATTGATTCTTCAATTAGCCCCTGCTTCATATATGTGGCGCAAAGATCGGTAAGCATGGCGCCTTCGCTGGTTTTATCGGGCGCAGTTTTTCTGAGTATTTCGAGTGACTGTTCGGCTAGTGATTTTGCTTCTTTGTAGTTGCCTTCACCGTGAACTAGCTCTGAGAGAAGCATGAGACAATTGGCGAGATCCCTCAATGCCCCGGGGTCTTTATCTGCTTTTAAGGTTTTGACCAGATTGGCAACATATTTTTTTGCTTTGGCCTTTTGCTCTAGAACATTGTAGAAGCTACCGACTAAGACTTTTCGACTATTGGCGTGGTAGGCGAAGGCATTGCCTGGTACCATCAAGTTGAATTGGTCAATTAGCACTGCTGTTTTGGTGCACAGCAGCCCCGCTCTGTAGCATAGCTTTTGCATGGCCGCTGGTGAATTGATGCCAATATATAAGAGCAATTCACTGCAAAATCCTAAGATTGTCGGTGCTGAGCACCAAACGACAATGGCATCTAATGCCAGGCAGCTCGGCCCTGCAAATTGACAGACCAAAGGTCTGAGCAAAAGCCAGATTCCCAGGGTGATGAAGCCGATAAAGCCTGCAGCAATTTCTGTTTCTTTCATTGTTTCACCCACTACACGAGGCAGCTTGGGATGCCATTAGTTTTGTATACCCGTTTCCATCCGCGAATCTAGGTCATGGTATTAAGACACCATTAAGATTGGCTTACTCATGAGGCAAACAGCACTTTGCTTGTAATTTCTAATGCTGGGTAAAATGTGCAGAGTTAGGGAGATGGTTATGAGTAAAAGACGGTGCTTCGCTGCAATTTTAGCTGGTCTAACGCCAGTTCTTGCCTCCGTTCTAATAGCGTTGTTTCCGGCTTTAGTTTTGGCTGAAGATTCAACGCTTCGCAATGGTATTTATTTGGTTTTGCGCGACGCTGAGAGTTCTAAATCGCTAGAGCCCGCTGGTGCCAATGAGCGCATTTTGATCGATGATGGTCACTTACTTGAACCGACCCAACCTAACCTGCCCGATAAGCCAAGATTTGTTGCTCTAAGTACAGATCACTTTATTCCAATAAGTCTTGCTCAAAAGCCGGCTAAGAAGGTTGATGCACAGGGCAAGAAACAATTACTTTTAGAATTGGCCAAAGGGCAAGTTGCTCCCCTCGAAACTTTTACTCGCGAAAATTGTGGTCGCTCCGTGGCGATTGTAATTGGTAATCAGGTAGTCACTGTTCATAAAGTGAGAGAGCCAATTTTGGGTGGGAAGATGCAAATTACACGCTGCACAGATAATGGCTGTGACGTTCTCTATACCCAGCTAGAGGGGGCAGCGGAGAAGAAGCGATGAAGAAAGTAATAAGACTAATAATTTTTTTCTTCGTCAGCTTATTTGCATTGTCTGCCGTTGCTTCGATCATTTTTGTAGCGCGAAACCGTCCTCAACTAGAGGAGCTTATTCGAACTAGAGTTGCCTGTACAGAGCATGTCAGTGCCGCTTCTTCAGCTAAAGCTCCTCAGATTTTATTTGTTGGCAACAGTTTAACGTTCTATTACATGACACCTAATACAGTATCTAAGTTTGCTGAAAGCCTATGCAAAGCGAGGCCTGAAGTTTATCAATTAGTGATACCTGGTGTTTCGCTAGAAGATCACTATAAGATTGGCCGTTATCAATCTTTGTTGAGAGAGCAGAAATTTGACTATGTCGTTCTACAGGAGCAGTCCTTTCGCTCGTTGAATGATACCAAGCCAACCATAGAGTATGGGCAAAAGATGGCCGCGCTAGCTAGGCAAGCTGGCGCTAAAGTTTTTCTGTTCGAGACTTGGGCTGATCGAAATCGGCTTGACGATCAGAGCAAGATTGCCGCTAACGCGTCGCTGGTAGCTGGCAAGATTGATGCACAGTTAATTAGAATTGGCGATGCTTTCTTCTACTGCCGTTCCCGCTTTCCCGAAATTGATTTGTATGCGCCGGATAGTCATCACCCAAGTCCGTGTGGCTCTTATCTGGCAAGCTGTCTTTTGTTTCAGTCTTTGTATCGGCGACCGAGCATTGGTGCGCCAGCCAAAGCCGATTTCGACTTCGGCTTCTTAAAGTTGCCGGTGGTTGCGGTTGCGCCCGATATTGCGGCAAAACTTCAAAAGGCTGCTGACTCTGTGGCTCAATCTCAACCTCCAGAGTCTGAGCCAGCTCGATAGCCTGCCGGAATTTGGCGGCTTGCGCCGGCGAGCTTCCCCTTAGAAGCCCGTTTTCATGTCACCTTTGCCAGCGCCTTTTGACTCTAACAACTCTGACACGGAGCTGACTACTTGTACTTTGTGGCTACCATAGGCTTTTTTCAATTTCTCAATGGCCTTTTTCGTGACATCGTTGCCATTTATGGTTAGCCTCTTGAGATTGGGCATACCATAAAGAAGTTCAAGTTTTTTGTCGTTGAGTTCGCAGGTTTGAAGATTGAGAATGTGAATGTCTTTCATTTTTGCAATCAGTCGCAAATCGTCTTCTGACAGCGGCAGGTCTGGTGAGTCAAGGCTTAGGTTATGAATTTTTTCAGAGCCTGCCAAGGCTTGCACTAGTTCGTGAGTGCCTTTGTTGAAGTTGAATGAAATTGAGTGCAATTCTTTTAGACGTTTTAGTTTAGCCAATGCGGCTCCGGTAATATCTGTGAAATTGACATTGAGGTCTTCAAGTCTGCTCAGTTTGTCTATTTCAGCAAGGTCCTCATCGTTAACATTCGAAAGCTGCAGATCTAGCCTGAGCAATCCGCTTAACTTGCAGATCGCGCCCACTGCATTTTTCACTTTGGCGATGTCTTCTGGGCTGCTTGGCACCGTTAAGCAAGCCAAGTCGTTTGGTCTAAAGCCTTCGAAAAGGTCTGGATGTTCAATCATGTATTTGTTGGCGTTGAAGCGAATGCCATATTTAAGTGGCAGAGTAACTGTTCCTTGCGCGTCAAATGATTTTTCCTCAGCACCGTCGCTATTGATTTTACCTAGTGATTGATTTGATGGAAAATGAAAGATAATGCTTTGGCCGTCTTTGGAGAATTCGGAAATATACTTTGGCTGCGACGCTACTTCTGAGAATTCGGAGGATGGCAGTACATGCTCACCAGAGAAAACTGCATTGACAGTCGGCTTGTTGCTAGACCCTGCTTTTTGTATATTTGACCAATAGTAAAAGACCAAGCTGGAGATAATTAGGGTTGCTGCCGCCAGTCCACCTAAAACAATAGCTGATATAGAAGTTTCTCTGGCCGTTTCTTCTTCTTTCTCTTTTACTAGAGCGCCGCGCTGAGCAAAGCCTTTTGCGTAGGCGAGAACTTCTTTGCCATCCCTTATGCGCTCTAAATCAATGGCCAATTCTTTTGCCGATTGATAGCGGTCATCTGGTGATTTAGCTAGACATTTAGCTAGTATCAGATCGACTGCTGGTGGAAATTCAATATCGGTGACTTCATCCAAGAGGGGAATATCAGCTTCTTGATGCATGAGCATGATTTCTATGGAGGATTCGCTTTCGTAAGGTACAAAGCCTGTTAACATCTCAAATAGAGTGCAGCCAATTGAATAGATATCAGAGCGGGCGTCTACTGCTTCGCCCATGCTTTGCTCAGGGCTCATATAAAAAGGGCTGCCGAAGATATCACCAGCGACAGTAAGAGCTTGAGTTGTGCTGCGATTGTCTAGTAGTTTAGAGATACCAAAGTCTAACACTTTGACTGCTCTGGCACCGTCAATGGTGCAGTACATAATATTGCCTGGTTTAAGATCGCGGTGAACGATACCATGGCGATGGGCATATGCTAAACCATCGAGTACTTCAAGCATAATATTAATTGTTGTGGCTAGGTCTATCGGCCCATCATCAGCTAGAATCTCTTCAAGACTGCGCCCGTTCAGGTAGTCCATTGAATAGAAGGGAATTGAGCCTGCATGTATTCCTAGATCGTAGACTCGCACAAGGGTGGGGTGACTTAGGGAGGCCAAGATTTTGGCTTCAGCTTTGAAACGCTGCCAGTTTTGTTCGTTAACCAATTCTGGTGTCAATATTTTCAATGCTAGTTGGCGATGCAGAGACAAGTGCTCTACCAGGTAGACCGCACCCATTCCGCCGACCCCGATGAGCGAGATTATTTTGAAACCACCGATCACCGAGTCTACCGGAATAATGGTAGGAGTATCAGACTTGTGTGCCGTCGGTACTCTGTTTTTAATGCTTTGAGTAAACTGCCGCCGCTGAGCTGTGCGTGCAGCGGTAGTGGTTCGACCAATCTGGGAACGTACATTTTTAGCTGAATTGCCACTGGCCGCGCCAGGGCAAGTGCATCTTAGCTCTTTAAAAAGAAAGGAAGTGAATGATCCTGCCCGCTTGGTTGTTGGTCGTGACTTGCCGCAATTTTTGCAGATTTGGCTTTGCCCGGTAGCTGACTGGGCGCCACTAATTCTTTGCCTTGTAGTGGCAGAGCCGGTTTTGCTGCTGTTGCTGTGGCATTGGCAATAATTGTGCTGAAAGAAGAATGAGGTAACGGAGCCGGCGCGCTCAGCTAGAAATGGTTTGCCACAACTTTTACAAACAGTCTCTGTCATTGGCGACCTCGTCTTACAATTCTAGCGGACGAGCAAACATTACACCGGTTAGATTTTTGGACCAGTGCAATGAGCCGCTAATGGGCCCAGATTCGAGAGTGACTTTCATTTTGCTTTTAGAAGAGGAGGCATCAATGAAGTGGGCAATGCCATCAGCTGTGCGATAGACAAAGCCGGTGTGAACTACATCGAGACCTGCTTGCCTGGTGCATATTGCTACTATATCGCCAGTTTTGAGGAGGGGCTCAACTGTTGCAATTTTATTTAGCGGTACATATTTTAGGCTGCGACCGTTAATTGCCTCTTCGCATTTTTTGATTTTCTCCACTTGCTCTGGTTGGCTAATTAGTCTTCTGTAGCTGGCTGGATGGGTCGACATAAAGCCAACTTTCTGAGTGAAGGGAACCGCTCCAGGAAGCTGATCTAAGGGTTTGACAATGCTTTTGTTCGTGTTGTCGGCCAGCCAGTCGCTCATATAGTGCAGGCGTGTGCTGTAATCGCCTGTGGTGCCGTTGCGATAGCGAATCAAAGCGATTTCAGAGAGCAGATCTTCGGGTTTGCGGCCGCCTTTCTTCAACATGCGTGCCAGAGCTAAAGTGGTTTCGATGAAGGTAACACAATCAAGACCAAGCAGGTTGACCGAGCACACTTCTCGATCGGGATATATCTCTAGAGTAGAAGCAACATATGGTGTTCCTTCAAGCTCATGGGCCAGTTTGCCTATTAGTTCTCCCATGGGTAGGGTTTGCCAGTTCTTAGCGGTAGCTTTATTGACCAGGCGGTAGAAAACAGTCTTTCCTTTAAACTCCGTGCTATCGATAGCGCTGCCGCTGGCTAGTTTTGGCAGGGGCAGGGCAAGGGCAGGTAGCTCGCTGGCTGCGATGGCAGTAGCTACTGTGAAACATTTGCCGAGAAAGCTGCGACGTGATTCTGGCTGGCTAGTCATTGCTATTAACTTGTCCTGTTGAGGCTCAATTCAAGAGTGCTTGTACGTTTTCGGTGGGGCGTCCCAGTATAGCCTTGTCACCTCTAACTACTATTGGTCTTTGAATCAAATCGGGATGTTTCGCCATTAGTGCCACCAATTCTTTATCTGAAAGATCGGCCTTGGCTAAGCCCAGCTCTTTATAGATTGCTTCGCTGGTGCGCAGCAGTCCACGTGCTGGCATATCCATCTTTTTCAACAGTTCAGTTATCTTGGCTTGGCTTAGTGGTTCGACATAGTAGTTGATCTTGTCAAAGTCTACGCCAGCTTCTTTCAATAGCTTTGCCATCTCGCGGCACTTTGAGCAGGTTGGTTTTTCGTAGACGGTGATTTTGTCTTTCATGATTTTTCCTTTTTTTGCTGCTTATTTCTCTGGCTGGCTATCTTTTTCATCGAATTCTGGTAGTTTTTGACCGCTCGCTTGCTTAATTGACTGTGTAAAATCGGCCGGGTTTACGGCAATTTTGAGACGATTGCCGTATTTTTTCGTGACCGCTTCGAAGCCTTGCTTAGTGATTTTGCCGCCGCGCGCGTTGATCGATTGTAAACTGGGCATAGAGGCTATTTCCATTAAGATTTCATCAGTAGCGCCGGTGTTCTCTATGTTTAAAGTGGTTAGATTCGGCAGCGTCTTTATTAGCTTCGCATCGTGCATGGTAATGGGCTTGTCCGGAGTGGAAATGTAGAGAGTGTCTAGCTGTTCGCTGCCAGCTATGGTTTCTAGCAGATTGGAAATGTATTTGTTTAAGTCGTAGGAGATGTAGTTAAGCTGCTTGAGGAGCTTAAAGCTTTTCAGGCCTACTGGTGTTAGATTGGTATTCTTGAGGTCGATCCAGTCGAGGTTGCTCATAGCGTTGACTTCTTCTACTTCGTCATCGCTAAAATCGCATTCTGCTAGTTCTAGTCGTTTGATACCAGTAAGCTGTTTTAAGTATACGAGAGTGTCTTTAAGTTGCTCTTTATTCTCGAATTTATATCGTGTTATATAGCAATACAAGTCGTCTGGGCGAAAGCATTTTATGATTTCTGGATGGATCGCACTGTAGCGATTAGTGAAAAAGAATAGCCTTTTGTCTGCGGGAAATTGAACTTTTCCTGCGGCTGGAACAGCGCCAATCATTTTTCGATTGGTGTTGATTAGGCCAATCTGCTCTTCTGGAAAGTTGAATTCGATGGTGCTGCCATCTTCTGAAAGTTGAGAATAGTAGGTCGGCATGGCGTTGCTAGTGCTGTCATCTTTTCTTCTATTGATCAGACTGCTTGCAAGCTGGCCCGAGTAGGTAATTGTTGCAGCGGCTATGGTCAAGGCCGCCAGCACAATAAGTGAGGTGAGTACCACCATTGCTCGCTTGGAATTGCTCGGTGAGTCATTGTCAGCAATTTCGGAGCGTCTTTGACTGACTGATTTGAATGGTTTCTTGCCTTCAAAAAAACTGCGAGCGTACTTGTTCTCTTTGATGCGCTTTAAATCAATTGCTAGTTCTTTTGCCGACTGGTAGCGATCATCTGGATGCTTTGCCAGGCACTTCGCTACAACGTATTCGATTGAGTCAGGAAACTTTGTGTCAGGATCGACTTCGGCTAGAAGTGGTGGCTCATCTTGTTCATGCATCATGATGATTTCCATCTGGGATTCACCTTCAAATGGAACGTATGTAGTTAGGGCTTCGAAGAGTGAGCAACCGATTGAGTAGATGTCTGAGCGGGCATCTACATCGCCCCCGACACTTTGTTCTGGGCTCATATAAAAGGGGCTGCCGAAAGTCTCACCGACCATAGTAAGGCTTTGATTTTGTCGGCCAAGTTGGAGGAATTTTGAAATGCCAAAATCAAGAATCTTCACGACTGTATCGCCGTCAACATTGCATACCATGATGTTGCCAGGCTTTAGATCTCTGTGAATAATGTCGTTTCGATGAGCATAGGCGAGACCGTCTAAGACCTGGAGAAAGATTTCGATTGCTTCGTCGAGATAGAGCGCGCCGTCGTCTATTAGAATCTGCTCTAGAGTGCGACCCTCTAGAAGCTCCATTGAATAGTATGGTAGCGAATGGTCGTGTAAGCCTAGATCGTAGACGTTAACTAGAGTACTGTGGTGCAGTGCACCTAAGGTTTTTGCCTCTGCCTGAAAGCGTTTCCAGGTCTGTTCGTTGACTAGCTCTGGTGCCAGGATTTTTAGAGCGAAGCGACGGTGTAAGCCTGTATGCTCGGCAGCGTAGACTACTCCCATGCCACCGCTGCCGATGATAGATTCTATTTTAAAGGTGCCACCGATAATAGTGCCAAGTTTTAGTGACCTATTGCTGCTTGCGCTCGGTGATTCTTTTAACTGCTGCTGGCGAGTGTCGTGACGAGTTGATTTGTGTGTGGAGCGGTACGAGGTATTTGTGCGCTTTGATTCTAGCGGCTTAGCTTCTACAGGCTTAGCTACTACAGGATTCTTGCATTGGCAGCGCAAATCTTTGAAGAGAAAGGATGTGAATGAGCCCGAGCGCTCTTTGGCGCCGAGGGCCTTGCCGCAACGTGAGCAGACGCTGAGATTCTCCGCCTTAATTGGTGTTGGCCGTGTTGATGATGGCAGCGCTACTGAGCTGGGTGAATCAGATTTTTGATCACACTGACAATAGTTGTGCAGGAATAAGTAAGATGTGAACGAACCGGCTTTTTCAGCCAGTGGTGGTTTGCCGCATTTTTTGCAAAGGTCAGACATGATTTAGCTTTGCGCTACAAACTCAATTGCTACAGTGACTATTTGGAGCTACCGCCAGATTTCTGGATCGTCGCGCAATAGGTAAGCTTCGATGCCGAAGAATACACAAACACTACCAGTGATAAACATTAGTATCGCTGGAACGGTGTCGCAAATTAAGTTGGCATCGGGCTTACAGAATAGATAGACGGAAAAGCCCAGCCAGCTCAGGCCCATTAAGGTCTGCACTATGTATTGTGCTTCTTTGAGTCCGTGCAGGTAGTTCAATTTGCTGTGACCGACCGTTCGTAGCTATCCTGTGATTCTTGACAGTTAGGTCAAATATAACACAGAGCCGCTACTGCTTGGCAAGGGCTAGTGGTGGTCGTGTCCGCAGTCGTCGCAGTCATGCTCGGCAGCCGCAAGGGCCTCAAGATAGGTCGGGTCTATGGCATTGATGCGGGCCAACATGGCTTCTGCTTCTTTTTCTTGGCCAAGGCTGGAGAGGCAGCGGTAGGCTGGTTCTAGCATCTCCAGTAGTTCGACGTGGTCGGGGCAAAGATACCTTTCTAAAACCTCGGCATTGGTGAGATAAAGCGGCAGGGCTTCGGCAAAGCGGTCCATGGCAAAGAGGGTGCCAGCTAGCTCATTGCGCACGTCAACATCATCTACAAGTGTGAGGTTGGCTTCATTTTGAGCCACTTGTTCAGTCACCAGGCTTGTGGCTTTTTGGTGTAGGGCCAGTGATGCTTCGTACTCTTGAAGGAAGTCGAACAACGTGCCACAGGCCTGCAATTGCAGGGCATTGAGTGGTCCGCCTAGTGTCGAATCGGCTTCAAAACGCTTGGCCCGGGCTTCAATTTGAGTCTTTAAGTCAGCCAGTGCTTTTTTCTCTCCGCCTGAGAATTCCATCAAAATTGATACTGTTTCGAAGAAGGGGAAGTAGGAATAATCGATGCGGTCTGCTTCGCGCAGGGCAGCTTTCAAAGAGTTCTTTGCTTCTTTTTCATTGTTCTTTTCAGTGAAGTGCTGAGCGCTTTCAAGGGCGTCTTCCCAGCGCTTCCAGCGCTGCAAGTCGTCAGCAGACTTAGCGATTTCTTCAAGCTTGCGGTTGTGGCGAGCCAGTGGCTGTTCTAAGAAATCATTTAACCACTCTATAGCGCCTTTGACTGAATGCCATGCTGGCGCTGTGTCTTCAATGTGTCTATCGAGACCGAAAGCAACAATTGTTTCATGTAAGTTTTCATCATCTTTGGTCAGGCCGCCGGCAATCAGTGTGCCTTTCATCAATGCCCGCGATAAGGCGCTTCGTGAAATTAGAGTGTCACCGGTTAAGGCAAAATGAATCAAAGCATTGAGATAGTGCCATTGCTCATCGTTTTCTGTTTCATCTTGCAGCATGGCCTGGGCTGCCCTGATTTCTCCTAGCTGGAGTAAAAAGCTTATGGCTAGCTCGCGCGGAATAGCTTTAAATTCGACCGGTAATTCTTCTTTGTATTCATGCAAGAACGATGTGACAATCTCGATTGCCTCAGTCTTTTTGCCGCAGTTCCAGTTTAATTGGGCCAGGTCTGCAACGGCTTGGGTGTAAGCTTCTGCATCCACTTGATAGAGCTCAAAATCTTCGTCGCTGCATTCTTCTTTGAGCTGATCCACAGCCTTTTGGGCATACTCTAGGGCCTCTTTGTTGTCGCTAGAGCCTTCGCGAGCCAGAATCAAATTGGCTACACCACAGCTATTGTTGGTTGCTTTCAAGGCTTTGTGGGCTGCCTTTACTCGTTCTTCAACTGTTTCACCGAGAATGGCCACGGCGATATAAGCATTGAGAGACTCTTCAAGCGCGTCAGGCTCGCCCTCTTCAGCCTCATACTCGGCGTCGATACAGCTTTCGACCAGGTCGTCATGAGGCCCGATTCTCAGGTGTGTAGATGTAGCTTCAGCCACGCTGGAGACGTCGTTGGACTTCATAAGAACCTCGAAGAATGAAATATATACAGTGGGCTAATTATACAGGTGAACTCAAGGCCGTGTTGATTCGTTGAGTTTAGCTTTACTCAACGAATCAACCTGTGCCAGGTTTTTCAGGTCAGCTTTTAACCCAGATCAAAAGGGTCTATTGCCTTGATTCTGCTTGCCATTGCTGCTTTGCCGTCCAGATCTCCAAGCTGCTGGCAGCATTCGTGAGCTAACTCGAGGCTATCTAGTAGATCATAGTGAGTGGCGCCGAGAAATTGTTCTTGCTTCGCCAGTGCTTTTTTGCAGTAATTGAGCGCATCTCGATAGCGATTTTGTTCAAATAGAATTTCCGCTTGTGCTTTGTTGATTTCGCCAACTTCAAAGAGTGTTAGAGCCGAAGCTCTGTCTGGTTGATCTTCGTGTTCGAGTGTTTCTGCTATTTCTAAGGCCTTTATTTGATTGCTCAAGGCCGCTTCGATGTCGCCAAGCTCTCTGTAGATGGTGGCGAAGGAGTGAAAATTTAGTGCGGCTAGATCATTCTTGCTATTGGCACTAGAGGCATTGTCATTGTTGTCGCCGAATTTCTCCACTCGAGAGTCTACCTTCTGTCGCAATTCTTCAAGGGGAATGGCCCTTACATCGGCTTCTTGATTGAGGGCCAAGAGGCCTGTGATTGTATTGTGAAAGGGAAAGTAAGAATAGCTTATGCGTTCAGCTTCGCGCAGAGCTGCTTTGAACTCTTTAGCTGCTTCTTTGTACATTTCATTGCTCATAA
>JAUPUU010000209.1 GCA_030917395.1 Cyanobacteriota bacterium erpe_2018_sw_21hr_WHONDRS-SW48-000092_B_bin.40
CCCATTAAAGCGGTACGTGAGCTGGGTTCAGAACGTCGTGAGACAGTTCGGTCCATATCCGGCATGCCCGTAGGATTTTTGAGAGGAGTCGTCCCTAGTACGAGAGGACCAGGACGAACGAGCCGCCAGTATGGCTGTTATCGCGCCAGCGGTAAACGCAGCGTAGCTGTGCTCGGAGAGGATAAGTGCTGAAAGCATATAAGTACGAAGCCCACCTCAAGATGAGAAATCCCATAGCGTTAAGCTAGTAAGACCCCCGGAAGACCACCGGGTTGATAGGACGCAGGTAGAAATGCCCCGAAAGGCAAGCATGTAGCTGAGCGTTACTAATCGGTCGAGGGCTTATCCAACAAAGATAAGTCACTCAAAGTAATTTGAAATGACAAAGCGTGAAGCTTTTGAATAAGCTTGTGAAATACGAATAAAACCTCAATATGTAGTTTTCAGGGTATTGGAGAGCAATCTCCGATAACCCTAAAAGGTTCTTGGTGCCAATGCGACCGGAACACACCCGTTCCCATCCCGAACACGACGGTAAAGACGGTTAGCAGCGACAATACTTGGTGGGTGACTGCCTGGAAAGATAGCCCGGTGCCAGGATTTATAAAAGACCCACGTGAATAGCGTGGGTCTTTTATTATCCAAGTGAACTAAGAAACCTCGAGCCAAAAGCTCGGGGTTTTTTATTGGGGATTTTTCGCTCTTGGCAATCCTGAGTGCTTTTTCTTATAGCACCAACGAACTCTTTTTCAGCTTTCCGACAATACGTACAAAAAAACCGCTTACCAAGAGCAAATGGGCTGTAAAAGAGAACTTGAGAATTGAGAAGCGAGTCTATTGTCTCGCATTGTTCTTATAGTCTTCGTACTCCCAGCTTTTTCCTGCGGCCAGGAGTTTCTTTTTTGCTTCCGGTGGCCAGGTTTGGTCAACGCGCACGACTTTTAGGCCTGGCATTTGCATCAAGGACTTCACAGCAGCTGGAGTGATTCCATTACATTGATAAATCCGCAGTGTTTCAATATTCTTGGCTTTTGCAAGTGCTGCTAAATCTGCGTCATTAATGTCTAGTCCGACCAGAGTTATGTCTCTTAGATTAGGATGTTTCGTAATTTCTTGGAGCATGGGCTGAACATCTTTGATTTCCTGTAGCTGCAAGGCGTGCAGTGAGTTTAGTAGTTTCAGTTTTGTAATGCTGGCACCAGTCAATTCACGACCGTGATCTGGCTTGCCTATATTCGCTTCACCCGCTATACCGAGCGACTTTAACTGGGTCAGTTGGTCAAGCAGCGGGAGGTCCTCGACTGCAAGTGTTGAACAGTCGATTCCCTTTACTCTTTCTAGTGAATTCGAGAAAGAGAGGTGCTCTAAGGCTGTCCACGATTTTAGCGATTTGATTACTTGTGGTGGTTTGAAGGTAACAATTTCAAGGCCAGCTAAGTTGTCCTTGCCGAATCTGTCGCAGATCTCGGGAAAAGGGGTGCAAACGCACTGTAAGTACAAATAGACTTTCTCATTCTTTGGCACTTCAATTGTTTTCATTGCTCTCTGAGGTGGATTGTCGCCCCATCTTATGTAGCCGAGATAGTCGTTGTCGGGAAAAATGAATTGCCGCACTGGTTTGCCAGCTGCATTTACAGAGCTTTTGCACAAAGTATCGTTTTTCTTGAGGTGCTTCTTTAGGTTTTCGAGCTGGAAGTCTCCACCTGTTGAATCTTCTTTATTGCTTTTTGCGGAGGTACTTTTACCCTCATTATTCAAATCGGCTGCCTCTGTGAAAACACCTTTGGCCGCGAGGCAGATGCTGATTGCACCCAGTGAAATCAACAGTCCTGCTGCAGCGATTGCTGCCAACGTTTTTGCTGAAGGCTTTGCTTGTTGTTTCTTTGCTCCGAGTGCTGCACTTCTGTAATCTTCTTCGTCACTGAAGTTGAGTTCAGCCACACTTCTGTTTCCAGATTTTTCAAAGCCAATTGATTTGCCTTCTTGTATGCGACTTAGATCATGAGCCACTTGCTTCATGCTCTGGTAGCGCTCCTCTACATCTTTCTTGAGCATCTTAGCGACGGCCGTTTCGAGCGAGCTGGAGAAGTTTCCTTGAGGATAAACGCTATTAAGTGATGGAGCCTCGTTGGTTTGGTGCATCAAGATTGTCTCGAAAGCATTGCCACCACAAAATGGTGGAACACCAGTCAAAGCCTCAAAGAGTGCGCATCCGAGTGAATAGATATCTGAGCGGTGATCGACTGGTTTGCCCAAGCTTTGCTCGGGGCTCATGTAATAAGGAGTACCAAATACGGTGCCTGCCGCTGTTTTGTTCTGGCTGTCAAAGGCATTGCCCACCCCGCGATTGGAGAGCCTGGCAATACCGAAGTCTACTAGTTTTACTTTGTCGCTATTTTTTTCTTGGAGCACCATCACATTGGATGGTTTGATGTCGCGGTGAATGATTCCTTGCTGGTGCGCAGAATCTAGAGCATCTGCTAGCTGGATAAATATAGGAAGAGCTCTTGTTACTGGTAAGCGCCGATTGTCTTTGACTATTTGCGATAGCGACTGACCCTCCAGTAGGTCCATTACATAGTAGGGGCATTCTTGGGCATCAATGCCCATATTATGAATGCCGACCACACCGGGATGGTGCAAGCGAGCCAGGGCTTTGGCTTCCGACTGAAAGCGCGACCAGCTTTCGGCACTAAGTTTGTCTGCAGCAAGCAGCTTGAGAGCGTATTCTTTGCCTAGTATTAGATGCTGGCAGTGAAAGACCACGCCCATGCCGCCCGTACCTAGCAGCGAGAGCAGTCGGTAAGAGTTATCGACTATGTCGCCGGTTGAGTAGACTTTTGTCATTCCTCTACCCATAGGTAGAGATGCCGTTTGTGCTTGCCCCGAAAGCTTTGTCGAGTCGAGGGCGAGCATGTGCATCGTACTCCAGGTTTCTGATAGACCTGGTTTGTAAGAGGGGGCGATAGGGCCAGTTTCGCTACTCTGTCCGCTATTCTGGCCGTTGTTCGGAATGCTATTCAGCCCTCGGTTGGGAGGGGTGTGCTCGCTGTCTGGCTTGCTATTAGGATTATTCGGGGGAATAGCCATCTATTACCTGGCAGTAACCATACTTTGAATATGCCCAATATCCACCGATATACAATTTTTTTTCTTTGCCCCTAAAATGCCAATAAGCTTCTTGTAATGTTCTACCAAGGAACCGCGGCGCTCCTACTTTTAGTAAGCCCACCGTTCGTAACCACAAATGTTTTGACTGCGGTGACTGATGTGTCAGTTGCGAGCAGCAGAGCTATGTTCGCGTAAATGCGACACCCCACCCTTGGAGGAATCTACTATGACTAACGACAGACCCGTCGAACCACACGGCCCTATTACCCCGCCTGGTGGCATCAACTACAACGATGTCGATATGTCAAATCGTTCGCGCAATAACAATGCTAATCGCAACGACAATGCCAACGCTAACTTGAATGCTAATCGCAACGATAATGCCAATGCGAACTACAACGCTAATCGTAATGATAACGCCAATCATAATGCCAACAACAACGCCAATCGCAACGATAACGCTAATCGCAATACAAATGATGTGCGCAACAACGTCAGCACTGATGTCAGAAATAATGTCAGCAATGACGTCCGCAATAACGTCAACAACAACGTTCGAACTGGCGATTCTACTTCGAGTTCAACCAACACCAATAACAACCGCACTGGCGATTCGACATCTAATTCATCGTCCCGTGGTGGTAGTTCAAGCATAAGTGACAACAGCCGCACCAACTATTATGGCGGTAGCGCTAGTGCTCCGAACGTCTATGCTTCAGGTTTTTGCAGTGAAGGCGGCAGTGCTGGAGTCTATGTACTCGGTATTGGTGTCAGCGGCGGCAAATCAACTATTAACGAATCATGTCTGAAGATGCGTGACTTCCAAGAAACCATGCAGTCTGTTTGCAAAGCCAGTGATGAGCATGCACAAGTTGCTCTATCGAGCTTCCAGCTTGAACTAGCAGCCGGTCGCGAAATGGACAGCAACCCAATGGCCGCCAGTGTTGGTCGCAGAGTAAGCCGCATTTCAGATGCTAAAGCACTAAGCTCCATGCAACTGGATAATGTCTGCACCACTCTAGCAACTGGCTCTGCTGCCAACGTTGAGACTCTTAAAGCTGCTGGACTAGATAGACCATTGATCATTGTTGAGCCAGCTAACAACGCAAGAGACCAGCGCATTCTTGATGAAGCTCTGGTAGCTAAGGTTGATCAAATCGACAAAGCTGTCAAAGGCTTGCAAGATCGTCCTGTGATCATCGAGAACAAGGTTGAAGTTGGCGTCGCTGTAATCGATGTCACTCCTCCTGCTCCTCCTAAGCCTGCTCATCGCCCACCAAGCCATAAGCCACCTGCACCTAAGGCTAAGGACGATGATTGCGACGACCCTGCCAAAGCCAAGAAAAAGTAAGGTAGAGCCATGGAAACATATGATTCTTTTGGCACTCCGGTGGCTACTAAAGCTGCTGATCGAATTGAAGTTGCAGTAAGAGAGAGCCAGGCTGATAGCCGCTTAACTAACAGTGGCGACAGTCGTCCAGACACTCGCACAAGCTTATCTTTGGAAGCAACATCTGCTTACACCGATATGAAAGTGCAAGAGCGGATTAATCCGCCGGCTAAGATGTACCGCAATAGCTGGGTGCATGACCTGCTAGACCAAGGTATTTATAAAGTTGAGAAAGGCGATAACCTGGCCCTTGTGGCCAGGCGTGCGCTGGGAGTGTCGGGACATGCCGACGCCAGCACCCGCGAAATTGCTGCAGAAGTAAGGCGCATCGCCGCTCTCAATGATATTAAACTTGACTCGAAAGGGCGGCCAGTTCACGCCATACATCCAGATACCGTGCTCAATATTGGGCGCAAGTCTGAGGCATTCTCTAATGCAGGAAAGGTTGTTGAGTCTTCCCACTCAACCAGAACGCCTGATGATGCCCCACGCCGGGCTACTGTTGATAAAGACAATTGTCTTGTCGATCGCCCTCGCGTGCAACATAATCAAGGTGTGCTTAAAGCTGGCATGTGTGACCGAATGGAAGTCTCTGACAATGCCTTCGTTACGGTTCGCCCTGGTGCCGATGTTGTTGTACGCAACGGTGCCCGTGCCTTCGTATTTGGTGGCTCGGTTGCTGCTGAAGCAAACAGCAGAATATTTGCTGCCGGTGGAGAGATTCAAGCTAAACCAGGTTCTAGCATCAAGTTTATTGGTAACGATGCCAAAGTGATGCAAGTTGCCGATATTGTAGATAAGCCAGCTATAGCAGATTCTAAGCCAGTAACTGATTTTCTTTAGTCAGTTAGTGTAATTAGTAGATCTGGCTCTATAGCTCTGTTCAGTTCAGACAATTGTGGAAGTGAGAAGCCGAACGTTTAACCTGTTCGGCTTTTTCGCGCCCATAATTTGACCATAAACCTCTTGTAATCTAATTTCACGGCAGCAGTTGAGCCGTTTATTTTCTTTGATGCTAGGAGACCTTTACTATGAAGCCAGATGTCCCTCGTGAGCGTTCAGGACCAGCCGATAACAATGCTGCCCTCAGACTTTCCCATGAAGCCTTTGATACTCAAGGGCGCGGCGCTGGTAAGACTCCATCTTTTCCGCAACACTTAGCTGAACAAGCTATCAAAGCGCCAGTGATGAAGGTGGCTTTAGCTGCACCTCTGGCCGACAAGCCTCTCGCCGATAAACCTCTCGCCCCCCGCGCTCTCACTACCCCCGTGGAGCCTCATGTTGGCAAAACTCCTGAGCTGCCAAAGACCCCTGAATTACCGAAAGCTCCAGAGCTGCCAAAACCCATTGCTCCAGTTGAGCCCCATAAACCAGCTAAGCCGCCAGAAGTAACTGTTCCGGTTAAGCCTCCAGATGTGCCAAAACCAGTATTGCCTCCAGTTGAGCCACATAAACCAGAACTGCCGAAACCGCCTGCTCCAAAGCCACCGGAATTGCCGACGCCTCCGGCTCCCAAGCCACCAGATGTGCCAAAACCAGTGGTTCCACCGACTGAGCCACATCCACCAGTGCGTCCGCCAGAACGGCCACCTGCGCCGCGTGAAGTTGTTCGCTACTCTCCACCGGCAGAACCAACCCGCCCAGCGCGCTTACCTGAGCGCCAGACCCCGCCCGAAACTAAAGTCAAAGAAGTACCTGCCACTGTCAAAGCCGACAAAGTTGCTACACCCGGCTTGCCACC